>NZRT01000034.1 GCA_002696345.1 Myxococcales bacterium
GAATTTATGTTCCATGGAGCGACCGCCTTAGATGGATTAGCGGACACCTATGATTCAAGTAAAACCGTTACAAATTATGGTGCTACGCTTAGTGATAATGGTGCGGTGTTTGATGGAGTAAATGATTATCTCAGATTAACACCTTGGGGAATAGGACCTGTATTTTCTTTTGAAGTTTATTTTAAATGGGATTCGTTTCCTTCGACCGAAAGTCCAAGAATTTTTGATTTTTATACTTATCAAGCTCCAGGAAATGCTATAACAGACAACATCATTTTTTATAGACCAGCCATATTGAATGGAACAGCTCGATTATTAACTACGAACTCATCTTCTGCGGTTAATTTGCTTACATCTACTAACGATTCTTTCTTTGAAGAAAACAATTGGGTTCATGCGATAATAACAGTTAATAATTCAACTGCAAAAATATATAAAAATGGTGTTCTACATCATACTGAAACAGGTTTTGATAGTATTACCACTACCGTAACAAGAACATATCATAATTTGGGAATGGGTTTCGGAGGAGCAGAATTTTTTGTAGGAACTATGGCTTATTTGCGCTTTTGGAGCGGAACTGCGTTGGATGCGACGCAGGTATCAACTTTATACGATAATAGACCTAGTATTGTTCCGTCAACACCGACACATGACTGGGATTTCCGCAACCAATCCGGTCAATCTACAATAACGGATAGTATAGATGGATCGTCCTTGATGTCTTTTTATGACAACGGTTCTTCGGCTACATTACCTAATGATACTGGCGCAACATTAACTGGAACCGAATATCTTGTTACAAATCAAGCAGAAATATTCGAAGCTCCTTATACAATTGAAGTCTATCTAAGACAACCGGCCTCCCCGACAGCATTCTCAAGAATAATAGGAGTTGCTCCTTCTGGAGATAATTGGGGAAGCACTTATGGATATGCTGTGTGGGTACATGGTACTACTAATATGGCCTGGGTGCACGGTGGATCAATATTTCAGTCTGGTGGCGTTGAAATGAAAATAACTGATGTTTTCCCTACCGGTTCCCCTGAAGATATGCATATCGTATTAAGTGTAGATTCAGGAAGTATGACCTGGTATTGTAAATCTGCATCAACATCTACTTCTTTAACATATCCTACCACCGATCAATCCACGCATCAAAACGCTAGCAGATATATTTCGTTAGGAACAGAAGCAGCATCACTAACCAATTTCTTAATAGGCGATTATTATTATTTACGTGTTTGGAATGGTACTGCATTAAACGCCGATGAAGTGGAGACATTATATACACATCGAGCACAAATTGGATGGGATGCGGTAGTAGCAGCATTATCTCCGGCAGAACCAGAACCAGAACCTGAGCCGGAACCTGAGCCGGAACCTGAACCTGAGGCGGAACCAGAGCCTGAGCCGGAGCCAGAACCGGAGCCGGAGCCTCAACCTGAGCCTCAACCTGAGCCAGAACCCCAACCTGAGCTGGAGCCAGAAATAAGTTACATTTACTACCTAAATTACGAGTTTGAAGGGGAACTTGTAAATAAACCTCAAGAAGAGCCGCAACCGGAACCAGAGCCGGAACCGGAACCAGAGCCGCAACCGGAACCAGAGCCGCAACCGGAACCGCAACCCGAACCAGAGCCGCAACCCGAGCCGCAACCCGAGCCAGAGCCGCAACCCGAGCCAGAGCCGCAACCCGAGCCGCAACCCGAGCCGGAACCAGAACCAGAACCACAACCAGAACCAGAACCAGAGGGTGCGGGACAACAAGCCTCTCAAGGTACGGCTTCTTCAGCATATATTAGTGGAGCAACAATAACTGTAAAAGAACCAGATACGAATGAAATACTAACAACTACCATTACGGATGAATATGGTAATTATTCTTTAGTGTATCAAACTTATGCATCATATGTTATCGTAGAATCAACGGGTGGTACGAATATAGCTACAAATAAACCATTCAAAGGCATTTTTAAAACAATTAAATTGGTAAATCTTGATATTGGAGAGCGTGATGTTATTACTAGTGAAGAAACAAATCTTAATGCTCTAACCACCTTAGCCACATCGGTTACACAAAAAAATATTGCCAATGATTCAAGTATAAATCCTGAAACGGCGCTAAGTTCTGCAAAAACAACCGTAGCCACAACGTTAGGTATTTCCGCTGAAAACATTGATCAAGACTATTTAAAAGTAAAGAATCCTGCAAGTTTAGCTGCAGCTGCGCAAATTAGCAGTGTTTTAACCGTAGTAAGTTCATCTACTGGTGGAGCAGATGACGCTAGTAGTAATGAGGCAGCGTTGGATAGTTTTGCACAATTGTTAACGAATTCATCAGGAACAGTTGATTTAACAGAAACCGATAATATAAAAACAATCCTTGAAACAGCAGCTACAACTACAGGAACATCCATAGATGCAAGTGCTGTCGAAAATGTTGCTCAAATAACCACATCCGTTGTATCCACAATTCAAGCGGTAGACACTACATCTACGGAAACCGCTACCTTTGCTAACCTTGAAACTATAGCATATGCAGCAACAACATTAGGAGAAACCATAGAAGCTTCAGGGGTAGATGTAAGTGTTAATGTCACCCAATCAGTAACGGATGCATCTGGAACGGTAGATAGTGATAATATATTTGAACCTTCTCAAGCAGAGAAGGGTATTCAAAAATTGAAGGCTCTATCCATTAGTGATGCAAGTATAAATGACATAAGTGGAATAACATTAGCAAGCGACGGTTCTACTGTGCTTGGACACTACATTGATTTTACAGCTATAGACACGTCCGCGAATGTATTAATTGCCCGTAATGCAATGATGGACATTATTTTTGGAAATGACCCAAGTGCGGTTTCTTTCATATCTACAAAAGCGAATTTAGGGATTACTCTTGATAACACTGACAACAGTTCTTTACATGCGAAAAATTATAATTTATCACAGGTCAAAGTGTATGCTCCTGGACAAACCATAGAGATCGATGATCTTATTATTAATGATATGGGTGCTTATGGTGCGTTATCACAAACTGGACATGAAATAAAATTTAAGAAATATAACAAAGAACTTCATTTTATACGCCAATCTACGGGAATTATTGTGATGACGGATCAAAATAATAAGCAAATAGTGAATATTTCGCAAGGAGATGTAATAGCGACATCACTTGGAACAATTATTTATGCTGACGGTTTATTTACAGAAGGTGAGCAAGAACCGGAGCCTGAGCCCGAACCGGAACCGGAACCTGAACCCGAACCACAACCGGAGCCTGAGCCCGAACCGGAACCGGAACCTGAACCCGAACCGCAACCGGAACCGGAACCGGAACCAGAACCACAACCGGAACCAGAACCACAACCGGAACCAGAATCGCAACCGGAACCCGAGTCCGAACCTGAGCCTGAACCAGAGCCAGAAACTCCACCAGAACCAGAACCAGAATTCACACCTTTTGAGGATACACTAAACACGGTTCAAAATATTATTCCAATCAATAAAACGATTACCATAACAGATACAATAGGAGATGAGGTTCAAAATTACATTTATACCTTTCAATTACCGGGAGGTTCTGTTGTTAAAAATCTGGATATTGTTTATGAAAAAACGAGGGGAGTAAATACTTTGTATTATGTTATTCAAAAAGGCGTCACGAGTTATTCGGAAAACAATGAAATCTTTTTAAGAAGTCATCTTCGTATAGCAGATGGCGATACGAATATTCTTGTAAAAGAATTGGTAAATTATGAGTTAACCGCTGGTTCCGCATATACAGATGATCCTGTAGATTATACACTATTCTTGTATATTGCTCCGCAACCAGAACCCGAGCCGGAACCCGAGTCAGAGCCTGAGCCAGAACCTCAGCCGGAACCTGAGCCGGAGCCTGAGCCGGAGCCTGAAGTACCGCTTGATATATCATTAACCAGCGCGATGACAGTGTCAATTACAGAAGGTTCAACTACAACTACTTTTACAATTCCGGTTTCAACCAATGATTCTCATGTAGCCGATTTATTTGCAACAGAAATGGGAATAACTGTTACATTATCGTTTAATCCAAGAAGATTAGTGTTTGATATAACGGATAATATTACTTTATCTGGATTAAGTTTGGAACTATTTAAAGTGGAAAGCAAGACATTAACACAAAGTGACAACGAATTAATTTTCATAGAATTAGAACCGGAACCGGAACCAGAACCCGAACCTGAGCCCGAGCCGGAACCAGAACCCGAACCTCAGCCCGAGCCGGAACCAGAACCCGAGCCGGAACCGGAGCCGCAGCCGGAGCCGGAACCTGAGCCGGATACATCTTTTAATTTTACAGCTGTAAATACCAATTATTTATTAGGTTTATGGTTTGGATTTGAAATGGTAGACGAATATACTCCAAAGATGTATTTGGACGGAGTCGACGCAACAACAATCTCCACAAATAGATATGATATAATAGAAGGTAACATTCAAGCCGGAGATAAAATTGCTCATGACAGAAACTATACTTGGGATTCAGGATATAGTGACATAATAGATTTATCATTGAATTACTATACAAGAATACCAATGTCCATAACTGGAAGTCCAAGTTTTACTTTTGAGGGACAGATTGAAACTTTATATATTGCGGTGGATTCAAGATCAAACTATGATGGAGGATTAAATAACTTATTAACGAGTAAAAGATTAGAATTTTTAGGTTCAGTTGGTCCAGGAAACGGAGTTAATGCGTTACCATTAACATTGAATTTATATAAACGTTTAATGCGAGTTACAGAGCCGGAGCCGGAGCCAGAACCGGAGCCGGAACCCCAGCCGGAGCCGGAGCCGGAGCCGGAACCGGAACCGGAGCCGCAACCCGAGCCGGAGCCCGAGGTTTCATTTTTACCACAAAATACAGGTAAAGTTACTCGATATACATATGATTATAATTCTATAACGATGACAAATTTATTACCCGCATGGAGCAATTTCGGTTCAGCTACAGATGTTACAACAGTTGGCTCCGTAATTGGTGGAGATTTTTTTACACATTTCTGGGATGGATATATATATTATGAAACAACAACGACGAAACATTTTGGTATTACCGGAGATGACGATGTATTTTTATGGATTATAAAAGGTGATAAGAAATGGAGTTCAACAGGTCATCCTGACAGAACAAGTTATACTTGGATAACAAGTAACATAGCTAACAGTACTTTAGTATGTAGTCATCCAAATAGACATGGTGCAGCCAGCACTTACACAGGAGGGAGAGTTGGAAGTTATACATTTCAAGCAAACACTCTTTATACAATACTGATTTCAATGACAGAACACGGCGGAGGTCAAAATATATTTGTTGGTATAGAAAATAGTTCTTTGAATAATCAATCTAGAAGACAAAGTACAATTCCGTCACAGTTTTTTACATCCTATTTAGGAACCTCGCCTAATCTATTAAGTTTTGAATCAGATTTATTAATAAACAATAGTCTTCCCTATAATTTCCTTGGAACAGGGAACGTAAGATCCTATATTAAATACGTTGACGAAATAAAAGAAAATAAGTTGTCACTGTGGGAAGGATTTACAGAATTGCAATCTACGAATATAATTTCTAATAAAAGTAATTTAAAATCTCTCCAACTTTATGACGGATATATTTATTCTTTGGAGTCAAGTGTAATAAGGTTCAATGTAGAATCAGGTAGTAATTATTATATTTGGTTGATAGAAGGAGAACATAGATGGAGTTCATTAGATCTGGATGAAGTTGATTATAGCTGGTTAAGTGAGAATATAAGTAATTGTTATTTAATAGATAATAATAATCCGGAATTTATGCTTACTGAAAAAATGATTTATTCGATACTTTTCTATTTTATTGGAACAGGAGAAGAGTATAGTTGTAAATTTAGTTATAATTCAATTCAAGATGATGAAATAATTCCATTACATTTCCACAGCTATATTTTATCTATAAATGAGGAAGCTTATTATTTACAAAAGATGGGTGAGATGCAATATTTAACATTTATAAGTTATACGATGACGGGAAGTGGATACATAAATAGATATTGGCATGAAAGTCAGAGTCATTATAGTTTAACTGCAAGTATGAATTTCAATCCTCAAAAATCATATGTAACAAATTATACAATGATTAATCCTCTAAGAACAAATTCCGGTTACAGATATAAAGACGAAAATGGAGATATTGTTTTAGCCAATGGATATACGGAAAGTACCAACTATTCGGGTTTAAACCATACCTATTGGTGCAATGGCTATATATATTTCAGTAGCACAACCACAAAATACTTTAATGTTAAGGGAGGGGGTAATAATTTTGGATTAGCAGTATTTATTATCAAAGGAGAAACAGACTGGACAATAGAGGGTTCAGAAAGTTATAATAGCTTAAAATCAAAAGCAGAAGCATCTGGTGGTTTTGCTACAAGGGGTCCTGGTAATAGTGGACAAACTTTTTCATTTGATTTTGAAGGTGGCGAACTATATAGTTTTCTATACTACTATCCGGTTGTAAATGGCGTTGGGTATATATATGGTAAGTTTTCAGAGGACGGAGTAACTTATGTGTTCGACGTCCCCTCTTGGATCTCGAGTACTTTTATTGCTGTAGAGTCACACCCGGAGCCAGAGCCAGAGCCTGAACCGGAGCCAGAGTCTGAACCGGAGCCAGAGTCTGAACCGGAGCCAGAACCTGATATTGAATTAACCTATATAATAACGGGTTCAATCATTATGGCTCCGCCGCCCGAACCGGAGTCGGAGCCGGAACCAGAGCCCGAGCCGCAACCAGAGCCGCAACCAGAGCCTGAGCCCGAGCCCGAACCAGAGCCTGAATTTCAAAATATAGAGTGTATCGATAAAATATCACAAGTAAATATCATATCATCGGGAGGAAATAAATATGTATTTAATGGGGGCACAAGTTATGACGAAACATTACAGTATGGATTATATAAAGGTTCGTATGTGTTTAACGGGATTTCATCTGGTCATCCTATGGCAATATTGAATAATGGAAAAACCGCATTGATATCCTATACAGGAGATGCTGATAAAAAATTAACTAAAGATATTGATGGAATCAGTTATGATTTTTATTACGGAGAGATACAAGTTCAAATAAATGGAGATTTTGATGTAGTAAGTGTTTACTGTTATTATCATGGATACATGGGCGGAGAAAATTTATTTGTTTATACCGATATTTGCCAGATTAAAGAGCCTGAGCCCGAGCCCGAACCCGAGCCCGAATCGCAGCCCGAGCCGGAGCCAGAGCCTGAGCCACAACCAGAACCCGAGTCACAACCGGAGCCAGAGCCCCAGCCTCAACCCGAGCCCGAACCCGAGCCCCAGCCTGAGCCCGAGCCCGAACCCGAGCCCGAACCCGAGTCCGAGCCCGAGCCAGAGCCAGAGCCAGAGCCAGAGCCCGAGCCAGAGCCAGAGCCCGAGGAGAAGGCCAAGAAGAGTAAGAAGGCAGTAGATCCAGCAGAGGCGAAGGCCAAGGAAGCCGAAGCGAAGGCCGAAGCTGCAGCCGCTAAGAAGGAGCTGGAGGCTGCTAAGAAGGCACAGATGGGGGATGCAAAGAAGGCTGCTAAGGAAGCAAAGGCAGTTGCTAAGGCAGAAGTGGAGGCGAAGAAGGCCGAGGCTGGAAGAAA
>NZRT01000035.1 GCA_002696345.1 Myxococcales bacterium
CCCAATCATGCCTTGCGGGCAGATGAAACCGGTCGCTCAGATTCAGGTCGAGGATCATCACCTCACCCAGCCCCAAGCCCGCTGCCAGGCGCTGCAAGAGCTCTTGCTCCTTCGGATTTCCCCTTTCCCTTGTTGTCATGAGGACTTCGAAGTCAGGGCCTAAGACCTCCACAACCGAAGCATCACCGAGGCCTTGGAAACGTTGGTTCTGAGAAAGTAGTTGAAGGACCTCGCCCCGCATCTGCTCACAGGTTTCCTCCCGGGTTTGACCCGGTGTTGCTTCCACAACACCGGAACAGCGAGGCAGAACTGCAAGTCGGGGAATCTTTAGGGGCTCGATGCCACCGATAAGTCCGGCCCATGCCTGCCCGATGGCCGCCATTTCCGAGCCATCATACCGCTCGATGCTCGAGTTCGTATCGAGGAACCACCAGACCGCCGGATACTGACTCCGAAAGGTATCCCAGTTGTTGTCGACCCGGACACGAGCTTGACGGAGCGCTATCTCCGCGTTTCGCTGCAGATCAGCATACTTTTTCGCCTGGCTTGGCTTCTGCTTCTGGAGTGCTTTCGCCTTCTCAATTGCGCATTCATAGAGTTTCGCTGAATGGCGGTGAAAGCGTACAGGGTTGTCTGTCTCCTCTGCCCAAAGGGTCCACGTTTCGGCTCGCAGCATCGGCAGTTCCGGGGTTGCGACTCCAGGAAAGACCTCGAGGCACGCTGGAGTCGGCACCACACCGGTCAAAGCCGGTACGCCCATTCCCAAACTGAAAATAAAAGCGGAAAGAAGCACCGCGCCGTCCGCCTAGATGTAAACGATCGTTACATCTCGGTCCGAGCCATCGACTCGACGACGACGACCATTAGCAGGGTCGACAACCCAAACCTCATTAACGCCCTCATCCTGACTGATCAGGATGTTGAGACATGAGCGGTCCCCCGCCACGAGAAGATCAACGAGAACTCCGCAGGCGAGCGGAACCAAATCACCTTCTTCATCCGTAGCCGCTGAACCCGCTGCCCTGCGCAACAAATTAAAGCGTAACGCCCAGGCTAAATCGCCACGCAACCAGGGCGTCCCCTGCAAGCGACTGTCCAAATCGAGTGTCTCATCGAGCAGATGCTCCCACTGGATTTTTGTGGGCACTAGATAGCGTTCGGAACTGTAATGGATCAGACCATGGTCCACCAGGCGATCTCCAAAGGTGCCCCTAAGAATCGTATAAATCTCGGAACCGCTAAGAAGCTCCCCCTCAATTCGACCGTGTCCAAGAGGCTGTCGCTCCGTGAAGGCGACCGCCCAATCCATGGCTGGGCTTCTCTGGGGCTCAACGACTTCTTCGACCACTGGCTTCGTCGCTGGAACGGCAGGAGTGACCTCATTGGTCACCACCGCCGAAGCGTCCAAAGCTGCCTCCGAATCAGCGTCCGCTGCTTGTGGGGTTTCAGTCTCGGTGCTCACGGCGCCTCCTCTTTATCTTCGGCGGAAGGCTCCTCTACGGGGGGGTCTTCCTGACCACTATCATCGACTTTCTTGGGCGAACGAGTGGCTTCGGCCGGTGCAGGTTCCGGTTCGCTCTGCATCTTCGTATAGGCAAAATAACCGACAACCGCGACCACTACAGCGATGACAAGCCATTTGATCCATGACTTGCCCTTGGCTTCCTCTTCATCGAGTTCATCTTCGTCTACAGCTTCAGCCGACGGTACGGCCTCTTCCTTGGACGCTGCCGCCTCAGCTTCTGCAAGTGCCGCTGCCACCAAATCGGGATCCACGGGGGGCGGTCCCAAGCTCTGATCATCTCGAGACCTCTGCACACGAGCCGTGGGCAAATTGCTCTCGAAGCCGACAAAGACAGCGTCTTCTTCGCGCTGCTTAGCCATGGGCTTCTTCCTTTCCGTAGCGCCGCTGGATCGCTTGCATAAAGCGTCCGGCGCTCAACGAAGCGGTACCCCGTAGCAAATAATGGGTCCCTTCCGCCTCAATCCGATAGTCTCCATGGCGACGCCATGCTTCTCGTCCTCCGGCCTGATCCACCGGGAAGCCCTGATGCTCCCCGGCAAGCCAAGCCTCGATGAGGGTACCATGGAGCCCATAAACCGAAGCAACGTGAGCGATAGCCTCAGACCGCTCTGGGTCCAGATCCACACTCTCTTCATCGTAGTGATCTCGACGCAGTCCGTCGAGGAGCGGCTGAGCCCAGGCTCGCGCCTGCTCATCGAGGGGCAGGCGCGCACTGCCATCGCTCATCTCAACAAACGCCGCTTCAGGATGGAGGCGCCATGGGCTTGGGTTAAGGACCAAGCTTTCCGCTTCGCTTGCACTCAAGCCCGTCAACTCACTCACAAAGCCAATACGCTCCGCCAATGGCAGCGCCGGGGAAGAGGCAGGCACGGCTTGATGAAGCCCTTGAGAGCGACCGGTCTGGCGCTGGGCGCCCGTGAATGCGTCCGGAGCTTCTTCACCACCAGTGAGCGGCTTCCAACCCGCAGTCACAAAGAACTGAATTACGTTGCCGCTGGTCGAGTCGAGAAGTTCGGCTTCAGCCGGTGTCACAGGCTCGCCGACTCGCCCAGGCTGTAGGGGCTCAGCAACATCCGCCAGGAAATAACTCGTGCCCTCAACCTGGACCCTGCAATGCTCATCTTCGAAACCGGCACGGAGCAAGTGGTCATCGTAGGCACCACCCGAATCTCCCTCGGGGTCACAAGCCACCAACAAACGCAGGCCACCGGTTAAGTCATTCCGCATCATCATGGCGTCGATACCGAGCAACCGAAGCAAAGCGATCGAGAGAAGCATCTTTGATTCACTGTTGCCACTCCGCACAGCCAAGGCACGTAGTGGCGAGACAATCGAAGTCTCTTGATAATCCATCTCCACCGTCTTTTGGGGAATCAGGGTGGCTTTCTGCACGGCTGCTGCAATGCGGGCGCAATGCCCACAATGGGGAAGTTTAAGTTCGCTGGCTTCGCCGGTCTCGGTGTTGAGCACGCGGTAGCTATCAGCCCCGGGTTTTGCTGCGACATACGCCCGATCAAATTGTCCCTCATTGTTGAACTTAGAGAGGGTGGCGCAAAAATGCGTATGTAATCTTGGCTCCTGCTCGCCTTGATCTCGATCACGGAGGTGAACAACGATCTTCTTGCCAGTGGATGCGTGCTTTAGTGCCTTGGTTGCCTCGTCATATTTGAGATCAGAGAAATCGAGGGCGACTCCGCCAGCTTGGGGTTTCTCCTCCGCCGTTGGCTCCTTGACCGTCTTCTGAATCTTAATAGGTCTCTGGTGCTTAAGCCCCTCATCATGGTCCATGGCTTGGATGAAACCGAGCACGAATTCCGCAGTCAGGTAACGGCCGAGCCCCACGTTGCCCGCTGATTCGGTTAGTTGTTGAGCAACCCGAGCGAACAGTCGAGCAAGAGGACGAAGTCGCTCCATCGCTAAATCAATGGCTACATTACTGTTGATCGCCCAAGGCAAGAACGATTCCGAATACGGCTCACCATTGGTTTCGATGGAGGGCATACCGCCGCCCTCCATCTGAATCAAAAATCCCAAATCCTGAGCCCGGGACACCAAATCCTCAAGGTTGTCACTGAACAGCAACGCGCTTTGTAATGTCTGTCGCTCGTGGGCGGTGTGCAGAATCGCCTCCCGGTACTGCAGGAGATGGGCTAAGCGAGGACTTAGTTCCCAACGGTGCTCGGTCCAGACCAATTGGTCGGTTCGGCCGGTATCTGACTGCCACACTCTGCCGATGTCTCCTCCCTGACCTTCCCCAGGGACACCTCCATGACTCACATGTCCTACAAACTGTCCCGGATCCGACTCCCCCTCGAGTACCGCATCAAGCCAAGCCAAAGCACGGCCCAAGGCACTGTCTCCATGGTCATCGAAAACGGTTTGTTGATTTGCCGGAACGCCCCCCAACTTACCAGTATGGTCATGTATGGCCACAAGGCGGGCCACATCCACGGACCGTTCGAGTCGCATGCGAATCAGCCGAAGCCAGTCGAGAACAAGTTCGTCATAAAACCGAGACATGTAGCCCATACCACCAGGAACGGTCTCCCAGAGCGCAAGCCCCTCTGGGACCGTTTCCGACCCCAAAAGGTCGACCTCGACGTATTCTTCACAGCCCCGCATCAACAGGGGTAATAAGCTACGACCAGTAGCTGCGAGCAATTGAACTGGAGCCGCCCCACCCTTTGGCTCTAGGTGTTCCTCAAAACGAATAAAGACCGCTCGTGTCTCATACTCACACGTCGGTGAACTCTCTTTAAACCGACGGCGCTCCAAGAGCTTCAAGCTCCCGGTCTCGAGCAGATTAACTCCAGTGACTGTAGTTTTAATCGTGACGGGCCCCTCTTGGAGCGTCACCGGAAAGCGACCGATACTGACCCGATCCTCTCGCCAATCCCAAGATTCACCTTTCGGCCAGAGTTGGTGGGCTTTTCGAGGGCTGGAGAGCTGTTCCTCGTCGATTCTTTCGACCAAGATTCGAGGCTGCTCCTGAGCCCCCTCTTTGAGTTTTTCTCGCTCCCGCACCTTAAAGCGACCATTGGGGTGAAGAAAAACACGTCCTGGATAGTAATGTAAGTCCGCAACCGCTGCATCGACCTCGGTGAGTACCACCCCCGCAGACCGGTCCAATACAGCCACAGAACTGGCGGTGGCTGTGCCTTCCTTGAAGGGTACAACAGGCCAACGGCCAAGGGCTAAATGCACCCTTTTGCGATGTTGGAATGCTTGATGGTCCTCTGTAAAATCGACAAATGCTTCTGACTGAAGATGTTCTCCATAGTTCCTCTGGCGACTGGAAACGACATCCTTCTGAAAGAGGTCTTCAATACGGTCTTGGACCTGCCAGTTCTCCACGTGTACCGCATCGATTTGCCGGTGATGAAGTGCTAAATTACCGTGACTGGCAACCGCTTTAGGCAACGACTTAACGAGATCGCCCAACGGGTCTCCCTCATCAATAACTTGGAAACTTGAGACCTGTTGCGCTGCAACATCCATAAAGAAGCCCATAGCAGTGCGCCCCGAAAGGCATCCTGCATGGGCGAGCCGGCCTGCTTCACGGTTCGCCTCAGCGTAATTTCCCTGCAAGATGACGGCGGCTGCCTGCCTCGGGTCAGCGACATGATACGTGCTGGCAAGGCCCGAGACTGCCGAGACCAAATCCAGATCCCGCAACCTCGCTTCACACCGCCGCAGGTGCCAAGGGATCTGTAAAGCTTCAAGCCAACGAACCAGATCATGAACGCTCATTGGCCGACGTCGTTTGTCGATAAATTCGTTGAGGTAGAACCGGTACTGCTCCACCTGAGCTGCCCCTTGCAACTGCCGGAAGTCGATCAGATCGAAATTCTGTCCGACCAGGTCTTCCACCCAGGTGACCGCACCCTCAGCGACCCGTGAACAACTCGCAGCCCAGAAAAGTGAAACGGGTGCCTCTACGCCTTGCTCCAGACGTGAACTTAGGCGTCGAAGTACCCAGTATGCTTGTTGCTCTTCCAACCCCGAAAGACGATCAAGATCATCGAGAACAACCATGCCGACTTCAGTGAAAAGCTCATCGTAGCGGCCCGGTAACTCAAGGTGGATGTTGCCCAACTCCTCCAGAGTCAGAAAAGCGATGTCGGTACGAATCCCCTCCACACGGTTGGAGTCCACGCTCCCAGCGCCTGACAAACCAACGGCACGCTTGACCCCCCATCGCAGATTGGAACGCATGAACCAATCTTCGAGACCTCGCTGACCACCGCCGCCATTGACCAGTTGTTGGCGGTGACGGTCGTCAGAGCAGATCCACAAGACTCGTCGGCAATACCGAAGGACGGTATCAGCAGCAAAGAGAGCAAGGGTTGTCGTCCGCCCCGAACCCTCCGGTCCAACCAGCAATGGGTTCACCGCTCGACCGGCTGAGGCGAACCGTGCTCCTTGTTCTTCGACGAGTTGGTCCCCAGTACTCTGGACGGAGCCGATCAACCCGCTGGTTCGTTGACGAGCAGATGCATAATTTTCAAGCGCCCGCCTTTGGCTCTCCATCAATGTTCCGGTCGATTCTGTACTGCCATCCTCACTGGGTTTGAGTTGCTGGATGAAATCCTGAATCAGCCGAGAGAGTTGAGCCGTCGTCTTTGCTGACTCCGAGTCCTCCGCAGATTGGGTCTGTACGGTTTGGCCGATCTGCCGCTCCTCATCCAGCGGACCCGGCCAAACACAGCGGTTTTTACCGACGCCCACCAACTTACCGTAGGGTTTTGGTAAGTTTTTCTCCCCTCTTCCACCGATGGTAGGAGGGTCCGCGATGTCACCTTCGGCATTTGCTCGGGTAATCGCCGTGAGTAAATCCGTTAAGCCCAACACCGTGGGCGGCTCCTCTTCCGGAACCGGCTGCACTTCCTCTTCGGGGGCAAGCGTCGTCGTGTCGAGAGCCATTAACAGCAAGAAACAGAACCAAAGACTCGCCAACCAAAGGCCTTTGCTCGTCCCATAATGAACGCCGCCTCCAGCATTCGCGAGGGCATCGCCCATCTCCTTCAGGAAGTTTTTTACGGGAGTGCCTGCCCGAGCCACTCGAGCCTTTAAAATACCAGGGGTTAGGCCAGGCGCCTCCCATTCATTGCCTTGACCATCAGCGGCGAGTTTCACTTTAGACAACATGCCCAGAGTCCACTCATCCTCCAGAAGTTGGTCTTCAGTTCCCCGCAATTGCCGGAAGGGGTTGTCCTGTGATGTGTCCATACCGAGTGCTTCAAGGTCGGACTGATCGTAAGGGTCTGCTTGAACGAAACCTTTAAGGCTCTGCAAAACTTCGTCGCGATTTTTCCCCGCCTTGAAGGGCTTCTTCTCTGCCTCCATCAGACGGATGTAAGCGTGCTGGACATCTCCTCCGCTGGTTCGACTCAGAAGACGCTCCAACGTTCTGTCACGTTCCCCCATCGTATAAACAGCGAGGCCACGACCCTTTCGTTTGGCCAACTGCATGGCAGCCACGAAACGAGGATCCGAGGCACGAATGTCTCGACCAACCAGTGTGATCGGTTCGTCGAGTGTTTCCCCGGCGCCCACAAAAACTTGCCACCAATGCCCGTCAACCTTCTCCCCACCGCCAGTAAGTTCATCCTTCACCGCTGCAAGGGTTGCTTCGAGCTTATCCTGCGCTTCTCCAGCGATAAGCCCCCTCAAAGGCGCAAAGGCACTTCCTACGTTGTTACCACTGCCCACACAGTTGGACGCAGTCACCACCACCAAACAGCCGAACACCAACGGCCACATCCACTTGCGGAAAACCCGTGAGGTCTCATGGGGCCATTCTGGGTTGTAACCAATCCAAGTGTAAGGATCTGCCCACTTAATTTCCCAACTTGGTTTTTCACCCTCTGGAGGCCACTTAACCTCCTTCTTACCACCCGCCTTAGCGTCCTCAGCCTCCTCATTGGCGGTCTTATCTTGCCCCCCTTTGAGAAAAGCCTGCAGTCGCAGCAAGCCGGCGAGGAACTCAATACCCCGCCAAATCCACGTCTTTTCCTCTGGGTTCTTTTTCAGCAGCAAACGTCGATAAACGGTCACACCAAGCCAGAGTAAAGGCAGAATGAGAACCGTGTGAATCAACATCCCAGCGCGGTCATACAGAGCACCATCGACCCAACCGCCAACACCGAAAGGTTCCCAGATCGACCAGAAGAAATAACTGACCCCACCCTTCGGGCCATCAACCGTCGTCACAGCGAGCAGCTTATCGAGGGCGTAACCAAGGGCATAGAGGGCAAACAAAGTCGCCCCAGTGAGGAAATAAACAGGCCCTGTCGAGGGGCGGTGTTTTCGCTTTTCCTTGTTCTCCTTTTTTGCCCGCATGTACCAGATACCGGCGACAATAATGTGGACGGCACCCAGGAGTGGACCGACAAAATAACCCAGCACCAAAATGGTGATGAGGACGGTGAGCGCGATCAAGGTACCGATCATGCCTGGGCTCCCTCATCATCATCGAACCAGGTCTCAAGCGGCTGTAAGCTTCGAGCCGCCTCTAAGGGCAAGCCCTGGACAACTCGCGCCAAATACAATCGATTCTCTCGATCCGCTCGATGGCCGAGATGGTCCGCCGCGGGGTCGACCGTCAAAAACCGACCACTGCTGATGAGATCTCCAGTTTCCTCCCAACGCTCTAACCACTTCGCCAGATCAGCAGGACCTGCAGTGACCATCGGCTGGTTTTCCAAACGCATGAGATATTGCCGAGCACGCTCCCCCTCTACTGCAGTGCGACGATCGGGTCCCAAGGGAGTCATCACATTACCGTCCCAATCCAGCCCAGTGCTCAAATTGGGTGTATGCCCGGTCAAGAAGTCGACCACATGATGACGGGCATACTCCGGGATCAGCGAGCCCTCGAGCACACCAGAGGCCCGCTCTTCTCCGAACCCCAGTAATTCGTCCAACTGTGAAGCTGGAACGCGCTCTCTGAAATCCTGGTATAGATGCTTTAACCCTCGGCTTAGCGCTGCTTCCCGATACATCTGCACCGCAACTTCATGATGCTGGTGCGGAACCTGATCCGGTGAGTCGACACCAAGGGCACGACGCTGATAGATCGCGTGAACATCATTCTCAACGAGGCCTGGCGTTCGTAAAGCAGTTCTGTCCTGAGTACCAATCAACTCACCCAATTGCTCTGTGCCGTCCCGGTTGATCACGACACCCAAGGCTTCCTGCGCTGTCTCTAAATTTTGAATCTGTATTCGAAGACTTTCATCGATTCCTTTGAGTCCTTGATGCTCTGCATGAACCGCTTCAACGGAGCGAAGGTTTGCGCGCACCACCTCTTGACGAAAGAGTAAGTCGAGACGGGATGCATAATAACGATAGATCGAATCAGACTGCCGCCCGAGTACGGTCTCTCGAAAGACATCCAGATAAGCTTCGTAGGCATCTCGAACACGGTCTGTCGCTCGATCGAGCCAGAACCATAACGCCAAAGCCACACCGAACGCACCCAGTAGAATGCCGCCCATATAGGGCACGACAACATGCCGAAGAAGATCGATCCAACTGGCGTCATCCCCCAAGGCAACAAGAGGGTTAACACCCCACTTTAGAAAGCAGAGTTCACCCAAACGGGAGCCGACAAGAAGGGCCATCACCACGCCCCAAAACTGCATACGCTCCGGATCAGGACGAGCTTCGACGGCCTCCACGATCTCCTCGTTAGCTCGGTTCAGCGGCTGTAAATCTGGATGCGGAGACAACTGAACTGCGTCCCGTTGCACGAGCGCTTCCTCATAGCCGCTCTGAACCTCTCGAATTTGCGACTCGACCTCTTCGATGGCGCGCCAGTGCATGCCTGGTTTCTTTTGATCGAGGATGATGTCGATACTTTGCCGAAGTAACGTACCGATTTCATCTGCCAACTCGTAGGCTTTCCCCGCTGCCGAACGAACTCGCTGATCCATTCCCCATCGTTGATAGTGACGCCATAAGCCCTTGACTCGCTTACGATCTGAATCCAATCGATCAGGGCCGAGGGACTGAATCAAGAACTCGTTACTCGCAAGCAACGGGACCGCTTCTTGCTCATCCTCTTCATCGTCTTCAGTCGCGACCTGATCCAACTGAACCTTTGTGCCTAAGTCCTGAGCCAACTGACGGGTCACCGGCTCCACCGAGAGTGATCGAATACTCGCTTGAGCCTCGCTCATGTCCTCACGACGACGAGCCACTTGGACCGGATCTTCATCGTAACCTTCGGGGCGGGCTTTCAGAATCCGAAGGCCCTCCAAAACGGCTTTTTGCGCACAGTAGCGATGCAGGCGAAAAACGGGGATATCGAGTGCTGCACAACTGAATGTAGAGAGGCGACTGTTGCGCTCACCGGGTTCGACCCGATGGAACCAGTCCCGTCCAGCAGGCAACAATTCATGTTCGTCAGAATCACTCGCGTTGCGCAAACCTGAATACAGCATCAGTTCGAGAAAATTACGGATATTTTCCTCGACCTCCGCCGAGCTCAGTACACTCGTGTCCGTGACATCATCGAGCACGAAGACTTGATCGATGTACCCATCATAGTCTGATGACTGTAGGCGAGGCCGAAAGCGCACCGTGTAACGGCCCGTTGGCGCTCTTTTGCCAGACCGAAATAAGCCATCCCAGCGGATTTGAACCTTACCCGGAACCTGTAAGCCGAGTTTCAATTGCCGAACTTTGTGCCCTTGCTCATCGAGAATTTCGGCGACGAGTTCTTCTTTGCCTCGAACCAAATCCAGCGCCAACTCAACGGTACCTCCAGCATACTCAAATTCCGCAACTGCTCCCGGCTCAGCGTTTGCAAAATCCGCCTTTGGGATCGCCTCCACCCAATCCAAGAGCGACTTAAGCGCTTGTTCCACAGCAGGGCCATCAGGATCCCGTGGTACATATCCACTCGCCAGGACCGGAATCACTGTTAGGTTCCGATCATGGCCATGGCGAAAGCGGTCAAAAATAGCGCCCATGTGGTGAAGAAGCAGGCTATGCAGCTTACCGAGCCGATGCTGTAAATGCTGGCGGACCAGGGGTTCGGTCAGCGATGCGATAACCACCACATCCAAGCGAGGACGCTGACGCTCAAGAACATCTCGTTGTCCAACGAGTTGACCATAAGCCATTAACTCTTGAGCGGCTTTTAAGGCCTGACGAAGATCAGCGTCGAGTTCAGCGAAAGCAAGCCCTCCACGCCTCTCGATTGCACCGAGGCGCACCAACTCCTCGTGCTGGCCCTCAAGCTTGGCTGACACTCCTTCCCCCACCATCCCCAAAGAGAGGATGAGGGTTGGATTGTCGGGCCGAACGAACGCTCTTCCTTGCCGTTCCATCACCTGCCTCAGTCGATCCGATTCAGATCGTCACACCCGGCGGCAGAGAGGGCTTTTTATCGGTCGTTGCAAAGGGCGACTGAATGAAGCGCTCCAATGCTCCATAACAAATTTCGAGTTCGTGGAGTTCATGAATCCCCAAGGATTTCACATGGTCTCTCACATTGCCTTTGCGGCCATCAGCTTCGGCGACAGCCTCCACGTTTGTCGACGCGTGAGCCATCTTCATCTCAAGAATTCGATCTCCCCACTGTTGGTGAATCAACTTGAGATTACGACCGAGTTCGGTCTCCATCCCCTCACCACCCTGCTGAAAGGCTGCATTAAATCGTTCTCGGACCGGTTCATACCAAGCTCTCCGGACCGTGGCATCGGGATCGTTTGATAAATCGGTAAAGGCTTTCACGGCACCGATCCGGTTAGGCGCTAGTTTGCGATTAAAGGCAAAAGTACCGGCGGATCCAGGCACATGGCTTGTGTATTCGTTTACCGCCTCCCAAAGCCCGGTATCATCAAGACGAACCTGCCGGCTGAGCACGCCTGTGAGGAAGACCGCGAGATCCCGAGCAAACTCAGGTTTCTCTTTGTACTCATCTTGCTCACGAAGTTTCGCCAGACGGGCGTTAACATCCAGATCATCCAAATCACGGAAGTTTTGATCAATATGCAACTCTTTGATGCCGATATCGCGAATCTCGTTGTACGCTTCACGCAACTCGACGGCTCGAGGGAAGCAATAGACAGGGGCACCGATCACGGCATTGTAAACAATGATTTTCTTCCGGTCGTGCCAGCCCCCTAGTGGCGAAACGCCTCGCATCTGGGAAGCCAGCGCATCGGAGAGAATTCCCCCGTCAAGGTAGTCCTCGTGACAAGCCAACAGGCAAATACGGAGATCCTTCACTTGTCCGGTCATGGCCGTGTCGTCAAAAGCTTCCAGTACTGCTGCCGAGTTAAAGACGCGGGCAATCTGGGAGCCAATCATACCCTGCAGCGCCGTCCGAGTTCCCTCATCCTGCTCACAGTCGGCCTTCATCTTCTTACCGAACTTCCGCAAGGCATCACTCATGGTCAGGTTGCCTTGGGCCGCCTCAACATTCATGTAAACCTGCGTCAGAATCGCCGCTTCTTCCATGGTCAAACCATGCTCATAACGATCCCCTGGCGTCCCCGAGCCGACCGTGTATTTCTTCACTTGCTCGTAAGCTGCCGCTTCAAGCAGTTCGAGAGCTTTATCAATCACCTCAGAAGACTCGGGTGGGCGCCGGCCGCCGCCTGGCTCCTCGACGGGTTCTGTCATGGCTCGGCTGATCAACTCTTGAACCTTAGAATCCGCGAGTTTGGCGTCCCCCATCTCGCACTTGTCGACAAAGAACCACTCCCAGAGGCGTCGTTCGTTGGGGTCAGATAATAACTCGACGTCATTCTGGAAGAGGTTTGCCTCCTCGCCACCGTGGCGAAGAATCGCATTACAATCAGCGATGATTTCATTGCCTCGACTGGCTCCGCGCTCTTCGAGATCACGGAAATTGTCCAGCATGCTCTCCGCAATTCCAGCCAAAGCATGACCGATTGCGTAGAGTTGTTGGTCCGCTAAGCTGCCGCGGTAAGCTTCGACCTGCTCATCAACCCACTTCGCGGCTTCAGCGGCCGCATTCTCTGCGCCCGAATCCTCATCATCACCTCCGAACCAGCCTCCCTCTTCGGGGGTCATGCTGGCGTCCATGCTCTTCACTTTCTCCTGCTGGCCTTTGCCCAGGATATTGTTGGTGAGCGCCGCTTTCACCTTTTCGGAGCCCGGGACCAGTTGCTCTTTGCCCCAACGTCCTGCGTAACCATCCACTTCTCGACCTTCGAGCAACTGCAGTAGAAAGTAACGCTGACCCAGGGTCTCGATATCTTGGTCGTTAAAGAAATCAGCTAACGCCCGATCCAGACGACTGACAATATTATCGCCTTTCTCCTGAACAAACTTGGCAGCCTTTTCCTTACGGCTCTTCCCTGCACCGCTGAGCCAGCCCATAATACCACTGTCGGCCAACTGCTCGGCCTTGGGTCCAACCAAGGTTCCCTGGTCCTTGGCGACCTTCGTCATCTCGGCCTTCCATGCCTCCATTTGACGATCCCATTCACCGATGGAACTGGCATAGCTTTCCTCTGCGCTGCGCAACGGAGAAGGCGAAGACCCTTCCACTTCGTTGGCTCGCTCGGCGTCCGCGACTGCTCGAAGTCGATCACAGAAGCTCTTGTCCAAAGCCTCCTTACGATCCTTCTCCGACATCTTCTTCAACTTCTCCGGACTGGGCTTGTCGTTAAACGCGTCCCGAGCAGGCCCCGCAGGAACCATGTCTGGGTCGTTCATCAACAAGGTGCGGTTGATGGCTGATGAAGCCATCTTCTTCGCACAATAGTTGGCGATCTCCTTGGCGGGAACCAGATAAACCGAAGCGCCATAAGTCGCCCAGAGTGGCGTGTAGCCAGGCTGACTGTATTGCTTGCCCAATTCGATGGGATATAAAGCCTTCCAGTGCTGCTCATAGTTATCCTTGTCGCTGTCAACGGTCACACTGATGGGGCTAAATAGGTTCAAATAGCAGGCGTCAGCCGCCACGGTGGACACGGAGCCGACCTTGCCCCCCAAGCGGAAGCCACCGGGTGACCCCAGCAAATAGCAAAGATCGAAAGGCGGCGTCTTCACATAGGTCGAAGACCGCTTAAGTCCCGGATTGTAATGAAACTCTAGCTTCTCGGGCACCAGGGGTGAGTTGGAAGCCAACTTCATGTGATGCTCGATTTCTTTGAGTGCGGCATAACCATTGGCGTAGATGCCCGGCGCATTTTCACCGGCAACCATTCCAAAGACCTGCGGCAGAACAATATTGGCGGTCACAAAAGGCACACGACCCGAGAGTTGAGTCTCAAAGGCCTGCCGAATCAGATAGGCCATCATCAAATGGGAACCCGAACCGGTACCACCAGCGACCGAGAAGAAAATATGGACCTGAGGGCGCACATCAAAGTTCGTGAAACCACGCTGTACGTCGTACATCGCTTTCACCGCATTGTTGATCGTTGCGACCAAGCCGGTCGGCGCCTTATTCTCGCATTCGTGGTAAACTGCGAGACGGCTCTCGATGCGGATTTGACCTGCGCCCGCTGCACCGCCTCCGCGAAACTCATAGTCGTAGGGGCACCATTGAGTGAAATACTCGTCTTGGTCGTAAGGACCATTACCACGCAACTGTTCTGCGTAGCCTTGCTTGTCGAAGCCCGAAATCAATCCCGTCTTGATGAGCCCATTGGACCAACTCTCCAACTCGAGGAGTTGTCCCGCATCTGTGTCGATGGCTAAGGCTTGTACGGCTCCTTTGAGTCGCTCATCAAACTTCGGGTCATTGACGATCTTTGTCCAGATCGACTTTAGGCATTTGGAGCCCATGCCCCCCAAACCAACAAAAAGGGTTGGGGTGACTTTCCCGGATGATTCAATATTTTCCACGATTACTTCCTCTCTCAGCCCCGTGGGCTCTCATCAATTCTTCGTAATAACAAAATGGTAGTTCTGCACCTTGATCTGAATCTCGGAAAGATTACGGCGGGTCTCCCCCTGTTTCAGATCTTGATACTCTATTTCCTGGGTTCCCGGAGCGTAACTCCAGGTCTTGATCTTGTTGCCTTTTATTTCGAGGTCGAATGTGCTGCCGTTGCGCCGCGGGTACAGGATGGCCTGCACTGGAACCCGAGCACGCTTCATCACGAAGCACTTCTTAAACAGACCCTTACGCTTGCCGCCGAAGATGGCACGGTTCGAGCGTCCATGAACCAGCGGGTGAGGCAAAATCCGCCAAAGTGAAGACACCTTGCACTTCCAGAATGCGTACGTCCCGTCTCCTAGGTCGCGATTTTGGCAGAAGGCGACGACATCCTCCATGACATCGGTATTCACCCAATAAGCTGTGGGACACTTGCCCTTCTTGAAATGGAAGTTACGTCCCATCAGCAGCGCATAACCTCGAACCAGCCAAATAAGAAAAGCCGCTGCGAGTGCCCAAAGAAGCCATTGGATCAAGGTGGGCAACCAACAGGTCAGAAAACTACCAGCCACGGTCGTCGGCACTTCAAGAGTGACCAGTTCCCCGTAAGGTTCGCCATCCTTGGTCACCGGCTGCAGCATCAAGGGCAGCTTATCGCCCGCTGCACTGCAGCAGCGGCCTGGTGTCAGCAGGTAATCAAAAGAGGCCGCACCGGGCTTGAGTTGGAAGCGCTCCGGGTGGTCCACATCGGTGCTCCGCACCACCCACCGCGGCTGCCGCACTTGAGGATCTTGTTCGTCAACTTCGGCTTCTGTCTTTGAAAACAACTTAAAGTAAAACGGGGCTCCAATGTCCGCTTGGACCTTCACTGTTCCCGTATTCGCTTGGCGCAGTTCGGCCGTGATGGGCTGCGGCTCAAAGGCCAACTTGAACTTCACACTTCCGTCCACCTGGAAGTTACGATTTCCCGCTGGGTCGGACCCATCTTTCAACATCAACTGAAGGTTGCCGTTAAACTCCGGATTCTCAATATCCCCGTGGCAAAAAGGCCTCGCCCTAAATGCAACTTGTAGATTGGTTGCCTGGCCTCCAGCGGGCAACTTCTTAAAACCGTCTTTTGCACCGACGAGGCTTACCGAAAGACAGTCTGGCATTTTATCCAGTGCCTTACCCCCATCCAGATTGATCCCGATCAGGGTTTCATCACTAGCCGTGCATGTCACGTTCATCGTCTTTGTACCACCCGCTGGAATCGAGCCGACATTCAGCTTGGTATCTCCATCAGTCGTACGACAATTCACTTCTGGGTTGGTGCATGAAAACGTCCTTAGGTCCCCCAGGTTGAGTTTAATGCGGGAAGAAGGAGGCCCCCATTCGAGAACCCCCTCCACCGTATGATGCCCCTCTGGGCAGCGAGGCAACGAAGCGATCCAACGGTCCTTTTCTGGTGCCAGGACCTTGTCGAGATCGAAATCCTCTTTGCTACCATCTGCTTTCAGTGTGCGACGTTTCAGGGTGCTCAAAATAGGGTTGCGAAAAGCATCCCGCATGCTGTTGTCGAGAATTGAAACTCCACCACCACTGTCTGATTTGGCTTCGGGACTGAGCTCCAAACAGATCGTTGTGTTGGGTTGAAAAGGTGGCTTCTGCGCCGCTGGATCCAGAGGCAGTTCACCGCACTGACCACCACTGCCACGATAAACAGGCACCTCGCCGAGTTCGATCTGATAATGAGCTAATTGCAAGGCGGACCACGTCTTTGCCTGCAATGAAATTTTGACCTTTTCCCCGGGTTCAAATTCCTTGGGATCCAGACTGAATGTTACCACCGCCGAAACGAACCGCTTACAGGGGCCCGGCTCACACTTCAATTTCGCTGCAGCATTCTTGAACCCCGCTTTCTCAAGCCCCTTCAAGTAATCATCCTTGAGTCCGCCGTGGTCGTATTGGAATTCGTCGGGAACCACGGTTTCCAGGGGTTTCACCTCTTTTTGAGACTCCAGGCCAAAGAGTTTAAAATCCAAATCCTCCCACGTTTGACCCGTTTCGGCCTCAGCCAGGATGACCATTTGGACGGAATGGGCGCCGACAAATCCTTCCGCAATGTCCTGAATCCCGCCGCCGCCCTCCCGACCGATGCGTTCCTGCGAGCCTGGCGCTGGATGCAGATAGATCTTACCCCGAGCCGCAGCGATCACCTGGGCAAAGTAAGGTAAGAGATCAGCAGAACTGCGGATTTTCAGGGTATCGCCACCGCCGCGAAACTTAGTCGTGTAGGCAAACAATGGGTTGTTCGCCTCCACCCGACCCTCAAAAGTCACCACATAAAACGATAACCGATCGCTCCAAGATTTACCTCGACTCCATGCGCCCGGTGTCTTCATTTTCTCATGGGCGAACTCCGGCACACAGTCGCCATCGGTCATAAACAAAACCACGGGCTTAACAGACTCGTCATTCGCATGTTCATCCAACTGATCTGCGAGTACCTTGAGCGCACGACCGCAAGGGGTTCTTGAGCCTGCGTAATGACTGATCTCGCTGGCAGGCCCGAGGTGCTTGTCCAACAGCTGATCTCGTTTCAACGCAAACGGGGACGTCGGACGACGAAACAAAGCTTTGCCCTGGTTTAAAGGGATGACTTGAAGCTTGTCATCCCGCGTCAACAAACGAGAAAATGCTCGAACAGCAACGATGGCAGAGCGATGCGTATCTGCGGCGGGCAACTTCCCACCCTTGGTTGGAAACGCCATGCTCCCCGAATCATCGATCACCAAGTAGTACTGGAGTTGCTTATCTTGTTCAGATGACGAAGCCACTCCAGGGCCAAGAGAAACCAAAGTCATCGTAAAAAATAAGCGGCGCAACACAGAGATCATTCAAGGCTCTCAAGCCGTTTCAGACGGCCTTCTACAAGGCCCGTGCCATTTCGTGAAGATAGGCCGCGTTGCTTTTTTTATGAAAGACGAAAACGCTAAAAACCATCATTCAAGAACACGATTTGGCACGCTACACATGACCGACCGATGAGACTCTTTGAGTTGATGAACAGTTCAACGGCTTGCCAAACCTCAAATCGTCCGCTTATGGCCACGGGAGGGTTTAAAGCCCTTGGGAGGCTCGATGCGACTGCTCATCCTACGATCCTTTTGCTTCATCGGGATCGCAAATTTTGTAGCCTGCACTCCCTCACCGGAAGCGTTGCGAGCGTCAGCCGTAGAGAAGGAAGAACAACGAACTCAGTTGGTGGAACGGCTCTGGGAGGATTTTCAGGCTGAATCCAAGATGGGCACCTTGGATGTGGCTGCAGCGCAGGCGAAAGCTCGTGGGACGAAACCTGGTGACAACTTTGCGCAGGGGGTCGTGGACAACCTGCTGCACAGCGTGAAAAGCGGTTTCAAAGAGGCTTTTGTGAAGCAGGTCAAAGTGGCTGGCGAGGGCAAAGCGGTGAACACGGGCATTCAGGTGGCGGACACGTTTTTCTCCAAAGACGAGGTACGAGCCAAGTGCCGAGAGGCGAGCCAACTCGCCGCCGAAGCTGAAGCGCTGAGAAAAAAGGCTCAAGCCGCAGAGGGCGGCTGACGCAGCCCCCCCCTACCGGAGCAATTGATACCGTTTGCAGCCCAGCTCCAGACCCAGATCGCAACTCTTCTTAAACATCACTTTGGCTTGTTCTTGGTTCCGGGGAACCCCGGCCCCCGTGGCGTGCATTCTGCCCGCATTGAGGCAACCACCGGGCGCGTCCATGCCACAGGCTTTTTCGTGCAGTTCAAGGCCCTTGGCCGGCGCCTTGTCGACCCCCTGCCCATCCTCGTAGAGCACGCCTAAGTTGGAGCAGCCGTTGCCCGTGCCCAGTTCGCAGGCTTTCTCGTAGAGGCGCTTCGCTTCACCGTAGTTTTGCGACACGACTTCGCCATCTTTGTGCAGGCTGCCGAGGTTGTTGCAGCCATCACCGTCCTGCCCCGCACAGGCTTGCGTGTAGAGAAGCAGCGCTTCTTTGAGGTCTTTCGAGCCCCCCGCCCCACGCTCATGCTGTGCACCGAGTTTCGTGCAGGCTAAAAGATCGCCACCGTCGCAGGCTTTACGGTTGAAGCGCCGACGAGTGGTCTCGTCCTTGCCGTAGAGTTGCTCGCCCCGCTCTAAGCAGGCCCGAGCCTCACCGGCCTCGCAGCGCTTCTCCAAGCATGCGGTCTCATCGTCCTCACCGCTGCACAGGGTTCGCTTTTTCGGCGTCGCCGCCTTCTCGATGATCTGAAACTCCACCCGTCGGTTTTGTGCTCGAGCTTCCTCGTCCTGCCCTTCGACCAGGGGTCGGGTTTCGCCAAAGCCGATGGCCAACAACTCAGCACCGATCTTCTTGGTCTCTAAATAACGCTTCACCGCATCGGCTCGCCGCTGGCTCAGCCGCATGTTGTCGGAGTCGCTGCCCACATCATCGGTGTGCCCTCCCACCAACAACTTGCTGACACCATATTCAGAACTAGCAGTGACCACCTCATCGAGCAGCGAATAACTCCCCTCCCGAATCACATCGCTACCGGTCTCAAACTCCACAGGGCGCAGGGGCTTAATCTCCTGAGCCTCCACCTTCACGTGCTCGTACGCGCTGGGCTTCACCCGCCGCTGGAACCACAATTTGCCTTCTTTCGCCGGCTTCTTTGTCGCTGGCTTGTCCGATTCTTTTTTGGGCTTCTTGAAGGCTTCAATCATGTCCTGAATGCGCTGTTGCTCGCCCTTCATCTCCTTGCGAGCCTTCGCAAACTCATCCCGCATGTCCTTACGAGCTTCCTTCATCTTGTCCCGCATGGTCTTCATGCGATCTTTGGCTTCCTTCATCCGATCCTGCATCTCCCCCATCGGGTCAGCTATAGGCCCGGACGTCTCCACCGTCAGTCCTTCGCAACCCGGTGCCATCGCCAGAAGCCCGAAGGTAAAACTGAGAAAGATCGCAGCCATGAAGAACAAGGTGATGAGCACACGAATCACAAGGTTGAATGTCTTCCCTGTCCACATCAGCACCAGCCCGACAGGCCAGAAGAACAGCAATGCCAATATGACCACAGGCATGCTGGTGCAGCCAGATGCATTGGAATCACTCATGGAGGGTCTCCTTCGAGCGAAGTTAG
>NZRT01000036.1 GCA_002696345.1 Myxococcales bacterium
CCCTGGCTTTTGAGCTCGGCGAACACGTTTTCCTGCGCTCCGCGGCCTTCGAGGAAACGCGTGGCTTTTTTGATGGAGCAGCTCTTGTTGGCGATGACGCACTTGTAGGCGTATTCAAATTCCAGTGGCTCGAAAAGTATCCCCTTAATAGACTATCGTAAGCATAGGGCACAGGAGAGATCACAAGTTCCGGAACACTGAGCTTCAATTGAATCCCTACTTTCACACATTTTAACCAGTATCATAGTTTTCCTTCCACAATTCGTCCTACGCACTTACACTTTCCGGAAATAGAAGTATTCTTATGACGATTCGCGTTACCAGCATCTCGATCTCCCTATCCCTCCTTTTCTCAATCGCTCCCAGCAGCTTCTCGCAAGAAGCGCCGGGCACGATGCTCCTTCCGGAATCCGCCCTTCCGGCTTACGAGTCGGAAATCGATCACGCTCGGCTAATTCAGGACGATAAGATCGCCAGCTTCAAACTAGGCCAAGAAGTCTACCAGCAAGTTTGCCACAATTGCCATGGCGACATCAACTTGCCGGGATCCATTCCCAATTCCTTGCGATTCGCCGAGGGGGCGTTCCAGCACGGCAACGATCCCTACACCATGTATCAAACCATTACCCGCGGCTGGCGGCTGATGGCCCCGCAAACACAGTTGAGCCCCAGGGAGAAGTATTCAGTTATTCGCTATATAAGGGAACATTTTATCGAAGAGCGCAATCCGGACCAGTTTTTTAGTATTACAGACGCCTATTTGTCCAATTTGCCCAAAGGAAATCAGCTTGGCCCGGAGCCAACAAAGCGCGAACCATGGAAAGAGATGGACTACGGTCCCTTTCTAACCGGCACCTTTGAAATCGTGCCCGAGGAAACAGAGCTCTATCGCTGGCCGGAAGGCAAGGACACGCGCGGCTATGTGGCCCCGGGAGCCAACATCGCCTTCAAAGCGATAGCCATTCGACTCGATCCTGGAGAAGGGGGCGTTTCTAAAGGGAACACCTGGTTGGCGTTCGAACATGATACTATGCGTGTTGCCGGGGTTTGGACAGGTGATGGCTTCACGGATTGGCAGGGAATCAACTTCGATCGCAAACATTGGTATTGGCCGCGCACACGCGGCAAGGTCCTCTATGAAACCGAGGATGTTCCTGGCTGGGCTAATCCCGAAACCGGCTCGTTCGACGATCAACGCCTGGTCGGCTTGGATGGCCGGCGCTTTGGGCCCTTGCCTCGCGAATGGACCCATTTCAAAGGGTTGTACCGGCACGCCAACCGTATTGTCATCGCTTATACAGTCGGAAAAACGGATGTACTGGAAAGCCACCTGCTAACGGGTTCGGGAGCGATTGCCCGAATCCTGAATGTCGGAAAATCGAATAAAGACCTGACTTTGCGGCTCGCGAACGAGGAGGCTGCCATGTCCGTTAAAGGGAGCGATCGTATCAAGCTCGCCAAACAGGACGGTTTTCTGACTGCCACAATTCCAGCCGATACCACTCCTTTGAACGTCGCCTTCATTTCCGGTCCGGGATCCATTCAGACGGCTGATCTCGAGCTGGGCCCTCTCACCCAAGGCGGCCCATCGGAATGGCAGGAAAACGTTCCCTCTCCAATCGTTCGGGGAAATCAAGAAGGACCCTTCCAATGGGATAGTTTCACCCTTCCCTTAGCCAATCCGTGGAAAAGCTGGTTACGAACGACGGGAGTCGACTTTTCCCCAGACGGGAAAACCGCCTACCTTTGCACTTGGGATGGCGATGTCTGGAGAGTTGAGGGACTCAATGACGAAGACGCGCTCAATGCGGAGTGGTATCGCATCGCAGCCGGCCTTTTCCAACCGCTCGGCATCAAGCTGGTCGATGGAGAGATCTTCGTGACCTGCCGTAACCAGCTGGTTCGCCTGCATGACCTGAACGGCGATGGAGAAATGGACTATCACGAGGCCTTTAACTCAGATCATCAAGTAACCCAGCACTTTCATGAATTCGCTATGGGGCTCCAAGTCGATGATCAGGGAAATTTCTATTACGCCAAGAGCGCTCGCCATGCCAGACCCCCGCTCGTCCCTCATCACGGCACGTTGCTCAAGGTAAGCCGCGATGGGGAGAGCACTGAAATTCAAGCCAACGGATTTCGCGCCGCCAACGGCGTCTGCATCAACCCTGATGGGTCCTTCATCGTAACCGATCAAGAGGGGCATTGGAATCCCATGAATCGCCTGAACTGGGTCTACCCTGACGGCCGGTTTTACGGCAACATGTGGAGCTACGGGGCTCCCGATGATAGCTCCGATTCGGCCATGGAAAAGCCTTTGGCCTGGGTCGACAAAGGCTTCGACCGCTCTCCTTCCGAACTGCTGTGGGTAGACAGCGAGGGCTGGGGCCCTCTCGATGGCAAACTTCTGAATCTATCCTACGGCCACGGTCGCCTGGAAATCGTTCCCCACGAAATCGTCAATGGGCAACCGCAAGGCGGGCTTTGCCGCCTGCCCATTCCCGATTTTCCCACCGGCACGATGCGGGGACGCTTCCATCCGGATAACGGGCACCTATACCTTTGCGGCATGTCCGCCTGGGGGACGGCTCAACTGCACCAAGCTGGAGGATTCTACCGCATCCGTAAGACGGATGCGCCAGCTCATTTGCCCATCGGACTACGGGTCAGTGAAGGTGAGATCGAAATCGAGTTTTCCGATCCTCTCGCCCAACAATCGGCTCAGCTGATCCGGGATTCCATCATCGTCCGAACCTGGGCCCTAGAGCGATCCGCGAGCTACGGCTCGGCCCACTACGATAAAAAGCAAATCGAAATCGCCAGCGCCAGCCTATCGGCCCAAGGAAGAATTCTCCGCTTGAAGATCCCCGACCTCGAACCGGTCTGGCAAATGTCTATCAAGTATTTCCTAAAAGGCGCCAATGGTGAACCCGTTGAAGGCGAAATCCAAAACACCATCCACGAAATCGGCCGAAATCGATAGATTCGCAGCAACCGCCTCGTCCCGCAAGGCCGCTAAAAGTAGAACAGGCATTCTGCCTGTTTTCCACACAGGCTAGAAGCCCTTGCACCTACTAAAGCCCATGAAACGACCACTCCTAATTTCTCCTCAGACTCACCTATACCGACTGTTGTTAGGGTGCACACAATTCTGAGCGAAATTCAGTTTTATCAAAGGTAGGGCCGCTTGTCCTCAAGCGGCTGCATCAATATTAACAATCTTCGGTTGCTTGAGGACAAACAACCCTACCTATTATCAGCCTCAATGAAAAGACCACTCTTAACGTTCACCATCCTTCTAGCTCTCCTAGCTACTCCGCTTTTAGCGGAAAACGAAAAGCGGCCGAACATTCTCTTTATCATGTCGGACGATCATGCCGCCCATGCCATCAGCGCCTATGGCGGGCGCCTGGCCGAAGTCGCTCCTACACCCCATTTGGATCGCCTGGCAAGTGAAGGCATGCGCTTCGCCAATGCCTTTGTCACCAACTCGATTTGCACGCCTAGCCGAGCGGTCATTTGGACCGGCAAGTATTCGCACGTAAACGGGGTCTACAAATTCACCGGACTCGACCAAAGCCAGCCCACCCTACCCAAATACATGCAGGCCCACGGCTACCAAACGGGTTTTGTAGGTAAATATCACCTACATACGAATCCTGTGGGCTTCGAACACTGGTCCATCTTGCCCGGGCAAGGCAAGTATCACGATACGGCCTTCGTTGAGATGGGCGATGAGCATGCTTCCGGCGTGGTCCGCCAAGGAAAGCAAACACCTAATCCTGGATGGCACAGCACGGATATAATCACTAAGAAAGCCATGGACTGGTTCGAAGATGTCCGGGATCCCGATAGGCCTTTTTTCTACATGCTCCACTACAAAGCGCCACACGATCTGTGGGAGCACGCCCATCGCTACAACGACTACCTGGCCGACGTAGAAATCCCCGAGCCGGAAACGCTCTTCGATCACGGTTCAGGCCGATCGCCCGCCCTCGACCAGAGCACGCAAGAGATTGGGGGCCGTTCCCACCACACGCAGTTCACGCCCGAAATCAAGGACATGCCCATAAGCGATGCCAAGCGTCGCTCAGTCTACCAGGAATACATGAAACGCTACCTGCGCTGCGTTAAAGGAATCGACGACAACATTGGGAAAGTGCTCGATTATTTGGATACATCGGGACTAGCGGAAAACACGGTCGTTATCTACACATCCGACCAAGGATTCTTTCTCGGTGAACATGGTCTCTACGACAAGCGGTTGATTCACGAGCCGTCGCTACGCATACCGCTAATTGTTCGCTGGCCCGGCGTCATCGAAGCGGGAACGGTTAACTTCGATCTTACTTTAAACCTCGATTATCCGGAAACCCTGCTGGATATCGCAGGCCACCCCATCCCGGAAGACATGCAAGGATGCAGCCTCACTCCCCTTTTGCGCGGCGAATTCGTCCCAGATTGGCGGCAATCCTTTTACTATCGCTATTACTACTCCCACTTCGATACGCCCAGCCATTATGGTCTTCGCACGCAAAATGAAAAACTGGTCTACTACGACACTCGCGATGAGTGGGAGCTTTACGATCTGAGAAACGACCCAACGGAGGTCAGCAATCTGGCTAGCAATCCCGAATGGTCCGATAAAATGGCGGCCCTCCAAGAGGAACTATACTCTCTTCAGTCCTCGCTCGGCGACGACCCAGCCGACAACGGCGACAACCCCCGCACGGGCAACCCCACCCTCGACAAGCTAGAAGCCGAACGGGCCGCCCGGAGAGCAAGACAGTAGCGCAGGGCTACAAGCCCGCGTGGAAAACAGGCAGGATGTCTGTTCTACTCTATGCGAATACCCCCCGCCTTGCGAATAGCCATATGTTGACAGTAAGCCCGCTCTCTGCATAGGTATGATCCCGATCTTCTCCTCGCGGATCACGACTTGAACGGAAACGAGGATTGCGGATCAACTTAGCCACCACCTGAAACCGATATGATCGACCGTCGCCACTTTCTCAAGTCCCTAGGCATAGGCCTTGCATTGCCTGCCCTGGAGTCGGTCCAGCCGGTTTTTGCCAAGGCGGCTGTAAAAGCAGCTCCAGTTAAGCGGCTGGTCACCATCGGGACCTACCTCGGTTTCCACACGCCCAGCTGGTTTCCCAAGGAGACTGGCTCTCGCTACGCAATTTCGCCAGTTCTCAAGCCCATCGAGGACTTGAGGGAAGATTTCACCCTCTTTTCCGGACTCGATCACCGGGCTCCGAACGGGCACAAGAATTGGAAAAACTACCTTACCGGAAAAGGGACCCCCAGCGTTTCCTTCGACCAAATCGTCGCCAAATCGATCGGTCATCAAACCCGTTTCGAATCGCTTCAGGTCACCTGCGGGACGCCTCCGGTAAACGGTTATATGAGCTACACCAAAGAGGGCATTATGCTTCCCGCGATTGGTCGCCCGAGTGTTCTGTTCAGCAAGCTCTTCAGCTCTGATTCGGATAAGGCCCGAATGAAATACCTCTTGGAGAGCGGTGGCAGCGTGCTGGATTTGGTAATGGATGAAGCCAGGTCGCTCGAACGTCGCGTCACTACGCGGGATCGCGAAAAGCTAGGCGAGTATTTCACGTCGGTAAGAGATGTGGAGCAGCAAATCCAAAAGCAAAGTCAATGGCTGGAAAAGCCTTCCCCAAAAATCGAATACCCGCTTCCCGAGTTCGACCCGGTCGCCCCCGATCTTTCTTTGGAATGCGAGTCCATCATGTACGACCTCATTACATTGGCCCTGGAGACGGATTCCACGCGGGTCATTTCTTTCCTCGTTCCGGGGTCAGGTCAGGTATTTACGATCAACGGGCAACTTCTCAGCGCCGGATATCACGGCTTATCCCACCATGGCAACGATCCTGGGAAGATCGCCGAGTACAATCTTGTTGGGACAGAACATGTCGAGCGTTTCGGAAAGTTTCTCCGTCAGTTGAAGGAACGTAAGGATCCCGATGGGCGCGCCCTAATCGATACAACAGGAATACTTTACGGAAGTGGTATGGGCAACGCCAATACACACAATAACAGTCACCTTCCTGTCCTGGTAGCCGGCGGGCCGTACAAGCACGGGTCCCATCAAGCTATTAATCGGAACAACCCCTCGGATACGACTCCGCTAATGGGCGATCTCTTCCTTACCCTGATGCAGTCGATGGGTCTCGAAACGGATCGTTTCGCTAACGCGAAGCGGAACATGAACGACTATCTGCTTTAATGGTTCGCCAAATCGCTTGTCTTACCGCAGCGATTACGAGCATTGCTGCTATACCCCATTCGACGCTGGCAAACCCGGAAGTCGAGACCTTTAGCGAACCTATTCCGGAAGCAGCCGATGGCTTCCTGGTCGACTATTGCCTCAATTGCCATGACGAGATCGAACGCAAGGGTGATCTCAGCCTGGACTTCATGGAGATCGACTGGAGCGATCACCAAGCGAAGACAACTTGGAGCAAGGTCCACGAAATGCTCGAGAAAGGGGAAATGCCCCCGAAGGAGGAGAAGCAGCCAACAGCGGTCGAACGTCAGGCGATGCTCAGCTGGCTGGATACCACACTGAGCCAGCGCGATCCGCCAGGAGGGACCGTCTTGAGGCGGCTCAACCGCGAGGAGTACGAGAATACGGTTCGCGACATTCTAGGGATACCCTTCAGCGCTCCAGAGAGCTTTCCATCCGATCTGGAATACCATGGATTCGACAATGTCGGCGAAGGGCTCGTGCTTTCTCCTCCACTCATGGCCCAGTACTTCGAGATTGCGACCACTGCGGCAGACCTTCTCATCCCGCCGCTGAAGGAAGAAAAAGTCGTTCCTAGCGAAACCACGATCATCGGCCCCAACGACTTCACCCTCAATTTCACGACCGGACACCCAATCGACGGAGTCCTGCGAATGAACAGCTCCTCCGACCCATTGGCTCGAGGTTCGGTTTGGCCCAATCGCTTCGAGGCGAAATCGACGGGTCGCTACGCTGTGACGATGGAACTATCCTCATACCGACCCGAGGAAGGGCATTTTCCCATCGTCAAACTATTAGCGTTCACAGCCAACGGAAACAGCTTCACCCGAACTTCTACGCTTCATGAGCTAGCCGAGATTCGCGTCTCAGGAGAAACGGCTGACACCTATCGCGCTGAGGTCGACCTGCAAAAAGGGGAAACGATTGTCGTTCACTACGACAATGCCTCGCTCAGCGCGGACCAGAGTACGGAACGGCTCGCCGAGCACCTGCTAGAAATTTTCAGAGCTGATCCCAAGCTGGGAGCCGCTTGGAAAACCGCTGGCTACCAACGATCCGATCGCGGGTGGTCCTGGTGGGACCGTATCCAGAAAATCAAGAATCAGCCTGGTTTCTCTACAGAGAAATTCGATCCGGAATCCGAGGAGACTAAGGAATTCGCCCTTAAAATGGCTCGCACTGGAGTGAACCTTTTCGAGACCATGTGCTGTTATCGCTTCTTTGCAGGTCCCGGCCTAGACATCCACGAGCTATCGGTAACGGGGCCCTTGCCGGCAGAGAAAAAGTCGATCGACCTAACTCCTTCGGATTTCACTTCATTAGATGCTTCCGGGACCTTAACCCGAGAGCGACTCTACCGACTGATCTCATCCCGAAACACGGTCGCCGGAAGCGCGGTCTGGCCATCACGGTTCGAGGCCAAAGTAAGCGGTGTTTACCGTATTCGATTCGATGCCACAACCTTTCAGAACTCAAATGCGATTTACGATATAGGCGATAACCCGTTTCTCATCGAGCTCCATGCTCGCAGGAACTCTGCCGATCCCTATGAACTAGTCGATTCGATGCGCAAGCTGGCTGAATTCAGCTTGTTGCCAAAGCTCGAGCAAGCCCAAGTCTACGAAACGGATGTGGTATTGGAAAAAGGCGAGACGATCGCCTTTCGTTGGGGCAACAGCCCACTCTATTCAGAACCAGGCAACCGCTTTTATTCGCCGGACGCTTTCAGCAGGCTAGTGGAAGATAGACGCATCCTGGCTGCCTATAGAAAATTGGGGCGAGCTCGAGAACTGACGCCGTCGCAATATTACGAGGCGGTTATTGACCTGGCGAATAGCAAATCTCTGGATACGAACGAATCAAACTCGCAGAAAACACCCGACTTAGCCGCGCCCGCTGTTCACAATCAGTTCGCTCGCATCGCCCGCCAAGACATGATCCGCCATGGACCGGCGTTGGATATCGGGAACGCCGAGATCATAGGCCCGGTTCGGTTGGTCGAAGACAATGAAATGCGGGAGCAGCGCCTCCGAACCGCTCGTTTCATGGGACATCGGCAAGGTCGCAATGACGAAGCGTACGCGACAGCAATTCTGCAGCCCTTTCTGGAAAAGGCTTTCAGGCGCCCAACCACCAGTGAGCAGGTTTCCAACTACGTTAAGGTGGCTCTCAAACATACTGCCGAAGGAAATCGTTTTGAGGATGGCATCCACTTGGCAATACGGGCAGCCCTGTGTTCGCCAAAGTTCATTTATCGCGGCCTGGACGCGGGAGAGCTGGATGACTACGATCTCGCTAGCCGTTTGAGCTATTTTCTGACGAGCTCGCCACCGGACAAGAAGCTACTGAAGCTGGCATCAGCCGGGTCCCTGTCGGATCCTGAAACGCTCGCCACGGAGACACGACGCCTCATGGCCAGCAAGCGCGTGAAAAACTTTATCGACTCCTTCGCTGGCCAATGGCTCGATCTGCGGGTTCTCCCAGACATCATGCCCGATCCCCGCTTGATAAATTGGAACGACAACTACCTCAACGCTATTACTGACGAAACTGAGATGTTCATCGCGGAGATCCTACGGGAGAATCATACTTTGGATACATTCATCGATCCGGATTTCACCTACATGAATCGCTTCAATGCTCGGCTGTACGATTATCCATTCGATGGAAACAACGCCATGAAGCGAGTATCTATCAAACGAGGTTCCAGATACGGCGGAATCCTAGGACAGGCCAGTGTGATGATGGCCACCGCGAACGGGGTGGATACCCAACCTGTCCTTCGTGGAGTTTGGTTGCTAGAGAATGTCCTGGGCGACCCTCCGTCCGAACCGCCACCCAACGTTCCAGCTGTCGAACCCGATACCAGCGGCGCCAAGACGATTCGCGAATTGCTAGAACGCCATCAAGCGGATGCTAGCTGCGCCAGCTGCCACCGGAAGATTGATCCTCCCGGTTTCGCTCTGGAAAATTTCGATCCAGTCGGACGTTGGCGCACACACTATCCTTTGTATGAGAAAAAAGGGGACAAAACCGTAACGTTAAAGGGGCTGCCAGTTGACGCAGTCGGCCAACTTCCTGATGGATCGCCCATTGAAGACGTTCGTGATTTAAAACGCTATTTGGTAGAAAATATCGACGTCTTCTCACTGTGTTTGACCGAGAAACTGATGGTATACGCAACCGGCCGTACTCCCAGTTTTGGCGATCGCAAGGTAATCGACCAAATTGTCGCTCAAGCCAAGGATAGCGGCAATGGCTTCCAAGACCTGATCGTCGCTCTGGTAACCAGTGACGTGTTCCGAGCAAAATGAGTCGTTGTTCGCAGAATAATCGCTGCCAACTTTGATCTTTCGAAATTCCCGCAATGCCAAACCCATTCCCGCTTTCACCCTACCGATTCACAACTTTATTTCCTATCATGAAGGTAGGGCTGACTGTTCTCAGTCAGCCGCACTCCACCATTAATCAGCAATCGGCGGACTGAGGACAGTCAGCCCTACCATAATTCATCCCTATGACCCGACTGGCTCTTTCACCCTTCGCCATTCTCACTTCCCTAATATTCGCGACATTCCTTTTCGCGACAATCGGCTGCGCTCCGAAATCAGAGGACGGTCCTTGGACCTACTCGCTGCCCGCGTTCGGCTCCGGCCAGGGCCGCATCTGGGACCCGCAAAGGCCACCGCAAGGGGGCGCTCTTCCGGGTAGGGACGGTACTGGCAATTATCACGACCGCTTTGGCAAAAAACTTACTTTGGACGCGAAAGCCGACGGTATCGTCGGATACGGCACTATCCTTTTCGACAATGAGACCCGCGAGATCACGCTCGAGATTCATCCCATGGTCGAACTCTTGCAATTGTTCAAGGGTAGCCAGACGGGTTGGCAAGAATCGCCCGAATTCAGGCATGATAGATAAGAAAGCTGCCAATCTGTTGATTCTATCTTCCTACAAGCCATTACTTTTCATCCGAGCGAGTTTTTTCTCCCAATCGCAATGAATATCATCAAGTTTTGACCGCTCATGCTCCTCTTAAGATTTCTTAAGCTACCCCTATTGGTCATTTTTTTCCCTCTATATTGGTGCACCCACAGCGAACAGCCCAACGTTTTGTTCATCGCCGTGGATGATCTGAACAATTGGGTGGGCTTTCTGAAAAACCATCCCGGAGTAAAGACGCCCCATATGGATCGTTTGGCTCAACGCGGGGTGGTTTTTACCAATGCCTATTGTTCCGCTCCAGGCTGCAACTCCTCGCGATCCAGCGTAATCACAGGACTGCGCCCGTCCAGCACGGGAATCTACGCCAATGGGCACGACTGGCGGAAAATGGCAGCCACCCGAAACGTGGAAACCCTCCCTGATACTCTGCAGGCCGGGGGATACAAAACGGCGAGGGGAGGCAAGCTATACCACGCCCACACCCTTCGAGCATCCGCGTACGAAGGTAACCTGGACCCTGAACCCTGGGATAGCTTTTTCCCGTCACGGAATCTACAACTCCCTCCTGAAGTGGAACCCGCTAGCTGGCCAGTGAATTCCAACAAGAATTTCTACGGGGGGAGATATGACTGGTCGCCCTTGGATATCGACGATTCGGAAATGGGCGATGCCAAGGTCGTCGCCTGGGCCGAGCGGGAACTAGCCAAAACGCATGAGAAACCGCTATTTCTCGCTGTTGGCATTTACCGCCCCCATTGGCCATGGTGGACCCCGCAATCCTATTTCGACCAGCATCCCCTGGAAGAGATTGAATTCCTCGACGAGCCCGAAAACGACCTGGATGATTTACCCGAATCGGGCAGAAGGATGGTTCGAAAAAGGTGGGATGACTGGATACGGGCAAACAACCAACGCAAGGCGGCCATGCAGGCCTACCTAGCATCCATGACGTTTGCGGATGCCATGGTGGGGCGATTGCTCCGAGCTCTGGACGATGGGCCGCTCGCGAATAATACCATAATCGTTCTTTGGTCGGATCACGGCTATCACATCGGCCAGAAACACCATTGGGAGAAATTTGCCCTTTGGGAGCAAACAACCCATGTTCCGCTGATCATTGTTGATCCTCGTAATGGGAAAGCGGGTACGCGGTGCACTCAGCCGGTAAGCCTGCTCGACCTGTACCCAACCTTGGTCGATCTATGCGATTTGCAGAGACCAACTCATTTGGAGGGTCAAAGTCTTCTACCCCTGATGAAAAGCCCCGACAGGTCGACCCGTAGAGGCGTGATCACAACCCAGGGATTCAATAACCACGCCGTTCGCACCGAGCGGTGGCGATATATACGCTATGCCGACGGGGGGGAAGAGCTATACGATCAACAAAACGATCCCAACGAATTTACGAACCTGGCAAATCAACCTGAATTCGGTCCTGTCAAAAAATCCCTGGTCACGATGCTTCCGAGCAAAAACGTCAAGCCTCCCGCCCGAGGCCTCGACTAACTTTACTAAACTTAAAAGATGTCTGTGGAATCATCATCAACAACGAAATCCTTGCTTAGCAAACGCATCGCCTTGTCGAGAAGGCACGAGTGGAACATTGGTATACTATTTGTTCTGGGAACGCTGATCTTCGCCTCCGCGATCATTCTTTACACCGTAATTGTTGTGCTCCCCAAACAGGAAGCGATTGAGCGGCGGGCTTATGGGGACGCGACCCAGCAGCTTGCGGATCGACTTGCTACTGGAGTAGCGAATTTGAGCGAATGGTCCACCGACGAATCCCTAGAGAGCTATCTGAATGCCCTCGATATTCTCGCCCAGCGGAAGGACTACGATGTTGAACTTGTTTCAGAATTAAATGAGCGTGTGGATACGCTAAAGGAGGCAAGGCAAGAGCGTCAGATTCGATTCAAATCGCTAATCGCCGAAGCCGAGTCCTTCCCATTGGTTAGCTCTGTCGATGCCGTTCTCACTTTCGATCAGCGTATGCGGAACGCGATCTTCACGCTTTCCGAGAAGCAAGGGGAAGAGCTAATGGCAAGATGGTCCGATCGCCGAGATAATGTAATAGCGATCAAGGACGGAAATCGGTAAGCCCTTTTTCTAATCCTAAAGGCACTCTCAACTTATCACTGCTGCAAATAGCCTATCAGGTCGACCACGTCTTGTTCGCTCATGGTCTGGAGCAGACCTTCCGGCATGGTGGACTGCTCGAGCTGCTCCTGCTTGACCACTTCTGAGACCGGGATCACGTCCACGGAGTTCAGGCCCGCAAGAGATATACCATGCCGGGATTGAGCGATGATGTTGCCGCTCAAGATCCGGCCGTCTTTGAGCGTCAAGACGTTCATCTTGTAGTCCTGAGGCAATACGGCACTGGGATCTATCAGATTTTCTAGCAAATAGTAGACGTTCTGGCGATCGCTACCATTCAAGTCCGGGCCTAAGTTACCCCCTTCTCCAAATATAGAATGGCAGGAGGCGCAGCTTGCTTGAAATAACTTCTTTCCGTTGGCGACATTCGCCGTTCCCAACCGATCCGATGTCAGCTTCGTTTGCCAATCATCAATCAAATTTCGTTTCTCTTCAGGAGTTTGCCGCAAATGCCCCCAAACTTCTTCCAAAAGTTCGTTCAGCTCCGTATCGCCAAGATTGTGGATTTGTCTGGCATGAAATGCGGACAGATCATTCCTGGGAACGATTCTATTCTTAATGGCATAAACCAAGGGCCCGGCAAAAGAGATCCTCGAACTCAAGGTCGCCATCGCCGCTTGCCGATCATCCGTCAGATAGCGGCGATAGGGCCTTAAAATGGTAGCGGCGATCTTAGGATCATCGAATGCCGCTAGTTCGCGGATGGCTTGATTCCGGCGCGACTGATTGTCCAGAAGAGCCAACCAGTCTTGCTGGGTCATGGGTGCGCTTTGATCGAAAACCGGCTCCAACTCCGCTGCGACGGCGCGAACTCCGGCGTCGATTGACTGCGTCAAGACCGCCCAATTCGAAGGCGGTTCGATTCCCCTCAATCCATGCAGGGCTTCCTCAATCCCCCTTACCCCGGCTCGGGCTTGGAGCAGGTCGCCACGTTCCAGTGTGTCGGATATGGCCTTCACCAGCTTTGGCATTAGATCAGTATTTAGATCGAAGTCGCTAGCGATTCGCCGGACGATGTTCTTGTAAATCTGGGCATCCGCGCAACTGGCCAAGAATTCCATCGCTCGACCGGGATCCGCCTCCACTAAAGGTAACAAGGCGTACCAAATCATATAGGGCAAATTCTGATCTTCTGCGTATCCAAAATCTAGCAACAGATCTTTCGCCAAAGTCCATTTTTGGGCTTCGGAAAAGCGAGGGAAAGTGGACGCTACGTACAGGCGAACCAAACGTGATTTACCATCGCTGGCCAGCTTGCTGATCTTCTCGAATTGTTCCCCAGTGGGGTGCCCCCCCTCTCCAATCAGCCGAACGGCCCAACTCCGAACGTGCTCATTAGCGTGGTCCAGCAAGGCAGTTAGCCGTTTCTCCCCCACGCCCCCCGCGCCATGCAAAGCCCATAGAAACCTGAGCTGGCGATCCACAGGATGGTTGCCCATATCCAACATTCGGATCAATTCCTTCCTTGCGTCTTCAAGGTCCACTCCAGCAACGTGCCGCTCTTGCAGCAATCGGCGCGAGTGACGGACAAAGTAATCATTTCGATGCAGCTGATTAGCCACGAGTTCCAGGTTGGACTGGCTCGCTAGGTCGAAGGGACCCGGTTGATTGCCCTCACCATAAACAACTTTGTAAATACGGCCGCTAGTCCTGTGTACCCCGTCGTTATCATGGCACTCCCCAATGTCCGTCCAATCGGATAGATAGACGCCTCCATCCGGTCCGTAAATCTGAGTGACCCCTTTGTACCATGGATGGTTGGCGATCATGAAATCATTGCTGTGAGTCGCCACGTATCCAGAACCCGATCGTTGCAGGATGTCGTTATTGATACGACGACCGTGCGTGTTGCTGAGAAAGATCGTGTTGCGGTACTTGTCTGGCCAATTGTCGCCCAGGTAGATCATGGCTCCACAATGCGAGTGCCCCCCTCCCAGCAGGTCTGTAGGCCCTTCCGCGTTGTCACGAAACTTTCGTCGATCCGTCCACTTGCCTTCGTGATGCAAATGATCGGCAGTCAGTGGAATCCGATCGTAGACATGAGCCGCCGAACCCTGACCATGCATGCGAGGATAATAGGCACCTGGAATGACATGCCACAAATGGCCATTCACGTTGCCGGTCATGAACATTTCGCCCATGTCGTTCCAGTCTAGGCCCCATGGGTTAGTCGTGCCGCGAGCCACGATTTCAAACTCGCGGGTTACAGGATGCAAACGCCAGATCCCGCAACTCACATCGATGCGCTCCGAAGCTGGCGTCCCAGGCTTCCCCACCAGGGAAGAGGCAGTGATTCCATGGCGGCCATAAAGCCAGCCATCGAGTCCCCAGGTTAGGCCGTTAAAGAAATTGTGGTTGGCCGAAGTGGTAAATCCGTCCAAGACGATTACAGGAGGACCATCCGGCACATCGTCGCCGTCGCGATCCGGAATGAACTCAAGATTGGGCGAATCGCAAATCCAGACCCCGCCAAAACCAACCGCCATCCCGGACAGATGCGTCGCCTTATCATAAAAGATCTTCCGCGAGTCAAAGCGCCCATCATTGTCGGAATCCTCGAACACTAAAACCCGATCCTCCCCCTTCATTTCCCACTCTTTGTAGGAATAGGACTCGGCAACCCAGACCCGTCCCCGATCGTCCAGCTTCATGGCGATCGGTTGTCGCACGTCGGGCTCTCCAGCGAACAAAGTGGCCGAGAATCCTTCCGGCAATCGCATAGCCGCGGCGGCAGCTTCTGGAGACAAGGGTTCCTGTCCTGGAGCCTGGGTGTTTACGGGGATGTATCGATGAGCCCCGAAGACGGGAAGACAAAGGAAACAGTAGAGTCCGAGAATTCTCAAATAATCTTTCATGGGGCGAAGCCTTTAAAGGCAGTCGCATATGATCAGGGTTGCTCTGCCAACGGTCAAGATCCCGCGAGAATAGAAAATGGAAGATTTTTCATCCTTTAATTCCTGCGTGTGATCATTGTCATACAAGGGTTAGTGCTTATGGCAGTATAGAAGAGCCGAAAGGCCACCCAACCATGACGTGCCTCCAATGGGTTGGAAAGGACTTTTTCAATAAACTCAGAGACCTACAGCGTCGTAATTCTTTCTCAGTAATGCCTAGGCTTTCTTTCATTGAAGGGTTCAGAGAAGGCTCCACACTGCTCGCAATATGAGCGAAGACACGGAGCTGCGAGATCCCTTCAAAAAGCCACGCCAGGATTCGGGCGTACTGCGATGCCCTTTTCAAGGCGAGGAGATCCCCATGCTCCTGCGCCATGCCGACGTTCGGAAAGCGGCCAAGGATTACCAGACCTATAGCTCAGACGCGCCTTTCCGCGTGCCCATTCCCTCCGAGGAAGCGGTCCGCTCCGTGCGACAGCTCCCGATCGAGCGGGATCCACCTGCACACACAGATTACCGAGCCATTGTCGAACCTTTCTTCCAACGAGCGAAGACGCCCGAAATGGCGGGTAAAGTGGAGGCGTTAATTGAACTGAAGCTTAACGCCGCTATCAACCAGGATACATTAGAAGTGGTCAACGAATTCGCTTTGCCCATCCAGTCGCACGCTCTCACCTATTTGCTGAATGTGCCGGAAACTGAAGCGAAGACGTGGATCGATTGGGGCATCCACGTTTTCAAAGTCACTGGAGGCAAGTTCAAGAAGGCCAACGTACTCGAGGACTATCTCGAGGCCCAATTGGATCGCGCGGAGAAAGAACCTGGAGAGGATTTCTTCAGTGCCCTAACGCAGGCCAAGTATCAGGGGCGCAAACTGACGCGGGAGGAAATGAAGGGGTTCGGAAACCTGACATTCGCCGGCGGACGGGATACGATCATACACAGTATTTGCTCTATTTTGGCTTATTTTGGCAAGAATCCAGAAGGATTGGATTTTCTCCGGGAAGACCCCAAACGGATCGTGCTGGCCGCGGAAGAGCTTTTCCGCGTATTCATGCCACTAACACACCTCGGTCGCGTTTGTCCGGTCGAGACCGATGTTCATGGCTCCAAGGTCCCCGCGGACGGAAGGGTTTCGCTGGCCTGGGCTTCAGCCAACTTCGATGAGACCGTTTTTGAGGATGCCGGTGAAATCCGCCTCGACCGGAAACCGAATCCGCACATAGCATTCGGTTTCGGAACCCATCTCTGCCTAGGCGCGCCACATGCCAGGCTAATAGTCCGTACCATGCTGAAACTCCTGACGGAAAAGGTTGCGAAAATCGAAGTTCTGGAAACGAAGGAAATGCTTGAGGAAGAAGCCAAATACACACGGCAGGTCGGCTACGAGTTCTTGAAAATTCGCCTGGTTGGCGCAAACGTAAATCTGTAGCGAGGTTTCTCGTTTTCGCGAGCCGCCAGAGCACACCCTACTGCTCGAAATAGTACTGGATAAATCATACAGATCGATAAAGTAACTAAAATACGGATACCATATTACTCTATGAGAATCTTCTTCACCCTCGCTATTTTCATTGGGCTGTATCTTCCCTACGCTTCCAGCCAAAACACCTCAGATACCCCACCCAACATCGTCATTATCCTCGCTGACGATTACGGCGTCGGGAATATCCAAGCCCACTTTCCCGACAACAAACTACCTTCGCCCCATCTGGATCGTTTCTCGGCTCAATCGATGCGGTTCACCAATGCTCACAGCGGTTCGGCGGTTTGCACGCCCACCCGCTACGGGCTATTAACCGGACGCTACGCCTGGCGAACCCGTCTACAGGAGTGGGTTTTGGCCTGCTACGAGCCACCATTGATCCCGAAGGACCGACTAACCTTACCGGGCTTTCTGAAGCAGCATGGATACGCCACCGCCTGTATTGGCAAGTGGCATCTCGGCTGGAATTGGCCCGGGCCCCAGAAGAGCTCGATGGAAGAGGATTCGAACGTCTTGAGCAAGCGAGCCTGGGATTATTCTCAGCCCATTCTCGATGGACCAACGACACGCGGGTTTGACACCTATTTTGGCACCCACGTCCCCAATTTCCCTCCCTTCACATTCATCGAAAACGACCGGATCCTACTACCGCCCACCGATCGGTTTAAGCACGATCCCAATGACGGGAAGTTCTTGCCTAGAATTTTTGATGGCAATCCCATGGCGCCGGGCTGGCGCTTCGAAAACATCCTGCCGGAAATCACCAAGCGGGCAGTTGCCTATATTCACGAGCAATCCAAACGGGACCATCCCTTCTTTTTGTACTTTCCCATGACCTCTCCGCATACGCCTATCGTACCCAATGAATCCTTCAAAGGAAGGAGTGGCATATCCGCGGTTGGCGATTTCCTGATAGAAACCGATTGGTCCGCAGGACAGGTCATCGGTGCCCTGGATGAAGCAGGAGTTGCCGACAATTCCATCGTTATTTTCACTTCAGACAATGGGCATCTGCCCCAAGGCTGGAATGATCTAGTGGAAGCGGGGCATATCCCCAGCGGACCCTACAGAGGTCGAAAAACCGATATTTGGGAGGGCGGCCACCGAGTTCCCTTTCTCATCCGGTGGCCAGGCAAGATCGCTGAAGGCTCCGTCAGCGATAATCTGCTCAGCTTGAACGATGTTTTCGCCACCATTGCCGACATCCTGGGTGAGTCATTGCCTCCCAGTGTTGCCGAAGATAGTTTCAGCTTTAGGAAGATCCTTTTTGGCGAGAGTGTCCAACCGCACCGGGATCACATAGTAGCTCACTCAGTGGGGGGCGAATTCGCCTACATCGAAGATGGATGGAAAGTCGTGTTCCGGAATCAGGATGCCAATCGCAACAATTCCCGAGGCAAACCGAGATTGAAGGAGCTTTATCACCTCTCTACCGATATTGCCGAATCGAAGAATCTCATCGAAAGCAAGCCCGGAAGGGCTATGGAACTGACCAACGCCTTGCGATCAGTTATCGCCCGCGGCACCAGCCGAGAAGGCCCCAATCAAACCAATGATACTGAGGTGGTCATCGACGTGACTCAACAGCTGCGTTGGGCGCCAGCTCGTCCTGAATAACGTGACTGTAAAAGAGTGTTGAAGAAATCGGAGCATCGGGCTGGTCCCGTACTTATGCACCCGCCCCAAAAGCTTTGCAGTCGAAGTCGAAAGGGAGGGCTAGGTCATCCGTTTCGACAGAGTCGCCATTCGACTTCAAGTCTCCCTCACATCGAAACAACTCTAGCTCAGAGCGGAAACTCAATTGTTCATAGACCTGAGCTCCCTCTGGCGTAGCATCAAGTTTGATACAAGCAGCGTTCTTAGACCGCAAGTAATCGATCGCCCCATCGATTAGGGCTGAATATTGAGATGGTTCGGCATGGACGGACCTAATTCTGGATCGAATCAAAACGATTTCCCACCAATAGTCCATGCGATGCTTGAGACTTGCGTTTTTTGAGTGAAGCAAGAGCTTCAGGCATGCCTCTAAGACTCGCATTCGCCTGCCTATTCACCCCTATTTACGCCCTAAATACCGTTTCCGTAGCCGATCCGAAACATGCGCCATTTCAAGGAAAAATCCACAGCATACCGGGCATGGTGGAGACCGAGCATTACGATGAAGGTCCTGCTGGTGTCGCTTATTCGGATGTGGACGAGCAAAACCGGGGTGCCCCCTATCGTGAAAACACTCAAGTCGACATCGAGAAACGGTCAGACGCTTCGAATGGTCATGGGATTGGCTGGGTGCGAGCTACTGAATGGCTCGTCTACACCGTCGATGTGAAAAAAGCCGGCAGCTATTCGCTTGAGGTTCCAGTGGCTTCGAGACGGTCGGGTGGCACGTTTCACATCGAATTCGACGGGAAGGATGTCACAGGCCCCATCACGATTCCCGATACCGGCGGCTGGGACAAACTTCAGACCCTCAGCTTCACAGGTGTGACGTTAAAGAAGGGGCGACAGATGATGAAGCTGGTGATGGACAAAAACGGAGAAAACGGGGGAATCGGCGATATCGATCTCGTCCGTTTCACAAAAGAATAAGCCGCGGACTTAGGCGCCTTTTCAAAAACCGCTAAAAGATCGAGCCACACCTTCGAGGTATCTGGATTCTGGGGTCCAGAAAACCGGTGTTTCGGGAACCTAACGTTTACTACAGTTGGCGATGCACCATTGGGTGTCTACCCTTTGGCGTATAGAATCAAAAATGGCGCCTGGAATACGTTTGAATCTAGAACATAATTTTTTTGGGATAGCCACTGCGAATGAAACGTCCCATACACCTTTACCTATCACTCATCGCCACCACTGGACTTATTCTATCAAGTTCGATCGCCCAGGTCCGTATCGCGACCTTCGATATCGACGCGACTCCGCCAGTAGGTACTGAGCTAGCCTACGACCCAGTGAAACGGCACGATGAGATCAGCCTGCGTTGCCGTGGTCTGGCGATTATTGGTGCCGGGGAGCCTATCGTTCTCTGCGCCATTGACTGGATTGGGGTAGCCAACGCGTCGCATGACGTCTTCCGCGAGTCGCTAGCCGAGGCGGCCGGAACGAGTCGAGAACGCGTCGCCGTTCATGCGTTGCACCAGCACGACGCCCCCAGGTCCGATTTCAGCTCTGAGGCGATTATCCAGGAGCTTGGTATCCGGAATTACAATCTGTTCGACAGCTTTTACCAAAGACAGGTCATCCACAGAGCGGCATTGGCTCTTAAGGAAGCGATCGCCGACGCTAGGACGGTCACCCACTATGGATGGGGAACTGCCAAAGTAGAGGATGTTGTGTCCAACCGACGGATACTGGGGCCTGATGGCAAGGTACGGGTTATGCGTTTCACCACCGCCAGAGACCCTCTAATTAGGGCCGAACCGGTTGGCGTTGTTGACCCAGAGGTTTCGTTGATATCTTTCTGGAATGAGGAAACGCCCGTCGCCGTCCTCAGCTATTTTGCTACGCATCCGCAAAGCTACTACAGAACGGGCATCCCGAGCCCGGACTTTCCAGGCATCGCCCGATTCCTCCGGGGCCAAGGGCAACCGAAAGCCTTGCACGTCCATTTCAATGGAGCGGGTGGCAACATTGGAGCCGGGAAATACAACGATGGCAATACGGAGAATCGAATCCTGCTAGCCAAGCGATTGGCTGATGGAATGCTAACCGCCTGGGAAGGAACCGAGAAATTTCTGCTAACCTCATCGAGTGTTGGTTGGCAGTCGGAACCTGTCGCTCTTCCTTTGGCCAAACATTTGGACGAAAAGGTCTTGATGGCCAAAATCGACACCAAGTCCTCCGATGGCTACGAAGCCATCACTCAGCTCGCCTATCTTCGGCGGGTACAGTCCGGACATAAGATTGACATCACCTGTCTGAGCATCGGCGACGCCCGAGTCGTCCACATGCCAGGAGAGCTTTTCGTGGAATACCAATTAGCCGCCAAAGCCATGCGGCCCGATCTGCAAGTCGCAATGGCTGCTTACGGTGATTATGGTACTGCCTACATCGGTACCGAAATTTCTTATTCAGAAGGCGGGTACGAAACTAGCGAGCGAGCCACTAATGTTGGTCCAGAATCCGAAGCTGTCCTTACCAGCATAATGCGACGTTTGCTTGACGCCAACTAGGGGCCTAGTCAATCCAACCTATCCTAACTATTTTCGAATCCAATTCTGGCTTATCGTACATGCTACGATCTCTCTTTTCACTCAGTCTATTCCTGAACGGCTTCATAGCCGCGGCTCAAACGGTAGGGTCGACTTTCGAAGAGGCGACTCTTCAGGGAAAGCAGCGTTCCAGCTATCTGAATCAGACAATAGAATCTGTATCCAGAGAAGCGCCACAGCCAGACATGCAAGCCTTCGATACGGAGATCGAGCCCCTTCTGGAGAAGACCTGCTACCCGTGCCACGGCCCCGACAAACAAAAGGGGGAGTTCCGCATCGACACGCTCAATCCCAACCTGGTTGAAGGAGGCGATGAGCTTTGGTGGCTCGATGTCATGGATGTAGTGACCAACGGCGAAATGCCTCCAGAGGATGCCGATGTTGCCATCTCCGATGAGGAACGCGGGATCATCGTCGATTGGCTGACCAATGAGGTGCATGTAGCCTCGCAAGTGCGGCGAAGCGAAGAGGGGCACTCGTCCTTCCGACGCATGACGCGCTACGAATACAACTACGCACTGCAAGATCTTCTCGGGCTCCCTTACGATTTTGCCAAAAACCTGCCTCCAGAAACCGCCTCCGAAGACGGCTTCGAGAACAGCTCGGAAATGCTGCAAATGTCGGTCAAGCAATTCGAGAAGTACCGTGAACTGGGTCGCAGCGCCTTGGAAAAGGCGACGGTGCGCGGCAATCGCCCAGCAATGGTTTACTACTGGATCACCATGGATGAGTCCATGGCGAAGCGGAAAGACCAGATCGTTTCCACCATAAAACGGAGAATCAAGAACGGCGCGGTAGATCCGGAAGACTTTGAAAAGGAACTAGCGAAACAAACCCGCCAGGAAGCCCGAAACACGACCCAGGCCCACTACCTCGATCTCGAGACTGGCGAAGGATTTCGAGCCGGCTATCGGTACAGCGGAGCCAAGCAGGCCCACGCTCCCAGCCGCGCCTTGCCTAAGGTTCCTCCAGTCTTGAAGAAGGTCGTCGTCGTTCCCTCGCAACGGGAGATCAAGTTCGATCTAGGCGATTGGCTTCCGGACAGCGGCGATTTGCGCGTGCGCGTCCGGGCCTCGAGAACGTCTGACGCAGACGATAGTATTCCCAGCCTGAGACTGTTCTTCGGCTTTCAGGCAAGCAACAACTCTGAAGGTATTCGGCGTATTGGAAATCGGGATATCCCTATCAAGGCTCCTCCGGGAAAGCCTCAATACTATGAATGGACCATCCCGCTCGGCGAAACGCCGCGCAATCTTTTTCGAGGTATTCAGAAAATGGGGGATACGCCCAATCCTACAGAATTCCTGGAGTTTCAAAACGTCCATCAAAATACCGGAAAAAGTTCCATCGCCAGCGTGCAAATCGACTATGTCGAAGTGACCGCTCCGGTTTACCAGCAATGGCCGCCCGAGTCGCACACGAGGATATTCATCGAAAGCGGCAACGAGAACGATGAGACACAATACGCTCGTGACGTTCTGGCCGCCTTCATGCCGCGAGCCTGGCGTCGGCCGGTTACCGCTTCGGAAATCGAGCAAAAACTAGAGCTATTTCAAGCCATTCGCCCGGTTTGCAGCGACTTCCAGGAAGCCATTATAGAAACGCTGGCTGGCGTGATTTCCTCGCCCAAGTTCCTCTATCTCGTTCAGCATGATTCCATCGAAACGGACTCCGGACCTGCCGAGCTGAGCGAATACGAGCTAGCAACCCGACTCTCCATGTTTCTATGGTCAAGCGTACCCGACGCGGAACTACGGAATTTGGCTAGCCAAGGGAAGCTGAGCAATCCAACCGTTCTGGCCCGGCAAACGAAACGGTTGCTCGCGGATCCCCGATCAGAGCGTTTCGCCAATCATTTTACCCGCCAATGGCTGGGCATGCAGTTGCTGGACTACTTGGATGTTGATGAAGAGGTCTACGAAGAGTTCGATCCCTATTTGAAGGAGGCGATGCAGAACGAGTCCATCGCCCTATTCCAAGACGCCTTGCGCGAAAACCGGAGCGTGCTCGATTTTCTCCACGCAGACTACGTCATCGTCAACGAGCGACTAGCCCAGCACTACGGCATACCGGGCGTCTATGGGCCCGATTTCCAGAAAGTAGACCTGCCTCCTGAAGATGTGAGGGGCGGGCTCCTAACCCAGCCGGGCTTGCTGGCCATGAACTCGGATGGTAAAGACTCCCATCCGCTCAAGCGAGGTATCTGGCTTCTTGAAAGTCTGCTTAACGACCCGCCGCCGCCCCCTCCTGCAGCCGTACCTGAGATTGATTTAAGCGACCCGGAAATCCTGAAAATGACCCTCAAGGAACGCATGGAGGACCATCGCAACGATCCAGCCTGCTATTCCTGTCATGCCAAAATAGATCCTTGGGGGATCGCTTTCGAGAATTTCGACGCTACTGGCAGCTGGCGGGACACGATAGATGGAAAACCGGTAGACGCCTCGGCGAAGCTATTCAACAAGCAGGACCTAAACGGCATCGATGGCCTAAAACGCTTTCTTCTGGAAAATCGGCAGGACCAGTTCTGTCGGGCTATCACCTTTAAACTGGCCACCTACGCCCTGGGAAGACCTCTCAGCTTCGCCGATCGGGCCAGCATTGACGACCTCACCGCCCGGCTCCGCAACAAAGGAGATGGACTTACAGACCTCGTTTCCCTTATAGTGTCCAGCGATCTTTTTCTTACCAAATAGTCGATTCTTAGCCTAACTGCAGGAATAACTAGTCCCGGAATTTTATCCCGAAACCATCATGAGCGCCAAACTTTCCACACTCGACCGCCGAAAATTTCTTCGTGGCCTAGGCGGATTTGCCCTAGCCCTCCCCGTTTTCGAGACCTTTTCGCTCGGAGCCCAGGCTAACCGATCGCAGAACAAGAAGCGTCTCGCTGCCTTCTACATGCCCGACGGCGTGCCCATGCCGCTGAAGGAGGATCCTTCGTTCAAGGACTGGAGCTGGTTCCCGCACGGCAGAGGAAAAGACTACACCTTCACTAAGTGTCTCGATCCCCTCGAGCCGCTACGCGACGAGATTACCATCTTCGGCGGGCTCTCCAATCCAGCCGTACGCGGGGTGCATGGCCACTCCAATGCCGACCAGTTTCTGACCGGAGCGAACACGGGCGACTACGGCGACTATCAAAACAGTATATCGCTCGATCAGTTGTTCGCCGCTAAGGAAGGGGAACTTACTCGCTACTCTTCGCTGGTATTGTCCACGGACGGAGGCACCGGATCCCCACGCGGAGCCCACACCATTTCCTTCAACGAGGCTGGACGCCCCATTCCAGCAGAGCACAAACCGAAGCACATCTTCGACATGCTCTTCGTCAAAAGCAGCAAAGATGCGGCCAAACGGCTGGCCATGAGCAAGTCGTCCTTGGATGACTTGATGGCCGATGCTCGCTCGCTCAAACGCCAACTTTCCACTAGCGACCAGGAGCGACTTCAGGAATACTTGGACTCCGTCCGCGATACGGAAATCAAGATCGAGAAGGCCAAACGCTGGCTCGACATTCCCCTGCCCCAAGTAGACGTCGATCACCTTAAGCTCGATATAACGCCAGAGGATCCGCGGGTCTATCTGCAGACCATGTACGAGTTGATCTACTTGGCCTTCAAAACGGACTCCACCCGCACGGTGACCTACCAGCTCGGTCGCGAAAACGGGGTGGGCGTCAGCGACTACCTCGCTCGAGCGGTTGGCTTCAACCTCACCCACCAGCTCAGCCACAAGACCAAGGAGCCAGACGGCTACAAGAACTTCGGCACCTACTGCAACTTCCTCAGCGAGGAGTACGGTCGCTTCCTATCTAAGCTGAAGGCGACACCCGAAGTCGGCGGTACCGGCAACATGCTCGACAATACCGTTCTCCTGTTCGGATCCGCTTCGAGCGCCTTCCACCTTTCCCGAAACTACCCATTGATCCTAGCAGGTGGCAAAAACATGGGCTTCCAGCACGGACAGTATCTCAAGTACGGATCTGGTAACGAAGACAACCAAGCCACCTCAGGCATTCGCACCGATGTTGGCTGGCGCGGAGAAATGACCTTCGAAGAGCTCCCCGTTTCAGATCTCTACCTGAGTATTCTCCACAAGCTCGGCGTCGAAACTAATAGCTTCGGTGGCAGCTCTCGTACACTCACTGGAGTGTAACCTGAATTTCAAGGATAGTTTGCTAGGCCGGGCCAGACGTCCTCGGCTCGCTACCGTTTCTCTGTATCCATTATTCTATTCAATTTCCTATCAGTACAACTATGAAATCTACTGCTATCGTTTACTCAATGCTCTTTCTCGCTTCCATTTCAGCGAGCGCTGAATCGTTCAAAATCGAAACACAATCCGATTGGGAAAGCTCGATTGCCTCATCCAAGGGCATCGCGATAGAGGATGGATTGGCGTCGCCCACAGGCAAGTCAGGCAATCTCAAAATCAAGATCCAAAAATTCGATACTAAGCGTACCTCGGCATCGTTAACCGTCACCCAATCGCCGATCTGGCAAAACTGGAACCCAATAGACAATTTGGGTCCATCGAACCTGCAGGACGCGCCTGTACTGCTCACCCTGGGTCCCGACAACTATTGGATATTCGGCCGCTACGGCAGTGGTCAGCCCAGACCAAAACGTGGCGAAAAGCCGAAACCCTTGCCCCCATTCGATCCTAAACCCGCAACATTAGAGGGCTTTGACTTCCCTCTGCAAACCACTCGCTTTGCCAACCAGTACGACGCCCCGGGCGGGCTCAAACCAGGCAAAGGTGGATACCATGCTTGGCAGAGTCGCGACATGAAAAACTGGGTACACCACGGGCCTGTAACCGAGCAGTTCTCTCGCTGGGTCACCAGTGCCGAGCGGATCGGCGGGAAAACGCTCATCTACTACGATTTCCCCAACGACCAGGATCCACACGTCTACGTTGACGAAGATCTATTCGATGGCGAGCCAGGCAAGAATATGGGAATCGCCGTTCAGGACCCGTCCCACGGATCTGACGCGGGATTCATTCGCGATCTCGAAGGCAACATGCACGTCATCATCGAGGACTGGAGCCCCATCAATGCCCGCAATCGCTCCTGGGATTCGTCAATCGCGGGCCATGCCGTCAGCCCCAACGGTCTAAACAATTTCGTGTTCAAAGATCCCGCTGTCGATAATCGTACCACTTCAACGGGCAAGATCGCCACTTACAAGCACCCGCACTGGACGAAGGAAGACCCGACCCGTTTCCAGTCCGATATTGCTGAATACGAAATCCACGAACCGGAGCAAGAAGCCTATGGCGATTGGGCCGCCATCTGCATCGGCGGTCAGTATTATCTTTTTGGCGACTACGACCCAGCTGGCGGGCATCAAATGAGCGTGGGCTGGTTCACTTCGTCCTCTATCGATAAGCAATTCACTTGGTGCGACCATATTGGCAACGGCCACCCGGACCCAGACGTCTGTTTCGCCGAAGGCCAATTCTACCTGGCAACCCAACAAGCAACCGATTTCGTCAGTCCAGGGCCCTGGGTAGAGACCGTGGAAGCGCGTGTCGGTGTCGACACTAACAACGATGGCAAAATCGATAAGCGGTCCAAGTGGCAGGTCCTCAAGGAGACCTATGACTACATCGATGGATTTTCCAAACAGATCGCCAAAACACCCGCTCAGCTTGATCTTTCGCAATTGCCCGATGGATACGGTTTCCAGATCGAACTAAGGGTCAAGGACTCAACCGAGAATAAGTCCAAGCCAATGATCGATGGACTGGAACTGGCGTTCGATTAGGCTAAATACGAATGCCAGATAAACAAAGCTTAACAACCGAACAATAGACGATGCGGATTCTATTTACCGGAGGCAGCGGCAAAGCCGGTCGGCATGTCGTGCCCTACCTCATCAACGCGGGTCATCGCGTTCTCAACGTGGACAAAGTGCCCCTCGAAGCTGACGGCGTCGACAACCGAATCGCCGATATTACCGACGCCGGCCAGATGTACGATGTCATGGCCTCTTATGCAGGCTTTGATGAGATGCTGCCCGGTACGGGAGTCCCGAAATTCGATGCGGTCGTTCACTTTGCCGCCGTACCTCGAATGCTGCTCACTTCGGATAACGAGTGCTACCGGGTCAATACCATCGGCACCTATAACGTTATCGATGCCGCCTTGAAAATGGGCGTGCGGAAAATCGTTTTCGCCTCCTCCGAGACCACCTACGGAATATGCTTCGCCGATGGAGAATTGAAACCCGACTATCTGCCGGTCGATGAAGAACATCCTACGGTGCCGATGGATAGCTATGCCATGTCCAAAGTGGTCAACGAAGCTACAGCTCGATCCTTTCAGCGCCGGTCGGGTGCAGACATCTACGGGCTCAGAATCAACAACGTAATCGAACCCCACGAATACGAAGCCAACTTTCCCGCCTACATGGAGAATCCGGAGCTCCGGTTAAGGAATATATTCGCCTACATCGATGCTCGGGACTTAGGGCAAATGGTGAATCGCTGCCTGAAGACTGACGGCCTAGGCTACGAGATCTTCAACGTCTCCAACGATGATCATTCAGTCAAAGAAACCAGCCAAGAACTGCATGCCAAATTCTACGACGGAGTGCCGCTCGCCGACGACCACGGATCCCACGATACCTTCTATTCCAACGCTAAAGCCAGGCGGTTGCTAGGCTTCCAACCAGAGCACAGTTGGCGAAATTATCTGAGCCCCTAACCCTCGCTTAACAGAATTTGGCGGCGGGGCGATGAGCACTCTCCGGAGTAAGCTTCAACGCGTGAACGCGTATTCGTAAGCGAGGCTTCCATCGACTTTATAGTGTCGCATGACGAGCTGGCGTTTGCCCGCTTTCCCCGGTTTGATTTCGCCACTAAGAAAGCCGCCGATGATGGCCAGGTACTGATGCTCGTCCGTTCTCAGGTCTAGGCTGAAGCCTCCCGCGTGGGCCTCGGTCGTGGCGCCGGAGGAGAATTCATGTGTTCCCGTTTCGTCATCGATACTATGATACTGCCAATGCCGGTCCCCGCAGATGACGATGACATTGTTCTCGGCGCAGAACTGGCGTATCTGCCAACCTTCGTAGGTCCAATTGGAATTCGCGTAGTTGTCTTTCTTGTTTTCCCGATCCGGACCGACAACGGGCGTGGGCGAAAAGAGAATCTTGAAGGGAGCATCCGAATTCCGGACCCCTTCCATGAACCATTCCTTTTGCTCGGGTCCCCAAATGCTTTTCCCTGCCCCATCTGGCATACGATTGGGGCTTCGATAATCGCGCCCCTCGACGATCCAAAACTGAAGATCCTTACTCCAGCGTCGGGTCCGATAGGTGGGATCTCCAATCGGCACCTGCTCCTTGAAGATGGTAAGCCCATCATCCCAAGTTAGGTTCCCCACGCTTTGCCCCGGGATACTGTCGTTAGTCAGCGTGTCGTGATCATCCTTGATAAAGAAACTGTTTATGCGTCGGTGAAATTTAACTACGTCATCGCAACCGTACCAACGGTTCCAATGAAAGCGGGCTAATTCCGGCGTCAGGGCGTCCACATCCCCTCCCGCGCTTTTCTTGTCGTAGTAGACTATATCGCCAAGATGTACGAAAAAGTCGGGATCGAGATCCAGCATGTGATCATAGATCTGGATACCAGCCGTTCCCTTATCGCGCGTAATCCAGCTCTGACAAGTGGACACCACGAAATGGAACGGGTCGCTTTTCATCAGTCCCGGAGCCGTCTGGAAGGAGGCGGTCAACGATTGCCCGGCTCGGCCCGACGCCGATCGGCTTTCCACTTCCAGTTCATAATGCTGATCCGCTTTTAAACCATCGATGGTGATGTTTCGCGTAAAGTCTCCATTCGAATCGACTTCAAGCCAACCACTCCGCTCCTTGGATTTCGGCCGGTCAACCGGCCACCAGGTCAAACGGACGCTTCCCAATGTTCCCATCAAGCTTCCTTCCATTTCCGGCAAAGTCGCTCCTTTGGGAAACTGCTTCTCTCCCAACTCCCCCACATCGAAATCACGATCCGTTACTCCGAGCCACTTCAAACCATCCCACTTGGGTTCCGCTAATTCGGTCAATCGTACCCAAACGATAGTCGATTCATCCGTCGTATCGCCAATCTTGATTCCGTTACCTAGATACGGCTGCCCATTGGCGGCGATGGAGAGAACGAGCAACGATAGAGCGAAAAGCAATGGGTGGCGTTTCATAATCAATGCAATGGACCTAAGCGTTCCCAAGTCCCGATGCGAGCCCGTATTTATAAGCCTAAACGAGAGCGGCGAACTTGGAGCTTGGTCGAATGAAAATTTAACGTATATTGATTAGCTGAACGCCCATGAGTAAATTCCCCGATCTAAGTTTTGGGCTATGTTGGATATCGCCTGCGATCTATTGGCCATTTTACTCGAACCCCGTTTAAGATATGAAACGAACCCTAACTAGACATTCTAAAGTTCCCTTCGCTGGCGCCACCGGTTCGCCAGGAGACGCCATCGCGATCCATTAATTTGGGCCGATACCTCAGAATCGCTCATTTTAATGAAATTCTCCTATCGCATAGTCACCCTTTTTGCTGCGTTCGCCTCAACCCTCATCTGGGCGAAGGAATCCGATAACCAACGCCCCAACATCGTTTTCATGTTAGCCGATGATATGGGGATCGGGGATCTAGGCTGTTACGGGCACCCTTATGCGGTCACACCCAATATCGACCGCTTGGCCGAAGAAGGCACGCGGTTCACCCGCTACTACGCCACGGGAGTAACCTGTTGTCCAAGCCGCACTGGGTTCATGACCAGCCATCATCCGGCCAGTTTCGACTCCTACATGGCCGATTTTGGATTTGGCGATAAAGTCACGATCTCCGAACTCCTAAACGACGAAGGATACGCCACCGGCCACTTCGGCAAATGGCATATCGGCTCCGACAACAAAGGTGTTCCCGAAGACGATTACGGTCTCGATGAGGTTAAGATCATAGGTAACTCCAGTGGCTCGTCCGGCCGCGATGACCATCTCTTCGCGGCTGCCATCGATTTCATCAAGCGCCACCGATACGAGCCTTTCTATGTGAACATCTGGGGGCATATCACCCACTACCCCGTCCCGCCTTCAAATCCGCTCCCCGAAGCGATCGCCAATCTCGAGCTGGACGAATCCAAATTCGATTCCTATATGGCAGAGAAATTCGCCAACACTAGGGAATGGGGGTTCCCACTTGAAGAATGCTTCCGGAATTACCTGGCTGACGTCTACTCGCTTGATCTAGCGGTAGGTCGCGTGCTCCAATTGCTCGATGAACTAGAACTGGCCGACAACACTATCGTCGTATTTTCTAGCGACCAAGGAGCCGCCCCCAATGGAGCCTTTCAAAACGATCGGCAGAAGGCCATGGATGAGATCTACAAAGCCAACATGCTCGGCTGGTCTGGCGGCTTGCGAGGCGGGAAGCACGAAAAGTACGAGGGCGGTGTCCGGATACCTTTCCTCATTCGTTGGCCTGGCCAAGTTCCTGCCAATCGCGTCAACGACACCAGCATCCTCTCAGGCCTGGACTGGCTCCCCACATTGTGCGCTTTGACCAATACCAACTACGACCCAGGTCAATTCGAAGGATTGAACGTCGCCGATGTTTGGCGCGGTAGTGATCGAAACCCTACACGCCCTCTATTCTGGAGAGTAAAAGGAGATGCCGTTCTTCTCGAGCCCTGGAAACTCCATATCAATCGAGACGGACCCGAGCTCTACAATCTAGCCAAGGATCCGAGAGAAACGACTAATGTCGCGAGATCGAATCCGGAAATCACCCAGCAACTCGCCACTGAAATCGAAAAATGGCGCAAGACCCTACCCAGAAACATAAAGCGAAAAGGCCGGTCCTGATCGCATTTTAAAGTAGCCGTAGCCTATTTCATTCTTTTCCAGATGCCTATCGGACGAATCGCTCATTTTTTGCTAACGCTCCTCTTTATTGCATCGCCTATTGCCCTGGGCCAAGGCTTCCAAACGAGCCAGATCCAAGAGGAGCATCCCAAACTTCTCGCCTCCAAGGAAGACTTCGATCGGCTGAGAGCTGGGCTGTCGGATCCACTAGGCCAAGAGCTTCTCGCATTTATTCGCAAGACCGGAGAAGCCCTCCTCTCAGCCGAACCCGCCCAGTACCGTCTCAAAGGTATTCGCTTGCTGGACGAGTCTCGTACAGCCCTCAAGCACTTGAGCACTTTCGCTTTTTTGTATCGATTGTACCTGGAAGACAAATACAAAGAAAAAACGATTGCCTACCTGGACACCGTGACCGGGTTTCCAAATTGGAACCCGCGACACTATCTGGATGTAGGGGAAATGACCTTGGCTGTGTCCATCGCTGTCGATTGGCTATGGGATGAGCTAAGCGCCGAGCAACGGGATCGCTACCTTCAGGCTATCGTCGAAAAAGGGCTCGAACCTTCCTTGGATGAAACCCTTTCCACGAATTGGTGGATGAACTACAACAACAACTGGAATCCCGTTTGCCACTCGGGACTCACCGCAGGGGCAATCCTAATCGCCGACCGACAACCGGAATTGGCCGAACGGATCATTAATCGGGCCATCAAAGCCGTTCCCATTGCCATGGCGGAGACCGATCCCGATGGGGTCTATCCGGAAGGTCCGACCTACTGGAATTACGGAACTGAATTCTCTATTTTCTTTATCGAACTCCTCAAACGCGCGGTCGGCCATAGCTTCGGGCTAGAAGACCATGTTTCCTTCAAGAAATCCATGGACTTTCGGGCCATGTCCGTCACGCCAACGGAAAAGTTCTACAATTTTTTCGATAGCGGGCCCCGTCTATATTTTTCACCTGCGGCAACTTGGTTCGCCAAAACCTATGGAATGCCCACAGCTCATTTGGAAAGCCGGAGATTGATCAAGAACTTGCTGACCTCAGGCGAGTGGACTAAAGACAATTTTCGACATCGCACCCTACCCTTTACCGCCCTGTGGTATCCTGAAGATGTTCCTGACCAGGCATCCCTTGATTCCGATCTGCCCCACTTCTGGCAAGGGCATGGGGACAATCCCATTACCATGATACGATCCAGCTGGGTCGATTCAAACGCCTTCTTCCTCGGCTTCAAAGGAGGCCTCGGTTCCATTAGCCACGCCCACATGGATGCGGGCAGTTTCATCTACGAGGATGAAGGCGTTCGTTGGGCGGTAGACCTCGGCGCTCAAACCTATCTCAGTCTGGAATCGAAGAACGTGGGCCTATGGGATCGGCGCCAAAATTCTGATCGCTGGCGAGTATTTCGCCTCGGACCTTACAGCCACAATCTAATGCTCATTGACGAGCAATTACACGACGTCACTGAACCAGCAACTGTATCCAATATTGTCGAACATGATAATCGGCTTAGCAGCTCGGTAGACTTGAGCGTGGTGAACCAGGCGCATCTCAAAACTTACAAACGAACGTTTACCGTGCACGACATGAAAGTGCTGCAAATCGATGACCGCATCGTTGGCGCTCGCAAGCCTTTCGGGCACGAAGGAAGAAACTCGGCTACTCTGCATTGGCGGTTGGTCACGCAAGCCGATGTCAGCGTTAACGGCGATCGGGCCATACTGAAGCAGGACGGAAAAACCTGCTACCTGAAGGTCGCGCTACCGGAAGATGTTCCCTTCACCCTCCGATCCGACCCTTTGGATCCTCCGCCCTACTATTGGGATGAACCCAACCCCGGACACCAGGCTATCGACATCTGGCTGCAGGCCGATCCCGAGGGCAATCGCGACCTAACGGTTTTGATCAGCACAGACTCAGACGCCCTGGGAAGCTTGGCAGACGAGCTCTGAAGTCCAATGATAAATCACTCTTCAACTAGCTTGGTGGCCGTCGCTTCCGGTGGCTTTAGGTGGGCATCCATAAAGCCATACATGAGCGATCTCGATTCGTGGGCCACCGTGTGACCGCGGCCATGAATATAGAAGCTGAAATTTTCTGGGGAGCCTTCCAGTTCGTAGATCTCCATAACTTTCATCAACATCAGCACACGCTGCCTTTGCGTGCCAGTGGGCCCGTCGTTCAAACCAGCCAGATCCATGAAGGCCCGAGGAGCGATCAACGAAATGATTTCGTGGAAATCGATAGGCGGCATTTCCCCGCGCAATAGGCCCTCGCGAATGGGCTTAAAATAGATGTACCAGCGATCGCGCGACCAGCCGGCAACTTTTGGGTTGTGACGAAAGAACGAGGCCGCGCAATTACTGGCAGCTGCCTTGATCCTATCATCATAGGCTGCCAAGAAAAACGTTCCGTGCCCGCCCAGCGAATGCCCTAAGGCTCCTAAGTTCTGGCTATCTACGAAGTCTAGAGTTTCCAGAACATCGATGGCGATGGAATGCTCATAGGTAAACTTTCCCACCGCCGTCCATTCCGGATGCTTTTCATAAAATCGTCCCGTTTCATAAGGTCCCTCCTCCGGTAACCGATGTCCGGATACGAAATGCTCTGGGGCAATTACGACATATCCCCGTCGGCACAAGTGATCCAGGTAAGCCTTGTCAGGATTATCCACCAGCCCCGCTGCTCTCATTTTTCCGTTCGGGTAAGTCCCATGCAGGGCCACAACCGCAGGAGCTTTGTCAGATAGATCAAGCGGGATACCCAAGTAGGCATGGGCTCTTTCATCAGATTCCACTTGGTAGCTAATCAGTTGCCGATTGTAGAGCCCATCCACCTCAACGGTCTCATGCACCAGAAGATCGAGTTCCGGCTTCTCGGGCTTATGCTGATCTCTCAATAGTTCCAGGTAGCGCTGCTTCAAGAGGGCCCGTCTCTTTTGCCAATCCTCCAAAGTCTCGATACCATCTGTAAGATCATCCCAAGAGGACTTGATCTCTGGAACGTCAAATAACTCCGGCTGGATGCGATTCTGCCCAAGCATCGGAACTTGAATCGCGATCAAAAGAAAAAGGCACAAATAGCAGCGCTTAGTCGACATACCCTAAATCTGACTCTCAACAGCGCGAATAGGAAGCCTCTGTTTTCAACATCGCGACTTTGTCGCTGGATCGCTTATCCCGCTATGCGGGATCACTCCAGGATCCTCGCAATGCGAGGGCTGGGTAAGATCAAGCATGATAGGACCTCGAACGTAGCCCTAGAACTGTTGCCTCGATGGCTCTCAGACAGTCTCCACCAATTTATTGTATTGAGAGACGACCGCTCCCAAGGCTTTGCTATGCTTCACGTACTCTTGCCAATCCGGGTCATCCCACATCAGCGCCCGCTTCGCTTCGCGATCGGCAAGATCCTCATAACTCCACATGAGAATAAATTCATTCGGATCCTCGATGGATTTCACAAAAGAATAAGGCTTTCCGAGAATGCGAGTCTGCGGCCCGCGTCCATATTTCTCATACAGCTCGAAAAACTCTTCCCGCATCCCGGACTTGCATTGGTAGATTCGTATATCGATTAGCATAGTTAATTCATCTATCTGGATAACCGCCTTCCCCTTATAAGGAAAGTCTGAAACTGGGCTCCAAAATAAGCGAAAGCGAGACAGACGACCTAAAATAAATAGCTCGCTGTTTAATCTCTTGCTGACATTAGATTGTCGTATGATAACCGTCGTGGTCCTGTTTGGCGCTTTGCATTTGCTTACCCCTCTCGGATGCCTGGCGGCCGGTCTTTCGTCCTTGGCTCCTGGGAAGAATGAAATCCAGTTCGACCATGACGACCACAACCGCAGCCTAATCGTCACTACACCTAAATCGTTCGACAGGGATTGCTCCTACCCTGTCTTATTTTGCTTCCACGGCGCAGGCGGAAAAGCCGATGGCCCAAGCAATCGCTTTACTCCCTTTGTCGAAGAACGTGGCCTCATTCTCATCAGCGCGGAAGCGATCCGACCGCTCGCCAAGTGGAACTTCAAACAGGACTTCCATTCCGTGAGCTACGATGACGTTGGTTTTATCTCGCAGGTTATCGAAACGCTCGTCGCCCATGAGGTCGCGGATCCGCAACGCATCTACGCAACCGGCCATTCCAGCGGAGGACTGTTTTGCTATCGGCTAGCCAAAGAAACCGACCTTTTCGCCGCGGTGGCGCCCATGAGTTGCGGGATGGCTAAAGACGCCCACGAGCCCGGCGAGCTGACAAAATCGATTTCGCTTCTGCAAGTAATCGGCGACAACGACAAAAGCTACCATGGATCCACTAATCCGAAAATTACCATGTATTCAGCGGCGGAGCGTATCGAGATTTGGCGTACATTCAACCAATGCGGTCCTGAACCTGTTATTGAAGAGCAGGGAGATGAGATCGTTTGGTATACCTATTCTAACCCAAAAGGTGTCGAGGTAGTCTTCGGCAAAGTGAAAGACCAAGAGCATCACATAAGAAGGGACCTGCGTGATGCCACCGACGTCGTGGCTATTGATTTCCTATTCCGGCACCAGCGTCCGTAAAGATCGCCAGGGGCTCCACGAGAGGCGCCACTTTAGCTGCTACAAGCTCAAGCAGCGATGGCTGTGCTGCAACATTCTCAATACCCGCCGTCTCTTACCGGGCTTCGTTGATCTTAATCGATGGCTGTCTTGCGAATCTTATAAAAGCTTCGCTCACCCAGTTGTTCTGCATCAAAATGCAAGGGCTCTCCCAATTCATGGAAAACCGGAATACGAGACTGCAAACTTCTCCAGTATTCATCCTGGCCCAACCTTTCCGTTCCTAAGAGCTCATATTGATAGCCTCGCTGTGAGGATTCCAGGGAAATTCGGTATGCGTCCGATTGCATTTTCTCGATCGCTACGGGCTCTGGAACGAGAGCTTCCCCTTCATCAAAATCCAATTGGGCAAACACAAAGGAGGTATCAGGCAAGGTGATTTCCAGAGACGGGCCCGCGGGCTCAAGTGGATATTCTTGTGTCTGGCCATAGTAAGCTGGCTCACCCGCAGTGTAGGTCATGTAGGATGCCGCTAGCGGCGTTCGAACCAGATTTAGTTCCACGCTTTGGGGCTGATCCGTTTTATTCAGGAGGTAAACCAGCAATCGATCTCTGTCGGCGGCCTGCATAGCCAGGCCTTGAACTTGATTGGGCTCGGATATTTCCAAAGGCGCCATCCGGCCTTCAGCGGCTAGCGAAAAGGCATCGAAAATGGCTCCGGATGCCGTAACCTCCCCAGTTTCAGGATCAATCAGACTGCGAAACCCGCCCGTGGCTGCAGGATCCGGATTATTCGACTTCCAGGTAAGGGGCCAAACAGACGCCATATAAACATCGTTACGTATCATATGCATCAATACATCTGCTTGAACAAGCCCCTGGTAAAACGGAGTACCCGTTGTCGCTCCTGGCGTTTCCCTAGCCGGGCCTATATTCCACTCAAGGTAAGCAAACTGCAAGTGAAACTTGTTATACTGATTCTTCCAATTGTTAAACTGGTTGATTCGGTTGTTCTGCTCGTTGAACGAAAATTCATTGCGCCAGTCTTCGAGATAAAATTCTCCCCAGACCCGATTGAAATAATACCAGTGATGTTCGTAGATGTCCACATAGTCGCCGACCTGCTCGATGAGGTTCCTGACCTGATTCCACTGACCTCCAATTAGATTGGCGATGATCTTCGCTCCAGGATCAGCCTCCTTAATAGCCGCTGAATAGTCAGGAATTAAGGGAATGTAGTCCTCAACCGGGATGTGGTTGTTTCGCTCGGGTTGGTGCCCCGCTTCATTATCGAGGTAGTAATAGCGAGGCTTCGGATCCTGCTTCATGCACCACTCGACAAGTCTGACAGCCTTATCAATCGAGTCTTGTTTTCGTCCATTGCGGTATCCTTGAAACATATTGATACCGACCAACGGTTCGGCGCCGACTTCCCTACAAATTGCCAGAAAATCTTCCAGACCCATGCGATTGGCATGCTCTACTCGTAGCTCATCCTTCCGTGCTTCCGTCAATTGAGCGATATAGGATGGATCCCAGAAATTTGCATAGGCGTTGTGATAGGGAAACTCCCAATCCCAAAAAGATACCAGATGCCCGCCAGGATACCTCAGATTGTTGATCCCGGAATCAATCAAAGCCTGAATCTTTTCCCCATCTTGCCAGCTGCGAATATCTTCATGCGAGTACACAACATTGGCCCCAACTAGCAACGGTCCAGATTGATTGTTTGAGGGAGCCCCTACATCAATAACCAGGTCTGCCGCGAAAAACGCGCGTGGCGACGAAACGGCCACTCCGACAAACAACCAAACTATCAGTAATTGTCTTTGGGAAAGCGATTTCATGAAAAGCCGGATAAGTGGCTGAACAGATAAACAGAATTGAAGCGGAAAGAAAAACTGCGAGTGCAAACTAGTCGACTAGTTTTTCTCAGGATTTAAAAAGGGCTCTCAAACTACCCGAAGTTAGGATGATTGGGGAGCCCGCGATTCACGGCAACGAACTCTACGTACCCATCTGGCCGGAGGGGAATTCTGGATGCTGGACATCAGCGATTTAGGGAAACCGAAGTTGATGAACCAGCTTGAAACGCGCGCCAATCCCTGTCGCATACTCCCTCATCGGGATTGCTTCCGTATTCCAGGCGGTTACGAAGGTCAATTGGTTTATCAAAGTCACTAAGGGAGAAACGGCTTCCGGGTGATTGAGAATTCGGTTGAATCTTGTGATATCGATTTGAATACTATTACCAATAGATTGAATTTCCTATCAACCCATGAAAAACCTCATCACTAGCTTTTTCCCCGGAGCATTGGGCCTCGTCATGCTTGCATGGATAGCGAATGGGCAAGGTTCTGCTCCTCCAAAGACCTCCCTCGACGAGCAAGCACCGCGGATGATTAGCGCATTCTTTGGTCTAGATAACGCTATTCCGGCACCCAGATACAAAAGGACCGACGGGCTGCCTGTAACCTTTTCCCAACGCGTGGCAGATCCCGGCTCCATTGAGGCAAGCGCATTCACAGTGATCACTCGCTCAGGAGCGCGAGCACACCCCTTGCGGGCCACCACTCGTCCGGCAGACGAGGCATCTAAGCGACATACCGTTCTGCTTATCGGCGAGTTCGGAAATGCACCTGATGATCCTCCAGTAAAAGTAGAGGTGACCGGCCATTTGACCCTGGTTGGAGGCCATGACGCGCACGGCATGTCGGTGGCGGTAACGCCGTTAGAAGATGGCCCTTCCCTAGCAATGGCCTACGCCGTTAAGCCTGAAAGCCTGAAGGGTAAACACCCTCCCGGCACGAAGCAGATCATTGTTGCCGTCTGGAACGGCGGCGTAGAGCCGATGGAAGGCGTTTCGGGCGAGGACCATCGCCAGGGATATTCCATTGAAACAACCGACGGCGATACAGTGCAGCCCTTTGGCCTTGGAGACGTAGGAGGAGATAACTACGAGCACCTTTATCTGGATACAGAAGCCATTCCACTGCGCTTGAATATGAAAAGCGGGATTCTTAAAGATCCGCGGACTGATCCGAATACGGCTACGAGCGTTGAAGTTCACCGCTCGGTAGAACCTTGATTGAGGTTTATCATTCATAGAGGCCGACAGCTTCGCGTATCGACAACCTGCAAAAAAGCTTCATAGATACCGTTAGGAAGTTATTGCTCAGATTGTAAAACTGAACCCAGGATACGACCCTAAAGGGGCTCTATGGCCAAGACATTTACTAATAAAAAGTGAAATACATTATATATACTTTTATATTATTATCCGCTATCATTTCCATGGCCACGCCGCCAATAGATGGAATGGGCCGTTCCCCGAACATCCTTTTCATCTTCAGTGATGATCACGCGTATCAGTCGATCGGGGCGTATGGTGGCTTGCTCAAAGACGTGGCGCACACCCCGCATATCGATAAGCTGGCGAGCGAAGGGATGCTTTTTAAAAAGTGCTATGTGACCAATGCTCTCTGCGGACCGAGCCGCGCGACGATTCTTACGGGTAAATACGGGCATAGAAACGGCGTTACTTGGAACAGGAACTCCAACTTCGACGGGTCCCAGCAGACCTTCCCAAAGTTGATGCGGGAAAACGGCTATCAGACAGCTATTATCGGCAAGTGGCATTTGAAGTCTGTTCCAACCGGCTTCGACTACTTCGATGTTATGAAGGGGCAGGGACAGTATTATAATCCCTTTCTACAAAGGGGTGATGCTGAAGGGCTGAAAGACACCCGTACCGAAAGCGGCTACAACTCCGACATCGTCGGCGACTTGACGATAGAATGGCTCAAGAATGGCCGCGATGAGAGCAAACCCTTCATGCTGATGTCGCAGTTCAAGGCAACGCACCACGGCTGGTGTCCGGGGCCGGAGGAATATGATTTATACAAAGACGTGCATGTTCCAGAGCCGAATAACCTCTTTGATGATTTTTCATACCGGGGTACTGCGATACGCGAACAGACCTTAACGCTGTACGAAGACTTGCCTTACAATATGATGATTGGCGACCCCGGTGAGCTCGGAGAGCTGAATAAGGCGCAGCGAAAGGCGTGGGATGCGTATCGCGCCCAGGATGTAGAAAAATTCGAAGCGTTGGGACTGGATTGGAGAGACCCCAGCAAAAAGCTCTCCCGCTTTAAGTATCAGGTGCTTTTGCGAAACTTTCTCGCTGCGGGGGCAGGCATTGATAAGAACGTGGGACGTATTCGGGCATTCCTCGAAGAAAATGATCTGGCGGACAACACTATCGTTATCTACATGGCAGACCACGGCTACTTCTTAGGCGAGCACGGCTTCTTCGATAAGCGCTTCATGTATGAAGAGTCGATAAGGACTGCTTTTATCGTTCATTGGCCAGGTGTTGTTGAAAAGGGTATAATTAACGATAAAGACATCGTCTCCAACCTTGATATTGCCAGCACTTTTCTCGACGTGGCCGGCATTGAAATACCTGAACAAATCCAAGGCCAGAGCATGGTATCTATCCTAGAGGGCACGACGCCCGAAAATTGGAGAAAGACTTTTCTCTATACGTACCACGAACTGGCAAACCACAACGTGCAACCGCACTACGGTGTTACAGACGGACGCAATAAGCTGATTTATTATCCCGCACATAATGAGTGGGAGTTCTTTGACCTGAAAAAGGATCCAAGCGAGATGATCAGCCAGTATTATATTCCAGAAAACGAGACGACTATAATGGAGCTGAAGCGGGAATTAGTGCGCTTGAGAAATTATTACCATTGTCCACCAAGCATGACGCTACGCAATATGAACAAGCAGGCAAGCTGGCCGTACCAGAAGTGGACAAAGCCACTCTGAAGCAGCATAGTGGACCTGTAGGCATCTTCTAGCTAGTCCTTGGTTGACTTATAAACCTCCTCTTGAACTACAGGCTGTGTTGGCCGATCGATGCGGTGGCGTTTGCGACTTGTTTGCGTTTAACCCTGCTCTCCCGCTTTCCCGACTACAGGTCCGTCGCCGAATCGTAGTCGGGATTGGGGCCCATCATCTGGGCATTGGCGCATCGCCCACAGCCTTGCCCAAAAACGGATATTCCAGCTGCGATGTATATTCTGGCTTATTGGAATCTCTCTTTGAAAACTTGGAACGCGCCTACTGCTCCACCACCCAGATGTTTCTGAACTGAATCTTGTTGCTGTGATCCTGAAGCGAGAGCCCTCCGCTTTTACCAGACTCAGGCTCGCTGCGTCCCTTCTGGGTATTGGAAGTCGTTCCTTTGATCTGATAATTGTTGTGGATTTTAACTCCATTGTGCCAGACCGTGAAAACTGCGTCATCGACTTTATTGCCCTCAGAATCGCGACGTAGCCGCTTAAACTCTACATCGAAAGTCTGCCACACGCCGGGCGCCCAGCACATGTTCACGCGCGGGGGCGATTGCTTGTAGAGAGCACCGCACTCGTTCCACATACCGCCCAAGCCATAGCTGTCGAGTATTTGTACCTCATAGCCGCCCGGCAGGAAAAAGCCGCTATTGGCCCGTTTTTGCCCTCGGTGCTCCGGCTCGTACGGCAGACGGAATTCAAGGTGGACTTTCACGTCCCTAAAACTTTGACGGGTATTGATGGAGCCACCGACACCGTCGTTGTCCTTTTTCGGCAATACTTCAAAGTAGCCGTCTTTGATAAGCCATGTGGGATCTCCCCCATCTTGTCGCTCCCACGCATCCAAATTGGCCCCATCGAAGAGCGCAATCGCATTCGCAGGCGGCCTCGCCCCCATTGTAGGCGAAGCGCGATGCGCGCGTTTCAATGAAAACGACGTGTCGAATGCCCCGCCCGCCTTCTTGCCCGTAAAACTATCCTCAGTGATTTCGCCCGAGTATCCATTTTGATCGAACATCATCTTGCCGTTTTTCCACACCGCTTCGGTTTTGACTTTAAAGTCGGCCCGCTTGTCGAACTCCTCCATTATCTGAATTTCGTACCGATCGTTGCCCAAACCAATCACACGGGCCACCAAACCGGGATTATTCTTGGCATTGCCATCCTTTTTCGGGGCATCGACCCAGCCACCTTCCCAGTCTCCCATGAAGGGTGGGATCGGCTCCATATTGGCCCGGGAAACAAGGGAACCGCTTGTCCAGAGCATGGCTAAACAGACGACGGCGACGGCGTTTTTAAAGGGTGTAGAAGTCATTCGAATCAAAACGTTTAGATTTTACGAGACAGCACAAATAATCGACAGAACGCCCTTCAGGCAATCTCCGATTTACTCAACGGGCCTACCAAGAAAACGCAAAAGAATCCGCGCTTGATTCTCGCTATTTCTAAGAAGCTGTCTAATAAATGTGAGGAATACGGATATCCTGAATCTTAAGGTAGGGCTGACTATCCTTAGTCGGCCGTGTCGTTCGATCCTGGAACGGCTGCTTAAGGATAAGCAGCCCTACCATCGGCCAATCCTGAATTATTGGACACTTTCTAAGAGCCCGACTCACGCAATGAGATCATGCACGACATGCCCGTGCACATCGGTCAGGCGGAAGTCGCGTCCTTGGTACCGGTACGTTAGCTTCGTGTGATCGATTCCTAGCAAATGCAGGATGGTCGCGTTCAGATCGTGGATATGCACCGCTCCAGGCGTGAAATGATGTTTAGACGGCTGGTGTTTCCCTATCAATGGGTTTCCGTCACCATCTGTGATGTTGTATCCAAATTCATCGGTCTGCCCGTAGGTAATGCCGGCTTTGACTCCCCCGCCAGCCATCCACATCGTGAAGCAACGGGGATGATGATCGCGACCGTAGGTCTCCGAACCGTATTCTCCCTGAGAATACGCCGTACGTCCAAACTCTCCTCCCCATACGACCAACGTGTCCTCGAGCAAGCCACGACGCTTCAAATCGGTTATCAGAGCCATGCAACCACGGTCGACATGTTCGCACTGAGCGGGCAATTCCGTGCGGAGGTTATCGTGCTGGTCCCAACCGCGATGGAATATCTGAATGTTTCTGACGCCTCGCTCAGCCAAGCGACGGGCATTGAGGCAACACGCTTCGAAAGTCCCCTGGGTCTTCGCTTTCTCGCCGTAGAGTTTCCAAGTTGAATCTGGCTCCTGATCGAGGTCCATCAGTTCGGGAACAGCAGCCTGCATACGGTAGGCCATTTCATGCTGCTCTAGACGGGCCAGAATGCCGGGATCTCCAAAGTCCCGGTAGTGCTCCTGATTGATCGCCGCAAGGGCATCCAATTGGTGGCGACGATGGGATCGTGACACGCCTTTGGGATTCTTCAGATACAGCACGGGATCTTCACCTCCTCGAAAAATGACGCCCCGATGATTGGATGGCATGAAACCGCTTCCCCAAAGCCTTCCGAACAAGGTTGTACTCTGCTCGATACCCATCGAATGCATCACGACATAACTGGGCAAATCGGAATTCTCGCTGCCCAACCCATAGCTCAACCAAGCGCCCAAACTCGGCCGCCCTGGAATCTGGCTGCCTGTCTGGATATAGGTGATCCCCGGATCGTGGTTGATCGCCTCAGTGTGAACGCTGTGGATGACGCAGAGGTCCTTCACCACCTTAGCGGTATGAGGCAAAAGCTCGCTCACCCACACGCCCCGGTCGTAGTTGTCGTACCGAGAAAACGAGTACTCGCTGGGCATTACCTTTAGTACGCCTTTCGACATTCCCGTGACGCGCTGGCCATCCCGAATATAGGCGGGCAGCTCCTCTCCGGCAAGCTCCCTCATCTTTGGCTTGTAGTCCCAAAGGTCGTGTTGGCTGGGACCGCCGGTCATAAACAAGTAGATTACTCGTTTTGCCCGAGGCCTATGATGAGTCGCTCCTTGGTTCGGACCTGCCGCGAAAGCCGGTCCCAACAAGCCCGCCAATGCAGCCGTTCCAACCCCCAATCGGGCTCGCCCGAAAAACTGGCGGCGGGTCATAATGAGTTCATGTTCGCGGATCGGATCGGCTTCCATGGCGGTTTTCAGTATAGGAGAATAAACGGATCGCTCGCCATGACAGCGACCACGACCTGGGTCCAAGCGGCGACCTCTACAGGATCGAGCGCTTCGTTTCGCTGCCGCTCACCTACTTCGAGCAAAGATGCGGCTAGGGAAGGATCCGCTAAATAGGCGCTTCTCGTTTTCTCGAACAGCGACGCGCACGCAGTCTGTTCCGTCAGATTCGCTTTCCGACCTGCCAGCGTCTCGAAGATAATGTCAATAAGCGCTTCGTCGGTTTCCCGAGATTCGACGATCGACTCGGCCAAGGTTCGGGCAGAAAGGGTTCGCTGAGGTTCGTTCAGGAGCGCCAGCGACTGCAGCGGCGTATCCGTCCGGGATCTGCCAGCGCAAGCGGATTCGCGATTCGGCGCGTCGAATAGGGTCATCATAGGATGAGGGCTGGTCCGTTTCCAGTAGACGTAGATACTGCGGCGATAGACTTTGGATCCCGTATCCGGGACATACACGCGCGTATTGCTTTTCTGGTGACCAAGCGCCTCCCAAAGGCCCGGCGGTTGATAGGGCTTCACTCCTTCGCCGCCCATGAACGGATCGAGCAAACCCGCAGCGAGGAGCGTCGAGTCTCTAATGACCTCCGCATCGAGTCGGAAGCTCGGGCCGCGAGCGTAAAGCCGGTTTTCCGGATCATCCACATCGACTCGCATGACCGACGACTGTCGAAACGCCCTGCTGAGTGCCAACCGTCGCAGCATGGCTTTCTGATCCCAACCGCTTGATTGAAACTCCAGGGCTAGAAAGTCCAGCAGTTCAGGATGGGTTGGATGCTCGCCTTGCAGTCCAAATTCTTCAGGCGTTCTCACGAGCCCTACTCCAAACACCTGCTGCCAAAGTCGATTCACCAACACGCGAGCCACGAGAGGATTTTCCGGCGCCGTCAGCCACTGCGCTAAACCGAGCCGATTTCGGGGCGCGTCGCTGGGCATGCCTCCAATCGCAGCAATGACGCCGGGCTGGAGCGCCGGGCCCGATGGCGAAAGGTAATCGCCCCGCTCCAGGAGAAAGGTCTCCCTTGGCTCGCCTTCCTCCGCAACCAGTGTCGTGGACATGCGACATTCAATCTCGGCAAGCTCGAAAGCCTCGTCACCCGTCAGATCGAAACCCAGTGACTTCAGCTTTTTGTACCGTTTCCAGTCCGCGATGTCTCGCGGGGCCTTCTCAACAGGCGGAAGGTCGTATCTATAACCATCGAGCGGCTTCTCAGCGGTATTGTTGAAAAACGCAAAGAGCTCGAAGTATTCCTTCTGACTGATGGGATCGTACTTGTGGGTGTGGCAACGGGCGCACTGCAAACTCAGTCCAAGAAAGACGGTACCCAAATTCTCGACACGATCGAAGTTGTTTTTGGCCTGGAATTCTTCCGGAATCGACCCACCTTCATTGGTCGTCGGGTTCATACGCACATAACCGGTGGCAACTCGCTGCTCGAGCGAGGGCTCGGGCAAGAGATCTCCCGCCAGCTGCCATGTAATGAACTGGTCCATCGGCAGATTGTCATTGAAAGCCTGTATGACCCAATCGCGATAAGGATACAGGCCCCTGCGAACATCGCGGGCCAGTCCCGACGTATCTCCGTATCGAACGGCGTCTAACCAATACCGGGCCCGATGCTCCCCAAAACCTTCGCTTTGCAGCAGTTGATCCACGTAAGAATTGAAAGCGTAGGGATCTTTTGACAACACCAACGCCTCCACTGATTCAGGGCTCGGAGGCAAACCAGTGAGGACCAGAGAGGCCCGACGAGCCAAGGTACGAAGATTCGCCTCTGGCGCGAAATCGAGCCCACTCGCGCGCAAATCGGCCTCTATGAAATCATCGACCGAATTGTAGCGAGCATCCCTTCGAGGTTGCTCGAATGCCCAGTGCTTGGCGTATTTCGCGCCGGAAAGGACCCAGCTCTCAAGAATTTCACGCTCCGATTCGGTCAATGGCTTTTCATCAACCGGAGGCATCGGATCTTCTTTGTCCGCGATGCGGGCGAGCAGAAGACTGTCCTCCAGCTTTTCCGGATTGATGGCCTGCTTCCCCTTTCGAAGCCGAACCGATTCCTCGTAATGGGTAAGCTTCCGTTCATCTTCTTTGGCATCCGGACCATGGCAGACAAAGCACTTTTCTGAAAGGATCGGCAGCACTTCCCGAGCGAAATCGGGTTCTGGTATTTCAGCTTCAACGGCCAGCCCAACCAGGGCACCGAAAACAGAGATCGCAATGTAGGATCTTCTCACCGCAAGCATGCCAGCGAACCCACCACGATTTGGCGAGCATTTGGGATTGGGACGTGTTTTGGAATAATCATAATCTCCTTTTCCATCGTGAAGAAGAGAAAAGTCTGAGGGTCAGGCCTTGCTGCTTGGTGCCGCTGGACGGTCGTGGAAATCAAGCGCTTTATGGCCTTCCTGACCAAAGGTCGGTCGCCGGGTCGTAGTCGGGATTGGGGGGCATCATCTGGGCATCGACCTCTTTGCGCCATTGATGGAGTTTCGCGGTGAGCTCCTGGGCCTTCTGGACCTCAATCTTCGCTAAGTCGTTTTGCTCGCCTATGTCCTTTTTTAAATTGAAGAGCTGGACCGATCCGTTTTCGAAGTATTCGAGCAGTTTGTAATCGCCGTCGCGGATAGCACCACCCGGACTTTGCATGCCATGATTGCTGTAGTGGGGAAAGTGCCAATAGATGGGACCTCTGTCCATTTCTTTGCCCTGCACCAAGGCGGTGAAGCTTTGCCCGTCGATGTCGGAGGTTTCATGCTCCACACCAAGCATTTCCAGAATTGTAGGGAAAAAGTCGGTACTGATGACCGGTTCATCGCAGACCGTTCCTTTTTGACCTTGTTGGGGCCATTTGACGATCATGGGAACCCTTATCCCACCCTCGTAGAGCCAGCCCTTGGCCCCACGCAGGGGTAGATTGGAGGTGGAAGCGCGTGTATCAATTTTGTCCCGCGTTATTTCGAAGTGGGGAGTGCCGTTCATCACCGACATTCCGCCATTGTCTGACATGAAAATCACAATGGTGTCATCTTCGAGGCCATGCTCCTTCAGTTTTGCCATAAGCGTCCCCAGGCTTTGATCGACGCTTTCTACCATGCCAGCGAATTCAACATTGTCCTGCTTCTGTTTAACCTTCACCAGATCGTTGGCGTAGGACGTGTAGGTATCCCGATACCTCGGCTGCTTTATCAATTCATCGAGTTCAGCTCTGCTCGGGTAAGTCGGGCTGTCAGGGTTTCCTTCGAGAATGAAGTCAGGTCCTGGCTGGGGCGGCATGGCAGCCAGTTTCTTCTTATATTTTTCCACAAGGTCGGGCCTACCGTGAATGGGATCATGCACGGAGAAGTGAGACATATACAAAAGGAAAGGCCTATCCTTGTTCACATCGATATAGCTGGCGGCCAGTTCCGCCAAGCGATCGGTCACGTACTCTCCCCCATCAAGGCCGGGAATATCCTTCGGGTTATAAAATCCTCGTCGTCCCAGGTTGGAGTTCACGGAGTACGGAACATGCAGGTCAAAGCCATGCCCAGTCGGCGTCGTGTTACTGCCCAGATGCCACTTGCCAAACAGGGCGGTGGCATAGCCTTCTTGCTTCAAGACTTCGGCAAGAGTAGTTTCATCGGGATCGAGAGCCATGGCCTTGTCCGGATTCTGCAAAACCTGATAAGGTCGGTTGCTTCTACCATTGAGCCAATCGGTCAGGTTCAGGGTCGCCGGGTATTTGCCGGTAAGGATACTAGCTCTGGTCGGCGAACAGACATGGCAGGCCGCATAGCCGCTAGTAAATCGAACGCCTTCTTCCGCCAGTCGATCGACGTTCGGCGTATCATAGAAAGAACTGCCGAAGCAGCCCACGTCGGACCAGCCCAGATCATCGACAAGAAAGAATACGACGTTCGGCTTACGCGTTTCGGCAAACGCTACCCCGAGCAACAGAGTAACCAGTAAAACGAATCGGGAGATTGTCATGCCTTCCAAATTAGCACGCATATCCCATAGATCAATTTTTATCGAACGAGTCGCCCAGGCTTAAACCATTTCTCTATCATTCATGGGTACAATCCTGAGCTTCTCGATTACTGTCGCTGGGCTAATCTTTCACGGGAGCAGAGCGAGCGGATATTGCCCACGCGAAGCGTGGATCCAGCGACGGGAATGAGCGATGTTTTAAATGTTTCGAAAATACCCAAAACACCCGTCACTTCATGGCGGAAAAGTCGGTCGGAACGAGCAGCTCGCCTGTCACCCCTCCTTCTATCGTCATCCTACCACCTGCGCGCTCTACGGAAGCAGCGGCAGCAGTCTTCCAGTCTTCATCTTCCCGCTGATTCCCGAAGGCCACTTCCCGCCCTTCCTCGCTTTCGTGCGCTACAATATATATTAAGGTGCTTGTTCCGCCCTCCTGATCAGGCATCGGGTGGAAATAGGCGATATTCTCAATTCCATGCTTATCAAATAGGCCAATCGTATGATCTCTGAAACGAGCACCAAGATGACGCCGCATGCCCTCGTTGCAGATGTAAGTCCGAAGCTCAAATAAGCGCTCTGGAGAGGCCTGGATTTTCTTAATGGGCATTGAATATTCGGTAGTCTGCATGAACACAGCCTCAATTTTATTTATCAGCCTTCCGTTCTTTGACGATGCCTTAGCAGCCGCCTTCCAATCAGGATCCGCTTGGAAGGATTTCCACATCGACTCCTGATCAAGCCTGCTCGGAAAAGCGATGATATAGATCAACTTGTTATCTGGATTTTCTTTGGGAACCCAATATCCCACATTCTCTATTCCGTGCTTGGCAAACAAGGCAGTGGTATGATCCCGGAATCGAGCTACCAAGTCGTCAAGCTTGCCCTCATTCGCATAGTACGTTCGCAATTCGTACACACGCGTGTCATGGGCCTGTAGAGACGACAAAGAGACAACGGTTACTAAAAAAAAGAAAAGCGAAGATAGAGGCGATTTTTTCATGCTATTATCAAAGTTGCAGAGGCCAAGGTTGCGAGCAAAATCCGCCCTGTTCTAGCGGTTTTTAGCCTTCCTAAAACGCATTTTCAGTGCGTCGCTAGCTTACCCCAGCTTCTGGCGACTTGCTCGAGGTTGAGAATCCACCGAGCCCTTTGAAAGGCCCTCAATTAAGAGACAACCTTCCATAAAAGGCTCCCGAGAGGGGTTTGCCGGAGGCATCATGGAACCAGCCTTGAAGCGTATGTTCGCCTACAGGCAACTCGATAGTGAACTCGATCAAAGTACCGTCGTCGTTCGGCTTGCTCACCTGCCGGTCTCCCCCATCCACGCTTAACGTTCCGGAAGCGATGGGTAATGCGACACCGGGATCGATCGGCATGCCCCCGATCGTTTCGCTCGGACCAATTGCCGATAGAGGCCTATCCATATAAAAAGGCCAGCGGCTAAGTTGCACGCGATATTCACCACCTCTTTCAACTTCGATATACCAAGGTCCACCCATAGAGTCTGCCCCGGCAACTTTATCGCGGTTATCAAAATCCACATCGTACCAATTGCTGCAGGTAAGATTGGTGATAGGCTCTGCGGGGTTGCCGACAATAATAGGTTCTATCACATCGATCGATTCTTCTATGGAAGCCCAATAGGCATCATAATACCCTTTCAGCTCGCGAACGATGTCAGGATGCTGGGCAAAGACATTTACCGCCTGGCCCGGATCTGAATCCAGATTGTAGAGCTCTGAATCACCTTGCAGGCGCCAGTCTTTCCACATCACCGAACTCCTGAAGTACTTCTTCGGCTTCGTTCTGCCCCCGAATTGAACAATTGCCTTTCTACCTTCTAACGCAGTTTCGTCTCTGAAGACGGGCACAAGAGAGAATCCATCAAAGGGCTCCGCAGTAGCTGGTAATTTGAAATTCAACAAATCGACAAATGTCGGAACAAGATCAACGATGTGAGAAACCGTTCCTATCGTTCTCGGCGAACCCAGGTCGCCATTGGGCCAGCGAAGAAAACAGAACGCACGATGGCCGCCTTCATAGCCAGAACCTTTTCTGCCCTTCATACCAGCGTTGAAGATGTCAGCGCCTAAGGCGGTTCCGTTGTCGTTCATAAAGATGACAATCGTGTCTTCTTTTGCGTCTCTTTCTTCGAGCCAGTTCTCAAGTCTTTCAAAATTCTCATCCGCATTCGCGATGAGCCCGTAGAATTTGGCAATTCTCTCGTCGTCGACCGTATCCTTGTATTTCTCATAATCCTCTTGGAGGGGATGAAAAGGACTGTGTGGCGTATTCAAAGCTATGTAGGTGAAAAAAGGTTGTTTGGCTTCCAGTTTCTGTTCCATCCATTTCATCGCTTCATCAAACCAGAGGTTGGCGCAAAAACGGTCGGAATACTTGACCTCAGTCCTGTCTAAATACCGGGTATAATAATAATCGTTGTCGTATTCATTTTCCGATGCCAATCCCCATCCTTTGTGCCAAATAGAATGCGTGAAACCACGATCCATTGGCCGGTTAGGATAGGCGTCTCCAAGACCCCACTTACCGAATAATCCTGTCGCGTATCCATTGGCCTGAAATATCTCTGGCATTGTTATAATGTCGCGTCTCATCCAATTGCGGGCGGATGGCACAGTGCTTGCTTTGTTGCGGAGTGCATACAGGCCGGTCATAAGTTCGCTTCGAGTCGGCGTGCATACAGGCGCGACGTGAAAATTGTCCAAGCGAACGCTCTCCCTGTGTAGCTTATCGAAGGAAGGTGTCTCAAGGATAGGATGTCCGTGGCAGGAAAGGTCACCATAGCCTTGATCGTCGGTAATAAGGATTATGACGTTTGGATGTTCTATAGCGAAACAACTCAGAGCGTTGATAAAAATAAATAGCGCCAACTTTCTCATGATATTCGTTAACGGAATGATGGTTTAATGTGAGCTTGGATCAACAGAGGCAAACAACCCAATACCTGTCGCGCGACACTCAGAGGCTAGTACGGAAGCAGAAGCAAACATAATAGCCTTAGTGTGGCATATAGGAGCACGTAGTCCAATTCAGAAAGGTTCGAAATGCTCCAATCGCGCCCTTCCAGGAACCAATTCTTGAGTGGCTTCCTTAACGCCCCGGTTATTTCCGAGTAATGTAGACGAAGAAAGATCCCGAAAGAGGATCTCGGTAGGCTCTTTCTAGCCACGTATGCAGGCGTATGGGTCCTTTCTCGAGCTGAAACGTGAAGGTCGCATGCGTATCATCGGGATTCACGGACTTCCTTTGCACTTCTCTTCCCAGTTGTATCCGTACTTCTCCGACGGGCATAGCGAGCCCGGGACCGCCCCAACTCGCCTTATTTCCCGGCATGGCTGGAAGTCCTTCCGTAAATGGAGCATCCACTTCTCTAGGCCATCGTCGCAGCTCAAAATCATACTCTCCTGCTTCTCCGACCTCCAGCATCCAATAGCTGTTTTTCCCCACACCACGACGCACCTGAACCTGCTGGTCCACAAACACATCCAGCCAATCGCAAGCCGAAAGCATCATGGGATTTTCCCGGTCGCTTCCGATGATAATGGCCTGGGGTTCGTTGGCCATATCATTCACGTCACCCCACCAAGCATCCAGGTGTGCTCGCATTTTGAGAGCCACCTCAGGGTGCTGATCGATCACGTTGTCCTGCTGCAGAGGATCCTTATCCAGGTTGTATAGCTCACGGTCCTGCAACATGCGCCAACGTTTCCACAGCACGAGGCCTCCCTCGCGATACAAATTGGATGGAGCGTCAGGAGAAGGGTACTCGAAGCCGAAAGGCAAACGACTGTAGTTAATCACGAGCATGCGATCTTCAGGGGGAGCACTTTGCTGCCCGCGAAACACAGGTGCCAAATTCACGCCATCAAAATCGGGATTTTGTTGGGCTTGGATTTCACAAAGATCGAGCAAGGTAGGTAAAATATCCTGGATCGTGGTCAGTCCTCCGACGTCGCGAGGATTCCCCAAGTTGCCTCCTGGCCACCGCAAGAAAAAGGGCACCCTGTGGCCGCCTTCCCAGAGCTGGGCTTTTCTGCCTCGCATGCCGGCCGGATAATACCGGTCGCCAAATGTGGTGCCGTTATCCGTCTGAAAGATAAGAATGGTATTCTCCGCCAGTCCCTCCTCCTCGAGAAATCTCATCAACCGACCGAGGTTTTGGTCAATGTTGAGAATCATCGCGAAATACCCGGCTAGGTCTTCGCGCCGTACCCCGGAAAAGTTGGGCAGTTCGTGGCCCTCCATTGCTTCTCGCGCCTTCTTCAATTCCTTTTCCGGAGCCCAGAACGGACTATGCGGCGCATTGGTGGGAATATAAGCGAAAAAGGGATTACCCGAATCAGCCTGCCGCTTGATCCAAGTCATTGCTTCCCGAAAAAAGGCATCTGTGCAAAATCCAGAAACCTGCTTCCGCTCTCCATTTACAATAAAGGTATCGTCAAAGTAGTCATTGTCCCACCAATCCGCCGCGGAATTGATGTGAGAGGAGGGAAACCAAAGGGTTTCGTCAAATCCACGGTCCTCGGGTCGGAAAGGGAAATTATCTCCCAAATGCCATTTTCCGAATATACCGGTCTTGTAACCGGCATCTTGAAAAAAGTTCGCCATGGTTGGCAACTCGGCCCGAAGCAAAGTCCGTCCCGAACTGACGTTGATGGAACCGTTCCTGGCAGCATCCAAACCGGTAAGCAACTGACCTCGGCTGGGCGTGCACATGGGAGCAGCATGGTAATCCGAAAGACGAATGCTTTGCCCGTGAAGACGATCCATATGAGGCGTGTTCAAAATAGGATTTCCGTATACCGACATTTCGCCGTATCCCTGATCATCCGTCATCAAGAATACAACATTGGGTCGGGCCCGAACCGAAGATTGGATCAGAATGAGGGTAATGATAGAATAGATTAGGACGCGAATCATCTTTTCATCACCTTCGAGAACTCGAGCCCCCTTTTCCAGGTAAAAAACACGGCTGCAGCAGGGCCGTTCAGCTTTTCAACGATCCTAATGGACTTGAAACAGGAGGCTCAACTGCGGTAGTTTTTCGTGCCATGACTCGATCCCATTTTGCAAATCAGACTCTACTCCGGCCATTCATTTTGAATGCATTCAGCTGTCTGCTTTCAGGCCTGATTCTTTTGATGCCGGCCACGGTCTACGGCGATGATAGCGAAGATACCGGAGATGAGGACCGCCTCTATACGGTTCAAGTCCTTAGACAGCTCGCCGACCCGGTTCTCATTCCCCTTAGCAAGAATGAGCTGGGCCAATCAGTGCCAAAACGCGATTGGGAAATTGAGCAAAACAACTATCAAAACTCACCATTACAGGCCTTTGTGCGCGTTCTTTCCGGTATCGGACCCTGGTTAGCCTTGGGTACCGACAAGTCGGAAGAAGGCCAATTACGAGCCCAATACATTGAACTCGCTCGCATCGGCATTATTCATTCTACCGATCCCGAGGCGGGTGATTTCATGTTTGGCGAAGCTGCCCGTGACCGCATCGTACACGCACATAATCTGGCCTACCCTCTGGTCGTGGCCCGGGAACAATTGTGGGAGCCATTGACCGATTCTCAAAAAGAAAATGTGGTCAACGCTCTTAAAACCCACAGGCCGTTTGAGCCCTTTCCAGGCACTTGGCTTTGGTTCTCGGCCATCATCGAAGCGGCCTTATGGGAACTTACCGGCGAGCGTGAGATGGAACACATCGAGAGAGCTGTCGAAAGTTATATGGGCTGGTACATAGGGGATGGTTACTACACCAACGGAGCCACCTTTAACTGGGATAACTACAACAGCTATGTCGCTCAACCTCTCATGCTTGAAGTCATTCGCATTTGCAGAGACCAAGGGCATCCGTTAGGTGACCACTTTGAGAAAGTCAAAGCTCGCGCCTTCCGCTATGCTGAAGTGCTAGAACACATGATCTCGCCAGAAGGGACTTTCCCAGTAATCGGTCGATCTTCCACCTACCGCTTCGCCACGCTGCAGCACCTCGGTTATGTTGGGGCCAGAGTTGACTGGCCTGAGGAGTTGGACCCAGGAGCCACCCGAGCGGCCATGACTGCAGTGATCCGGCGAATGATCGAGGCTCCAGGTACTTTCGATAACAACGGCTGGATCCAACCTGGATATGTGGGCCATCAGCCTTCAGCTCGCGATCGCTACATCAATACTGGCGCACTTTACAATTGCACCCTGGGGCTCGCTCACCTCGGCATGCCGGCCGATCATCCTTTCTGGACGGCTCCAAGAGCAAAGTGGTTTCAGCAAAAAGTCTGGAGTGGCGAGGATGTCGCCAGCCAAGGAGCTTACCGTGAATAACCATTTGAGAGGGTTCCGCCCGCGATGAAATAGGACGATGCCAGGGACTACTCTTTCGACGCATCATGCCTCTTTGGGAAATAGATTTCCATTTCGCGGTCCACTCCACCCAATCGCTTTTAAGCGTAGACTTTGCCCTTGGGAACGTCCGCTTGCCGAATGACAGCCTCCAGTTTCTTGATGGAAAGAACGCCATCACCATCTTTGTCCGCTTGGGGAAAGCGTTTCAGAAACACCACCCCACACAAGACAACGAATACATGTCTTAGACGTATAACGAGAATAAAAATCAGGGTAGACGAATGAGGAGTTTATTCCGGTCGCCAGCGGGCAGGTCCTTGAAGACGGGGCAATGAAACAAACTCGATGCCCATTTCGTCTGCACTTTCTCGCAACGCAGAAGCGGCAGCAATACCGCGACTCTCGGCAGCAAGTATTATGGAGCCGATACGCGGAAATTCCTCGAAAGCTTGAACCGCTTCATCCCAGGCATCTGGATACTTTTGCTGGAAGTCCTTGCCTGATCCAGTGGCCAGCGCCAAATAGACCGCCCGGGCCCTATCCTCCTTGCGTCCAGGACTAGTCAAGAGTCGGTCAATCTCAAAAGTCAACGGGAGATGCATCCACTCCCTTTGCTTATCCATCGGGAATAGAGGAAGAATGTTCTCTGGAGACTGGCCCTCGAATATGTATGTCGCACCGTCAGTACCTGTTTCGACAACCGCACCTCCTTCCTCCAAGAGCGTCTTAACAGCGAGTTGAGTCAGACGATCGGCAAAGCTTGTAAGGGTCTCGTTCAAGGGCATATTGAGTCGAGTAATATTGTAGTAGATGTCTTTTACCCTCCACCCTTGATCTTCCACCCGCTGGTAACCGTTCATTGTACCCAATATCGTCCCTACAGAGGCAGCTGAATTGTCGGCGTCCCATCCGAAATTGAAAGCTAATCGAAGGGATTCAGCGAGGTCCCCTTTGCCGTAAAGTAGAGCAGCTACGGTCGCAGCTCCGTTTAGCTCATAGCCATTGCGATCACGAAGTTCCCCATCGTGCTTCGAGTAGCGTTCCTTTAATAGGCGACGCATCTGTCGCCAATCGTTCGGATTCTCTGCCACCATCTTCCGTGTTGCCTGAATAACCTCGTAAAAGCTCGACGTCGGGTCAATTGATGAGAGACCCACATCCAACAAATAATCTATGTCAGTTTCAAAGAACGCCATTGAATATATGGCAGTAAAAAACTGAGTCATCTGAGCAGGTTCGCCATCAATACATACGGTTGTATAGTGCAAACCGATACGCCCGGCAGTTTTTGGAAGTCCAGGAGCGATCATTCCGAAGCTCTCCGACAGAAAATGACCTGCGATGTTAAAGTCGGCGAAAGGATTTAGTACCCGGTTTCCTGTAAGCGGGGGCTTGATACCGATTTCCATGAGCCGTTTGGAATAGCCAGTAGCAAAGAACGAGCGGTCCACGATGTGCTCTTTCCAAAGATTCATAATGTGTTCGGGGGACAGGAACAAGTTATCGGATTCCTGCATCGCATAGACGTAGATCCATTCGATGTCGGTATCGTCGTTGGTCCACGCACCGTCAGAAAGGTCCGGTGTGTAGCTTTCAACCGAACCCGGTTCATGGATATACGCCATCTCATGTACGAGCCCATTGAGATTGCCAAAAAGTTGACCGACTAGCCCCCCTTTCATTTGGTCCGCTAGTCGAGCGTGTGTAATTCTTAGCGTGTTTTGTCCCTCGCATGAATGGGCGGCTAAACTAGCGAATAATATAGCCTGAATGATGATCAAGCCCGTGTTAGTGGTTAATCGAGGTATTGTAGTCATGACTGATTAAGCGCTTATAAAACGTACATTGAAATCAAACTTTTATTTTCTCGTAAAGAAGCTCAGCATTTTCTAGGGAGTCCGGGTGGTGCACAGAGTGGACCAGAAATGAGATCTGAAACAGTTAGTGGACCCATGAAGTGCCGCTTTACTGCAATGAGATTCCGATTATTTATCACGAATGCGCAGCAAGGCTAAATCCTGACGGCTACAGCAATGCTAGCTCTATGCTATTTTTGAATGATTGATCCTCGCCCTAAACGCTCGCAGGATCGTGGATCCGATCTTGGATAGCCTTCTGAGGTCCTTGTTTCAGGGTATAATTGATACTAATGAAGACGATCCTATCTTCTGCCAATTCCAGCATACTGCCGATCGCCCCGATCTTGTCCCCTGAACTGAAGCCGCCTCCATGGGCATAGATCACGACAGGGCATGAATTTCCGTCTGGCACCCAGACATCGAACAAGTGATTATCCCCGGCAAGATCAGGGTTCACATCGGCTCGCGGACCATAAGCTTCATTGGGAAAGGTCGGCTTAATACTCCAACCCCAGTCGATTTCATCAGCTGGAGCGGCATCAGCGCCAGCCGAGGCAACGACCATCCCAAGCAACAAAAATAAGTATCTATATTTCTTATACACGCGTATTCCAATTATTCTAAACACCTCCATAAGATCCGCTCAGCGCTTGTCTTTTACTTCTGACAACACAAATTTTGGAACGAACTGCATGACTTGACTATTCTTCGTTTCGCTCAAGCTGTGCACCAGTTCGGCTCTATCCCCGATGCCCAGTTCTTTATATCTCTCCAGAACCCTCAGGCCATGGGCAGGATCGTGGATGTCGTCGACCACTCCGGGTTCTTTGCGGTAGGCTAGAAAGATAGAAGGTGCTTTTTTCGTGATCGGCTCCAACAAACGCTCATTGAACGATTGCCCCGGCAAGGCTTGTCCCATATAAATCCCTACAATGCTTGGGTCCAAACAGTGGGCGAGTTCCCAGCTCACGAGACTTCCCCGCGATTGTCCGCCGATAAAAATCTTATCGGTGTCGAAGTTATAGGTCGCCGCGTTTTCCTTCACCCATGCGAACATCGCCTTCGCATCCGCCGTGCAGGTTTGAAAATCCGACATACCTTGGACCTTCGCAATCGATTCCCAACTAACGATCGCAATTCCTGACGCTACCGTCGAATCCGCCCAGTTACTTTGAACGTCATCCGCTGTCGAACCGTTATGATGGGCGTAGATAAACACAGGCGTCGACTTATCGCCGGAAGGCAAATAAATGTTCAGCCATTGCCGTTCCTCCGGCCCATAGGAGACATGCGCGTGAGTCGGAGTTTTAACTTGCCCCTCAAGGGCAGTAGAAAAAAGCGATAGGGCTCCGACGAATCCAAATAAGCATTTCGCAGATTTGAGTTTTGAACTTTTCATAGGATCGGTTGTGCTTGTTTTTATTATACGAATATCGTCTATTACGGGAAAATGACCTTGGTGGCTCCCGCAAGGAGCGGTCGAGCATTTGGAGCGCCAGCTTGGGTCAAAACGATAAGAATGCGGCCGGTTTCGAGGTCGACGCTTGCGAACGTTCCGGTTGCTCCCCCGTGTCCTACGACGCCGCCTCTGAGCAGGTTGAAGCCAATACCGTAGTTTTTGGTTGCGGGTTGTTTTTGGTAGAGTTTGGCCAATACGGACGCAGGCGTAATTTGCCGCTTGCCGACCCGCCCCTTGTCGAAGTGAAACTGGAGGAAGCGTTGGAGATCGTCAGGGGTGGAGACCAAAGCTCCTGCTGTGTTGACGAAGGGTCCTCTTTGAGCGCGAAGGCTTTCGATTTGAGCGGCTACTTCCTCGTCTCTTTGACCCTCGGCGCGCGAGGCGAAACGCGGATGTCGACGAAATAGTGAAACTCCAGGATTAAAGGTCGTTTCATTCATTCCCAAAGGAACGAGAAGCTTTTCTTGCATGACCTCGGCAATGGGGCGACCAGTGACGACCTCAATTACCCGGGAAACGGCGGAGTAACCTCTGAAAGTGTAGGCGTATTTCGAACCGGGTCGCGAGGCCAAACCTTGAGTCGCTAAGTATCGGGCAACCTCAGCTTGATCACCGCTTTTAATAGGAGAATTCCTAGGGAGCTTGGACATCGTTCCACTCGGAAATCCAGCGGTATGGGAAAGGCACTCCGCGATCGTGGGAGAACGAACAGATTGATCGCTACTTTGCAGCGTAAGCTCAGCGTATTCCGGGAGGTATTTGGCGATCGGATCATCGAAGGAGAGACTTCCCTCCCCCACGAGAAAGGCAACCAGGGTGGCGGTGACGGATTTGGTGATGGAGGCGATCGCCACGACCGTTTGCCCGTCCCATGCGATTTTCGAATCCTCTGTAAAGGTGCCAAAGTAGCGATCGAACACAACCTCACGACCTTCGACAATTCGCACGGACCCGCCGGGAATTTTTGGATTGGCGTCTGCTGCCTCTATAAGCGTTTCAAGCTCGGGAAAGGATGGCTCAGCTACGACTGTAAACGCTGCTAGGGCGAAACAGGCTAAGGCCACGACGGAACGAAAAAGGGGGAATTTGGTTTTCATCTTACTCATTCTGGTTTTTGGGGGTTATAAGAGACTGTATAGGCGATTCCTATCTCGCTTTTACTTCGCTAAAAAGCCTTTAAGCCTGAGCCAATCTTCCATGCGGTCGTTCCAGGAGGTCACAGGTTTATCAGTGCGGCGGAGCCCGTAGCCGTGGCCTCCTTCACTGTAGATATGCATCTCTGCGGAAACCTTGGCTTTCTTAAGGGCAATGAAGGTCTCAGCCAGGCCGACGGAACGGTCTTTGTCGTCGTGGGTAATCACCATGAAAAACGGTGGCGTGGCTTCAGATAGATTCGCATCTTCCGGCATCCACCAACCGGAATAGATCGGAGCTGCAAAAGCTGGTCGAAAATTGTGATTATCATGCGTATCCACCGGTTCATACAAACGGTTGGACACTAAGGCGGTATACATGACGGGGGCTCCTCCGGCAGAAAAGCCCATGATGCCGATACGATCCGGATCAATGCCCAGCTCATCGTATCGAGATCTCACGAGGCTCATAGCCCGCTGACCATCCTGAGCGGCAGGGAGCCAAGGCTTGTCCGGACTGTGAACATTACCTGGTACCCGATATTTGAGTACGATCGCAGTCATCCCAACTGAGTTCGCCCAATCGGCCACTTCAGTTCCTTCCTTGTCGTAGGCAAGAATCGTGAACCCACCGCCTGGCGCAATTATGATGGAGGAACCCGTATCGATTTTCGGGTCTGGCCTGTAGATCGTAAGCGTAGGAACGGATACGTTTTGCAGACGACTCACTGGCTTACCGGCAGTCAGCCTGTTGTCGTTGGTGCGATACGACTCCGGTGGGAGCGTTACGGTTTCACCGGGGGCCTCGCCGGGCCAGAGGTTCCAGGTGATCGGATCAGCCGCTGACAAAACAGAGGCCGAAACCAAAAGAATAAGGAAAAACGAGCGAGTGAGGTATTTCATATTTTAAGTCCCAAATTAATCGTTCAAGCGCATCCAAACGCTTGATAAACCACAGAGTACGCTGAGGTCGCAGAGAGACTCTCTTCGCCTCCGCGATCTCTGCGTACTCTGCGGTTAGATCACAATGACTATTTGATTCTTCATTTTTAATCTACTTTCGAAAATCCAAGCATCCAGTCGACCAGCTCCACTGAACTGAAGACCGCCGCGTTGGCTGCGGCATGATTCGCGTCGGGAAATTCCGTGTACTTCACCCGCTGATTGCCCGCTTCTCGCACGCGTTCCACCATCCCTTTGACTCCAGCGATCGTTTCCGGTTTGTCAGCGCCGCCCACCATGCCCCAAATCGGCAAGCGTGCCAGACCTTCCGCATCGCCGCTATAGCTAGCCGAAAAACCGTTGGGCGACGCGGCCGCGAAACGATCGGCCGATTCGTTGATCCAAGTCCAGGTACCCCTACCGCCCATACTGTGACCCATCACATAGATTCGGTTCGTATCGATGTCTGGGTAGGTCGCCAATACGTAGTCCAGCATGATATTCAGCGAAGCCGGGTCAAAAGGAGCCGCCGTGTTGGGTTCTAGCAGGATCATATCTTTCTCAGCTAATTCCGCGAGTCCCAATCCCTTTACCTTTGCGGACCGTTCTAGCTGTTGGTTCAGGCTCATGTTTCTGCCCCCGCCACCATGCAAGGTGATTAGCAAGGGCAACTTGCCTTCAGACTTCTCGACCGGAGTAGCCATAAAAGCAATACGCTTCAGCTCGCCCAGATTCTCCTGCAACGCGGCAGGCCACTCCACAAGCTGAACATCCACGTTCTTAAATCGATCGTTGATTCCCTTCAGCGTTTCATTGAGGGCTGAATCCTCCACTTGCCTCGACCGCGTCTGTCTGAACAACCAATCCCAAATATGGTCCGTCTTATCCACACGATCTGAAGCGTACTCCGTGATATAGCCTTTTTCAATATCATCGCCGGTATAGTTAAAGCCGTACTGGTTGGCGTTGTGCTTCACGTCTTTGAGGGTGGTGAACTTGGCGTTAGCCTTGAGCTTTTTGAGGCGCTGGAAGGGGTGGCTTGAGCCGATGTAGTCTACTGTCGGGTCAGCGTCGCCATGGAAGATCCAAATGGGGACGTCTTGAATGCGCTTGGCGTCGAGCCAGGGGAAGAAGATTCCAGCCGAGGGGATGGCGGCGGCGAAGCGATCGGGGTGTTGGTAGATAGCGGTGAAGGTGCCCATACCGCCCATGGAGTGGCCGAGCACGTAGACGCGGTCGGCGTCGATCTTATATTGCTCGGTGAGCTTCGTGTCGATTAACTCGAGCGCCTCGTCGAGCACACCGTAGGGCTCGCGGACGGCACCGGCTTCATCGATGCGTCCGATCAGACGCGCTCCGAACTTGCGCATGCCTTCTGGGAGGTCTTCGACGGTGATCGAGCCGGGCTCGGGGTAGTGCGGGATTGGATGCACCGATTCCGGTGTCGTCGGGGTATTACTCGGTGCCTACAGATGGCGATACGAACAAGCGGACTGGTC
>NZRT01000037.1 GCA_002696345.1 Myxococcales bacterium
GGTGGCGTTTCCTTCGCCGTCGGCGTCAACCTCGAAGTCTTTGTCGGCGTGGGAAACGTTCGAAGATTTTGGTGAACGACAACGGGATTCTTCTTCCTCTTCTTCTTCCTCTTCTTCTTCTTCTTCTTCTTCCTCTTCTTCTTCTTCCTCCTCTGCATCATCCTGAGCGTAAGCAACGCTCGCTATGAAGGGCGAAAGAAAGGGAAGGAGCGGCGAAACCGGTCCGAAGATCAGGAAAAGCATAAGAACAAAAAGCTGACCGAGTCGTTTCAAGGGACAACATCCAGAAAGCAAGAACACTTATTTCTGCTTTCGTCACAGAGGGCCATGGTGTTGAGTGTTTCGGGAGGCAAATCGCTTGCTCTTATTTGTTGCTATTAGCCTGACCGCTTCCGATGGACACCAGTTCAACGTTCAGCAAACCCTTGCGCCCGTGGGCGGAGACCTGGTTCGCAGGGGTCATCAACCGGTGGTTCTCATCCCCTACAAAAAGGGGGACACAACTGCATTTAAACCCTTGGAAGCCCCCTTTCGACAAGGGGGGTTCTCCGTCCTTCGATTCCCCCTACGACAGGGCAAAAAACAAGCATTGGCTGATCTAGAGGCCATCCGAAAACACCTGGCCAGCGAGAAGACCCTCGACCCAGAACGAATCTATGGCCTCGCTGCGGGATCGCAGGGGCTCATACTGGCTGCCACCAAGACAGCAGCAAACGGATTGATTTGGTTAACCCCGGTCCTGGAAGCCGGAGAATGGAAAGCTGTCACCAGCGCAGCTTCTTGGCATCAACGCCCACTACGTATGGTCGCCGATCTTCGAGACCGATTTGCGGTAACGACGCTGAAAGCCATCTTGGGTTCCGCTTATAAAAAGCCGGTGCACAAGGTCATTCGGTCGGGTTTAGGGCGTGGCGCCGACATGCTACGGCTCAAACCGCAAATGGCTGACCAACTGCTGCTCAGTCTCAAGCGCTGGGCGGGACAAAACTGTGACCGGACGAATCAAAAGAAACGCTCGGTGACCGAGACAGGCTGCAGTAAGGAGCCCTGAACAACTCCATCAACCCACGGAAGGAAGATGGCGAGCCATCGTCACGCTTTCTTTCTCTGGTCTCCGCAGGCTATGCACCCAGCGGAAGCAAAAATGGGAGGGGCAACTCGGATGACCAACACCATTGACGCCAAGTCCATGCTCAATGGATTCGATTCGATGGCACCAGACCACGACAGGGAGGCTTCTTACCGTGTCTGAACCCATTGATTTCTGGTTCGATTTCTCCTGTCCGTATGCCTACGTAGCGAGCACTCGACTGACTTGGCTCGCCGAGGAAACGAACCGCTCCATTCGGTTGAAACCCTTCCTCTTGGGGGGGGTGTTTCGGGCGCTGCAACAACCGCAGAATATGAGTACCACACTGAACGCACCGAAAGCCCACCACAATCGCTTGGATCTCATGCGTTGGGCTGACTGGTATGAGGTGCCATTACGAACACCCTTTCGCCATCCCAACCGGAGCGTCGAGGCACTGCGCGCATTCCTTTGCTGCCCCAGTGCCCGACAGGCGGAGGTTATGGCAGCTTTCTATCGACTCTATTGGGCTGAGCAACGGGACCTTTCCAGTCGAGAAGAGTTGGGCGCTTGCCTCGACCGGCTGGGTCTTGATGGCTTCGCTTTGATGCAGCGGATTGATCATGCCCAAACGAAAAATGAACTGATCGAACGAACCGATGAGGCCATTGAGCTCGGCGTCTTTGGAGCGCCCACTTTCGTCGTCGATGGCTCGCTATTTTGGGGACAAGATCGATTGGAGATGGTGGCTGCAACAGCAAAAGGCTGGCGTCCACCTTCGGAATCAAAAGACTTTAAATTCTAGGATTATCAGAATCATATGACTTCATCACTGGATTACTACTACGATTTCTCATCCCCTTACGCCTACCTGGCCTGCGAGGAGGTGGAACGTGTTGCAAAGCGAAGCGGCACCACGGTGGGATGGCGCCCTTTTCTTTTGGGTGGACTCTTCCGACAACTGGGGTCTTCCATGGTGCCGATACTCGATGCCACCCCACAGAAGCGAGACATGTACCGGCTCGATATGTATCGCTGGGCTGATGTCCGAGGGCTGCCGATGTCGTGGCCGAGCCGCTTTCCGATGCGAAGCATCTTACCCCTACGGGTGATGGTGCAACTGGAAGGCAATGACCACCGCAACGCCTGCGTGCGAATCTTCAAAGCTTATTGGGCGGAGGATCAAGATATCGCTGATCCAGAGGTACTCCTCAACCTTCTCCATGAACTCGATTTGGACGGTCAAAGTCTTCTCGAAGCCACTCAGAACCCGGAGAACAAAGCGAAGGTCATAGAAAATGGTGAACAACTCTTTAAGTTAGGTGGCTGCGGTGCCCCCTGCTTTGTTGTCGATGGCGACATGGTGTTTTGGGGGCAGGATCGACTCCAGATGGTGGAGAAGGCCCTGGGGGGATGGCGACCGGCCGTGGACGGCTGATGCCTGCTCCCGTTTGCATTTATGACGGCGACTGCGGATTTTGTCGTCGGAGCGTCGTCCTCGCTCGCGGAATCGTGGGCTCGACGGTCGATTTTCAACCCTCCCAAGAGGTCGCCAGCATCTACCCTCAGATCACCGCTGAGGCCTTCGAGCGAGCGGTGCAGTTCATCGACGAAGAGGGTCACGTCAGTGAAGGCGCCGAGGCGGTATTTCGCTGTCTGTCCAGGGGTTCTGGGTTTGGTTGGATCTTGCTGCTTTACCTGCGATTTGGATGGTTCCGCACCGTCTCCGATTTTAGTTACACCATGGTCGCTCGACACCGGGGGGTTGTGTCGGCTTTCACCCATTGGACAATAGGACCTCAACTCCAAATTCAAAGTCTGACAAGACTCCGTTGGCTGTTGCTCCGTCTCATGGGTCTGGTGTATCTTCTGGCTTTTGCATCTCTGCTGCCCCAACTGCTGGGCTTGATCGGTAGCAAGGGCATTCTGCCTTTCGACCAACTCATGCAACGGGTCGAGCAAGCTGGGGGCGGATGGAGCCAAATCCCAACGCTTTTGTGGCTCTTACCCACGGATCAGGGGCTGCTCGGGCTGTGTTGGCTCGGGCTGGTGGGCAGCCTTTTTCTGCTTACCAATCGCTGGACTCGGCTCGCTTCCCTCGTCTGCTGGCTCTGCTACCTTTCCATTTATTCTGTGGCTCAAAACTTTCTTTGGTTACAATGGGACCTGCTCCTGTTGGAGAGTGGCTTTCTGACCCTTTTGCTGGCGGCGGGCAGTTCCGGGCAAGGATTTGCATGGCACCGTCCCCCCCGCTGGATCACCCTGTTCCTTTTTCGCTGTTTAGCCTTCCGCCTCTTGTGGAGTTCAGGAATCGTCAAACTCGCCTCCGGCGACCCCACCTGGGCTTACTCCAATGCCCTGGTCAGTCACTTTGAAACCCAGCCACTGCCCAACCTGGGTGCTTGGTACGCCCACCAATTGCCAGAAACACTGCTCATTTGGGGTACTGGAATCACCCTCCTACTGGAAACCGTGATCCCCCTGCTGTTCTTTGCTCCCCGTCGCTTAAGAAGCCTTGCAGCCATCCTCAGTATGGGGTTGATGCTGGCGATCATCGCCACAGGAAACTACGGTTTTTTCAATATTTTGAGCTTGGTTCTTTTGATCTCTTTATTGGATGATGAACACTTGCTCTGGCTCGGCCGACGACTAAGACGCCAAAATGAGCCCCCAAAGCAGTTCGATCCTCGCAGGGTGCCGTTAGCAAGACGACCCCGATTTTCTCCCGTCTCGTGGGCTTTTGGTGCCCTCTTCGCCTACGTAGGACTGGCTCACATGGCGACAGGTATGGGTTGGAATCATTGGATCACTGCACCGGGCGCCGCCGCTGCTAAAGGCTTAGAACAATTCTCCATTGTAGGGCGATATGGGCTCTTCGCATCGATGACCGATGGACGAGCCTCCGAAGCGGATCGTGCCTGTCAGGAACTCGAAGTGGGCGATGCCTGCCAATTTGAAGTTCTCGATACAACCTACCGTGGACGCTGCGGTGAACGCCAACAACGCCGCCGGTGTGAGCCGGTTGGAGGACGCATTGAATTACGCATTGAGGGCAGCCTCGACGGAAAATCATGGGCGCCCTATCGACTGCCTTACAAGCCGGAGGCAGTGGCGGCGGCACCGAAACAAATTGCCCCTCATATGCCCAGATTGGATTGGCTGATGTGGTTTGCTGCACTGCATCCTGCCCAACGCCCCCCCCACTGGTTTCAGCAACTTCTCTTCAGCTTACTCGAAGCTCGCCCGGCGGTCCTACAGTTATTCGACACCACGCCTTTTGGCAGCGAACGTCCCCGTTATCTACGAGTCCAAGCCATGGAGTACCGGTTTACGAGCAACAACGAAGAGGCTTATTGGAACCAACGCCCGCGGGGACTTTGGCTGCAACCAATTCGCTTAGAAGCGAGTCCTTAACGATGAAGAAGATCATTCTGAGCCTGTTCGGGATCGGCATGCTCGTTTTTGTTTGCCGGGCAGGCTACCAATGGATCTTCGAGGCGAGTTCCATTGGCTCTCCCGAAATGGCCGCTTCCCCAGAAAGCAGTAGAACGAATGAGCAAGGCAAAACGCCCCCTCAACGACCACTCGAAACAGCACAGGCCTACCGGCGCTTTGCTCGTCAGGTTCTCGACCAACAGCGATCGAACTTCGAAGCTTGTTTGCTGGCAAGCGCCAGTGACTTAGAGGTCGACCCGTCAGATCCTATTGTTCTCGATCTCAACTTCAGAGCCAGTCCAACAGGCAGTGGAAGGGCATGGGTACGCCCGGTCCGACTGCACAGTATCCCGGAGGTTTTGGACACCTGGTTGCGCGTGGGTCGCAAAGCGGGAAAGCCAGAGCCAGAATGGCAGCCTCGCCCCGATCTGATACCGCCAAACTGTCTGGCCCGCATCCTGGTCGCCTTGGATCTACCGAAACCGCCGGAAGAAAGTGTGAGCCTTAGCTGGGCTCTACCGAGTCTTCAGAGTCTTGGAGCCGTCCCAGCCGCTGCTCCATCTCCCTAAGCGGCTGAAGGTCACCTCGCCTGGAGGCAACCACCATCCCCTGCTGGTAAGCTTCTTGAGCCATCGGCGCGTCGCCGATGAACTCCCGTGCCTTACCCAATGCGAGCCAGGCTGCTGAATAATCGGGTTGCACTCGAACCGCCTGCTCGAGAAACCGACACGCCTCTTCATGTCGACCTAAAACTCCCAAGGATTGACCCAATCCAAAGTTCGCTAGTGAATCCTCCGCATCGATCTCAAGCACCTCGCGGAACATCATCACCTTTCGTTCAGCTTCAGCGAGTCGCTGTGCTCGCTCTGCCTCTGCCAATTTCTCAGCCTTTCGAGCCTCGAGGTCCCTACGGAAGCCCAGGGCGGTCGCTTTTGCTTTCTCAAGCTCTGCCTCCTCGATCCGCCCCTGAATCATGTATAAAACGCTTAGGTTGGTGTGGGGCATGACTGAATCCGGAGCTAAACGAGCGAGCGTCTCCATCCGCTCAACCGCTTCGTCGATTCGGCCGTGTCGCTGCAAGACAACACCGAGCACCTCATGGACATCCTCATCGGCCGGATCGAAGACAAGGGCTTCCTCAAGCAACGTGATCACGGTTTCATCTTCATCGCTGGAGTCTTTGGTAAACCGTTGCAGTGCTTCCTCGTAACGGGCTCGAGCTTGGTGTTGAGCGGATGTGGCTTCGACAATCGGTAGCCAATACACCTGGGCTGTCAGCGTACTGCCTTCCAGATCAAAATCATGGGTCGTCCCCGGTGTTCGCCGGTCCTTATCGAGGTAGGCCAAGGCAAAACACTGACCATCGACCGATGTCCACCGGGTCAGCCGACCACAGCGCTTGCCATGGGATCGCAGCTTACCGGCCGCAACAGTCGGTTCTTCGGCTAAGGACAATCCGCACAGCACCTCTTTAGCGCCGCCGTATGTTTTCAGCCGGAGGATCACCTCTTGACCCACATAACAGCCCTTCGTGTCGCAAACGGCTCGCCGCTCCAGCCCCGTACTGGATAACAACTGTCCAGCCTTGAACTCAGCACCCCATCGCCCACGGCCAGACTGAACTTGCAGACCGTTCAAGGTCTCATCGTCCAAAGACTGGAAACCGAGTGCGACCAGTTGATCAACGAGTTTGTCCGTATAGCCTGCGGGCGCCACAAGCCGGAAGCCCTCGCCCGTCCCTTCATCAGCGCGCAACGCCAAGACCGCTTCGGGGAGGAGTTCAGTGAGCCAACCCCCCTCGGGTTCGAGCCCAGTCAACCGAAGACGACAGCCCCACCCTTCGATGTGAACAATCGATCGATCAAGCCAAGGACCGATATCGACCTTCTCTCGAAACAGGTGGGCGTCTAAACGCTGTACAAAGAGCTCAGAACAAGGCTTTGGCACCAAGGCAAGAAAGCGGTCTTGCTCTTCACGGTAGAGCCAGAAATTTGCCTGAAGGCGCCCCTGTCGGTCCGCAATTGCATTTTCATGACTGCAGCCGACGGCTAGATTCACCACATCATTCGTGGTCTGACCGGTTAACCACTGGGCGCTGTCGGCCCCCTCGATAGCGAGGACATTCAACCCATGATCAGGGCGAACCCAGGCTTCTGCCTGGAGACTAGATGGAGAACGATTCGCCGCAGCCACAGGTCGACGATGCGTTGGGGTTGGTGAAGATGAAGCCCTTACCACCGAGGTCCCCGTCAAAATCCAGAACAATCCCCTTCAAGTAAATCGATGATTTCCGATCCATGAAGAAGTGCACACCGCCTTGCTCCACCAACAAGTCGCCGTCGTCTTGGTGGTCGAACTCCATAATGTAAGCCAGCCCGGAGCAGCCGCCCCCTTTGACACCTAACCGAACACCGGAAGCGTCCTGCTGCTCATCGGAGAGAAGAATCTGGATACGCTGAATTGCTCGATCCGTCGCTTGAACGAGATTATCCATCATCAACCTCCTACAGCTCCAGTTTATGCACGAAAACTCCGCCTCGCCAGGTTAAATTACGGAAGTGTGACACGAGCAGGCATTAAAACATCCCCATTACCATCACTCCCCGTGCATTGATTCATGTCGTTGTTCCCCCAACAAACCACATCTCCTCCCTGACCTAAAACACAGCTATGACGCTCTCCCGCAGCCACCTTTAAGGGCGAACCTCGTAACCTTTCGGGGTCGTTTAACGGGAACGTCTCGCGGATGGCTGTGTAGGGAGGCTCCAAGTCCCCACTGCCGGATTGGCCCCAGCGATTATCGCCCCAAGTTCGCGGTGTCTCTCGAGATGACCAATCGATCACTGCCGTATGACCACCGCCGGCCGACAAACTCAACGCGGGCTCGATGGGTCCAGGAACCAACAAAGGCTCATACTGCGGATCATCACTTCGACGTCCCTGGCCGATTTGTCCACGACGGTCATCACCCCAACAAAACACGCCCATATCCACGCTCAAGCCGCACACATGACTGGAACCGGCAGCTAAGGTTTGAAAACGTTCTGGGGTATTCACAGGCCAAACTCGACCGGTCTCAAAGGGATCCATTTCTGCAAAGGGATCCACTTCTTCGGGAGACCCCCGCCCTAACTGCCCACGATCATTAGCACCCCAGCAATAAGCACGCCCCGAGACATCCAAGATGCAGTTAAAATCACCACCTGACGTTAGAAAATGAGGTTCTACTCCTTGCATGTAAACCCGGTGGGCTGTCACATCCACCTGTGGGATGCCGCCATCGAACGGATTGGGACTGTTGCGGTCAAACACACCGAAGGCTTCAGGCCAAATCCCTTGCTGCCGCTGCTCAAAGGCACCCCAGCACACCACCTCCCGTCGACCATCCAAACGAACCAGAGCACAACTATGGCGGCGACCTGCGGTGACCTTGTAGACGGCTTCAATGGCTTCTTGATTCTCCATCTTTACCGCTTGCGTTCGCTGTGTGGTGCAAAATAACGCATCCTCTCCCATGCCTTCACCGCCTCGTTCAGGCTGACAAATACGATCCTGACAAATCAAGGGGTTCATGCAATCGTCGTTGTTGTTGCATGGCTCTCCTTCAAAGTTACCATTTTGGTCACCGGGCCAGGCATTTGTATCATCGCAAGGCGCCCAATTTTCGTTGATCGGCTGGCCTGTTTGACCATCTTCCGCCCGTCCCCAACAGTACACACGTCTAGCCCCGTTCAACTCAGCCAGCGCACACAGATGAAAGTCACCGGTCGCTACCTGCACGATCGACCATTCTTCTCTCTGAGGCCCAACCGTCAGGGCTCGGATCTGATTGTGACCTCGAGCAGGCACGATCCCCATCTGTCCCGACCTGTTATCCCCCCAACAACGCAGCGGCTCCTCTCCATCTGGATTCAACAAACAACTGTAGCGAGCCCCTAACGCCAACTGCATGCGTCCTTCCTCTTCCAGGATGCAATCCGGTCCACAACCGTCCCCCGGGTCCAAATTGCCGTCATCGCAGGCTTCTGGAGGCTGCGGCAA
>NZRT01000038.1 GCA_002696345.1 Myxococcales bacterium
TAATCCATCCTGCTTTGGGAGCAGGGGGTCGCAGGTTCGAATCCTGCCACCTCGACAATAAATTAGAAAGCCTCTTTTATAGAGGCTTTTTTATTTTGTATATTCAATTATGAAAATAATTATAGTATACATATTTTCCATAATGACAATATTGTGTGGATCAATAATACAAATTGATGGTCAGTTTTCAGATTGGGATATAGACTCTTCAATATTTTATTTTGAAGATAGTATGTCTGATACTGATGGTGCAGATTTATTAAGCTTATCAATCACTAATGATGAAAATTTCTTATTTATTAAAATAAAATTAGATAGAGAAATTGATTTATTAGATGATTTTGAAAACCCATCTGATATAATTATTCAAATTGATGCAGATAATAATACTAATACAGGTTACATAGTTAGTGGAATTGGTTCAGAATATGGAATACGATGTTTGGAGAAGTTTGTTTATGATAATACTTATCCTGGAGATAATATTGAGCCATTATCATTTGTACAATTTAGAGCACTGCCCTCCATTACTTCAGATGAGTTTGAAATTGCCATTAGTCGTCATCCTTTTGGTGAATCAATTTTTAACGATACAATAGCTATTGTAATTAAAGAGCATCATTCTAATGATTTTATCCCAAATGAAGGTGAAATATTAACATTTACATTTAATGACACATATCATGAACCAGTTGAATTAATTGAAATAAATAAAGAAGATCCAGAATTATTGAGAGTCATGGCTTATAATACTTTAGGAAATGGATTAAATGATAATAATAGAATTGATAAATTTATTAGAATTATAAATGTAATTGATCCTCAAATAATTGGCTTTAATGAAACAGGTCAAACTAGTGAACAGGATGTGCATGATGTACTTGATGCTGCTCTTGGAGGTACTTGGTATGTTTTAAAGCATAACCCTGAAAATATTACAGCTTCTAGGTTTCCAATTTTAGAACAGTGGGATATTAATAATAAAGTAAAAGCTACTTTAATTGATTTAGATGAAGAAATTTATGACTCTAATATTTTAATAATTGTTGGCCACCTTTCTTGTTGCTCATCTGATATACAGAGACAACAACAAGTAGATGAATTTATAGAATTTGTTTTAGATGCAAAAACTCCTGGTGGTGAAATTACGTTATTAGAAAATACTCCAATTGTATTTTTAGGAGATATGAACCTTGTAGGTGATTCTCAGCAATATTATACCATTATTCAAGGAGATATTCAAGATACAGACAGTTATGGGGAAGGAGGTTTCCCAGATTGGGATAACTCTGAACTTGAAGATGTAATATGTAGACAAACAGATAAAAGAATGGCATATACATGGAGGAATGAAAATAGTGAATATCCTCCTGGTCGATTAGATTTTATTTTCTATACAAATAGTAATTTATCAACAGTTAAATCATTCACATTGCAAACAGAAATTATGAGTGATGAACGTTTAGAAAATTACGGTCTTTTATGGGATGATACCAAGGAAGCAAGTGATCATTTCCCAGTCGTTGCCGATTTTGACTTATCAATTTACTGTAATCCTGATGGGGATATTAATAATGATGGTATTATTAATGTTGTTGATGTCGTGATTGTTGTAAATTACATTGTAAATTCAAATGATATTGAATTAGAATGTTCAGATATCAATAATGATGGAGATATAAACGTTATAGATATAGTTCAGCTTGTAAGCTTAATTTTAAACTAAGCAACGTCCTATTTTGGGATCAGTTTTCAAAAGTCCAAATCTCTACACCTCGAAAATCAAAGAACACACTAACGTCTTAACAAATTCTCAGCTATTCAATTATACTTTTTATTTCATACTTTATCATTTTTATCCTTAATCATTAAAAAAATTCATAATAAAATTGTAAAAACCATGGTTATAAATAGTTCTTTTACTATTTAAATATTTATCAAATATTATCATTTACTATAAGTAATGAATTAGAGATTAAAATTTTAACAATATTAAAAAAACACCTTTTTCTAAAATTAAACGATTTTCTTTGTAAATTATAAGCATGAATAAATATTTAATTGCATTTTTATTTTTCAATTGTCTATGGTCACAATTACATGAAAATAAAATCCAAAATAGAATCATTAATCGTATTGAAGATCGTCAAAATTTAAATGTTATAAGAAATAATTACAGGAATGAAGAAGATCTGATACAATTTATTGAATCAATAGTACATACCCGTCAAATACCCGGTTTATCGATTTCAATTGTAAAAAATGAAAATATTGTGTGGGAAAAACAATTTGGTTTTGCAAATATTAATGATGAAATAGAAGTTAATGAAAATACTATGTTTATACTATCCTCTATTTCAAAGACTATTACTGTAACCGCTTTAATGCAATTATATGAACAAAATTTATTTGAACTTGATGATGATATTAATAATTATTTGCCATTTGATATCATTCATCCAATTTACCCTAATACTCCAATTACTTTTAAAATGTTACTATCTCATACATCAGGGATAAAAGATAATTGGAATGTAATGACATATTATAATGGTGATTCACCTTTATCATTAAATTATTATCTTGAACAATATTTAACACCAGAAGGGATTTTTTTCAATAGTAATTTAAATTTCACTGATTCTTATCCTGGATCAAATTTTTTATATACTAATAATGGTGTTGCATTAATAGGTTTGTTAGTGGAAAAAATATCAGATCAAGCATTTAATAATTATTGTATTGAAAATATATTTGAACCACTATCAATGAATAATACATTTTGGTATTTATCTGAAATAAACAATCTTAATCAGGTTGCATTACCATATCAATATACAGGTGGAAATGGTGATTCCTGCTTTGATATTGGTTGTGGTATTTATGATCAAAGTAATCCATGTTTTTGTGATTCAGAATGTATTTATTATGATGATTGTTGTTCTGATTATAACGAAATTTGTGGTGAAGATGGAATTGGAAGTAATCCAGAAAATCTCAATGAATATGAAAATTATGGTTATTCTGATTATCCCTCAGGTCAACTTAGAGCATCATCAAATAATTTAGCCAAATTTATGAGTACATACATGAATGGTGGATCTTATAATGGAATAAGTATTTTAAATTCACAAACAATTGAATTAATTAAAACTATTCATTACCCAACAATAAATTCAACACAAGGTTTAATATGGTATTATAAAAATCAAAATGAAAGATCACTTTTTGGGCATAATGGAGGAGATTTAGGCAGCTCAACAGAAATGTTTATATCATTTTCAGACAATATTGGTGTAGTATTATTAAGCAACTCAAATAATTATAACGCAATGATTCAAATAGAAAATGCGTTAATAGATTTTGCTGAAGAAACTAATTTCATAATAACAGGAGATATAAATTTAGATACAAATATTAATATACTAGATGTGATCCTCATTGTAAATATTATAATAAATAGTCAAACCTATAATAATTTAGCGGATTTAAATCACGATGGGCTGATAAATATAGTAGATATTCTTCAACTTATAAATTTAATTTTAATTTAGCCTTTATCTTTATTTAGTGAATTTACAAGAAAATATAAACAGTAATAATAAAAAATGTTTTATGAATTAATTATATTAAGTAAAAATTAAAAAAGGATCAAAAAAATCAAACTATTAATACCCCCACCAATTCAAGCATTATTTTCTGGAATTATAATGTGGTTAGTAAGTAAATACTCTTTAAATACTAATTTTAATTTGAATGGCATAAATATATTGGCATTGGTATTTTTAATTATTGCAATAATAATGATAGTTTTAAGCATAAATAAATTTAAAAAAAATAGAACAACAATAAGTCCTCTTAGACCAAATAAAACATCATCTTTAATTACTAGTGGAATCTATAATTATACAAGAAATCCGATGTATCTTGGACTACTTTTAATGTTAATTTCAACTGCTCTCTTTATAAAAAACTTTATAAGTTTTTTAATTATACCATTATTTGTAATATTTATAAACAAAAATCAGATTTTACCTGAAGAACAAATTTTAGAAAATATATTTGGAGAAGAATATAGAAATTATACAAAGAAAGTTAAACGCTGGATCTAAGTAAACTACTTACTCTATATTCAAAATATCGCAAAAAGAATTTCTTTTTTTTCTAGAATAAATAAGAAAGCTTCTTTTACATAAGCTTTTTTTATCCGTAAATTGATTCATGAAAGATAATTTAATATTCTATCCAATATTTTTAAATGTCATATTAGTTTTTATATTGTATACTAAAAATACATTAGATAATAGAAAAGCAGTTAAATATAAATCTTTGGAAATGAGTTATTTTAAGATTTATAGCGGTAAAGTACCAGAACATATCGCTGTTTCAAGGCAAACCTTAAAAAATCAATTTGAACTTCCTATCTTATTTTATTTTTTAGTATCAATTATTTTGTATGTGGAGCAAGTTTTCTTTCTTGATCTCTTTTTTGCTTGGCTATTTGTTATTTCAAGATACTTACATGCTTACATTAGGTTAAGTTCAAATAAAATCAAATACCGTAGTGTATCATTCCAGATTGGTTTTTATACCCTACTATTATGGTATTTAAAATTTATTTATAATATTTTTATGGCTTAATGATTAAAAATTTTTTTTTGTAACAATTGTGGAAAACTTACTTATTCAAGGTAATAATCTTCAAGGATTGGATTATTTACTAAAATATAAAAAGTTAAAAGGTAAAATAGATTTAATATACTTAGATCCTCCTTTTGGTACAGGTGGAAATTTTACAATATCAAAGGATAAGGCTGCAACAATTAGTAATTCAAAAAATGGAGATTTAGCTTATTCAGATAAAATATGTGGCAATGACTTTTTGTATTTTTTAAAAAAAAGATTGGTGATTATAAAAAAATTATTATCCAAAGAAGGTTCTATATATTTACATATCGACTATAAAATTGGTCATTATGTGAAAATACTTATGGACGAGATATTTGGAATAGACAATTTTAGAAATGATATCACTAGAGTTAAATGTAATCCTAAAAATTTTAGTAGAATAGGATACGGTAACATAAAGGACTTAATCTTATTTTACACTAATTCATCTAATCCAATTTGGAATGAACCAAGAGAAAACTATTCTGAAATAGATTTAAAAAGATTGTTCCCCAAAAAAACTAAGCAAGGACGACGTTATACCACAGTTCCAATACATGCACCAGGCGAAACAAAAAATATAAATTCTAACAAGGCATTTAAAGGTATGATGCCCCCAAAAGGAAGGCATTGGGGGACTAATATTGAGACCTTGAATCAGTGGGATAAAGATGGTTTAATAGAATGGTCCTCAAATGGAAATCCTAGAAAGATCATTTTTTCTGATGAGCAGAAAGGAAAAAGAGTACAAGATATTTGGCAATATAAAGACCCCCAATATCCCTCTTATCCCACTGAAAAAAATTCTGATCTATTAGATTTAATTATTAGAACTTCATCAAATCAAAATAGTATCGTAATGGATTGTTTTTGTGGTTCTGGTACAACCTTAAAATCTGCACAAATAAATAAAAGAAATTGGATTGGGATTGATCAGTCTGATCAGGCTATTCAATCGACTAAAAATAAAATCAAAAATATAAATATTAAAAAAAATAAAAATAACCCCTGTTATGAATTTATTCGTTTAAATGAAATTATAAAAACAAATAATTCATAATGAAAGAAAAATTAAACCATAAAATAAAAACTATATGATAAATACAGTTAAAATAAAAAATCTATTTAATTTAAATTACTATATATTCTTGATTTCTTTGGTTTTAGGTCAACCAGAGTATAACTGTTGTGAATATCAAAATATAGCAGAAAATGAGTGTGTTGGCCTAGGATGTTATATTCCACAATGTACAGAAACATGTGACTGGGAAATCATACAATGCTGGACTTCAACAGGATATTGTTGGTGTGTAGATGTAAATGGAAATGAAATAGATGGTACTAGTCAACCTTCATGGCAGGGACTTCCGGAGTGTTCTGAAAATTGTAATTATCCATTTATAGAAATTGATGGTTTCTGTTTTCATGCTGATGATATAACCGTATTGCAAGAGATGATAAATAATAGTATTGAAAGTGGAATAGAAAATTCGCCCAATTCGATAATGGATAATAATAATAATATAATTATAGATGGTGAATACATAGATTCCTTTAGTTTTAATAATAATGAAAATGTTGAACCTTTAGAATTAGGTATACAAGAATGGGAGAATGGGAGAATTGTTAGTTTTATGTGTGGTGCTTATATTTATTGTAATCTTTCAGGGGAAATACCATATTCTATATCAAATTTAACAGAAATTAACGTGCTGAGACTGGAATTGAATTATTTTTCAGGTTATATACCTGAAAACATATGTGATCTCAACCATTTAAACCTTAATAGTTATATAAATTTTGATTTATCCTACAATCAATTATGCCCGCCATATCCAGAGTGCATCCCTGAAAATGCTTTATCTGATATGAATAATTCTTATTGTTACTCTCTTGGAGATATAAATAATGATTCATACGTTAATATTTTGGATATATTAATAACTATAGGTTTTATATTAATGATAGATGAACCAACAAATTATGAATTTTTTGCAGGAGATATTAATTCAGATCAACTGATCAATATTCTTGATGTTATGGAGTTAGTACAAATAATTCTAAATCCTAATAATTACGATTGTTATACCGAACCTCAAGTTGGAGATTGTGATGGAATTTGTCCAACATTTTATTTTAACCAAATTAACAATGAATGTGAAGAATTTATCACTGGATGCTGTGGAGTTGAAGTTTTTAATACAATTGAAGAATGCCAGAATGAATGTGAATAAAATTATTTTTTTATTTTTCTTCTCTGTTATCTTTTGTCAAACAGAGGTAGTTTCGGGATTCCTAAGAGAAGTTGAAATGTCATTTTGTATGGATGAATGTGGTGAATACTATATAGAGACATTTGAAAATATGTATTGGCCTGTTATTTTTAATGATGATATGCCAAACATTAATCTTTATACCAATAGATATGTAGAAGTTTTGATTGGAGAAAACGTTACTTGCACTGAATGTAGTGCTTATAAAATTGAATCTATAGTTTTATCAAATGATTGTATATCTCCCACCTTATGTATTGCAGATCCTTGTGAATTAGCTTCTGAATGTCAAATTAATACTCCAACTGAATGTATATCTAACTATTGTGGAGGATGTAATGCAGACTTCTATGACCTTGATAATAATCTCGTAAATTGTAATTTACCTGTAGACGAATGTGAAGATTTATCAGGGTTAGATTTCGGTGAATGTGCAATGGTCCTAGGTATTGGATATGTTGACGGAGAATGCAATTATGTTTCGGGTTGTAGCTGGCATGTGAATGGAATAGATTATACAAATGCATTTCATGATGACATAGAACAGTGTAGTGAACAATGTAATAGTAATCTTAGTTGTGATGATATTCAAGAAAGTTATTTAGAATTACATTTTGGTCAGTATTCAGAATGCGAATATGATGTTGACTGTATGCCTATTTGGGGACATTGTGATGTTAGCTTAGGAGGGTGCCATTATGCTGTAAATATTACAGATTATCCTGAAGATGAAATTAATGAACAAGTGGAGTTATGGCTTGAAAATGAATGTGTAACAAGTGTTTGTGATTGTATGAATTTACCTTATGCTGTTTGTTTATCAGGTAGTTGTCAATTAGTAAGTTGCAATGAGCCTAATCCTGCAGGTTGCTTTCAAACTGGTTGTCCTGACGGATATGAGTGTGTATTTGATACGCAAGATTGTACTTCTTCATCTTGTTATTGTCAAAATAACAATGACTTTTGGACTTGCACAGAAGATTGTGGAGGAGGTACATGCATATTAATAGAAGTTTCAGGAGATGTAAATGGTGATACAATAATTAATATCCTGGATATAGTTCTTATAGTGAGTTTTATTTTAATAACAAATGAACCAACAGATTCTGAATTTTCTTCAGCAGATATTAATTCAGATGAACTCCTTAATGTGTTAGATATTGTAGAAATAGTACAGATGATTTTAAACCCTATTCAATTACCGGAGGGTTGTTACTTAGAACCAGAAACTGGTCCATGCTTTGGTTATTGTCCAACCTATTATTTTAATAATGATACAAATGAATGTGAAGAGTTTATAACTGGATGTTGTGGTGTTGAAGCATTTAATACTTTAGAGGCTTGTCAAAATGCATGCGAATAGATTTATTTATATTTTTGATATTTATCTTTCAAAAAATTTTATCCTAAGAAATCATATTAAATCATGAAAAATTTTATATTATTAGTTTTATTTTTAAAATTATTATTCACACAAGATAATATTGAAGGTAGGTGGCATTTAGTTGGATACGAGAATAGTATTATGTACGAATTTATCCATACAGACCAACAAGTTAATATTGGGTTAAAATATACAATTTATAGTTTAGACAGCAGCTTTAATAATTTAGAAGATAATTTAGGTGGCACTCCTAACCCTTATAATATTACAGGTAATATCATAACGATCGATTATCATTTTGGAAATATAGTTTCCTATGAAATGAAATATTATTGTGATGGGCAAATTGTGAATTTCTATAATGTTAATGATAATGAAAGTATTCATAGCACTTTGTTTAGAGAAAATTTTAATTATGCTAATTCTGAATGTTCAGAATGCTTCCAAATGGATGAAGAACAATGCGTGATTAATGATGATTGTGAATGGATAGAAAATATTAATACAGGTTCATGCTCATCTTTATCAATAAATGAATGTGACCTTCCAGAATACGGATCCTGTTATTCTGATTGTACAAATTGGGGGAATTACTACAATGGAATGTTTTGCTATGGATCAATGTATTGTACTGGGGGCTCCTTTCAAATTGACAATGGATACTGCGAAGAAACAAATGATCTATTAGGTGATATAAACCAAGATAATATGATTAACATATTAGATATATTATCTGTGGTTAATCTCATCTTAAATGGAAATTTTGAGGATATGGCCGATATGAATCAAGATCAATTTGTGAATGTTATTGATATATTGCTTATAGTTGAAATTATATTAAATAATTAAATTTAAAAATATCTATAATTAGCTATTTATCAAATTAATAATAAGTAGTACATCTTGTATATTAATTAGTTGATCTAAATTTAAATCACTTTTAATTATCTGATCCTCATTTGGCGTTAATGACCCAAGAATAAAATTAATAATCAAAATTATATCCTGAATATTTATTGTTTGATCATTATTTACATCGCCTATAATGAATAAAGGTAAATAATTTGATATTCCGTCAATTATAAGTTCACCAGTATTTTCTGGATCCAACCAATCTTTTAACCTATTTTCAGGATTGTCGCCCCATTCCCATGACTCTGAAATTTTTCCATACCATCCATTTCTACTTCCAGGATCATCAATACAGTCTATTGAATTTGGGTTGCCACCAGTTAAAATTCCTGATATATTTCCTAAAGTATCAAATAATGCAGAGCCTGATGAACCACCAACAACACCGCCATTATCCCAAGATAAATACCAATGTGTATTTGGTATTGAAGAATTCCAATCACTTGATGTTGCATAACCATTATCATAATTAATTTTTTTATAAGTTCCATAAGGATGATGAACACCAGAAGATACAGGTAGTTCAGCTGGATTTGTTGCATTGAATCCTGCATAATATACCTCCCACTCTGTGGGTATTGAATCAGTAATTTGAAGCAATGCAAAGTCAGGTCCAATGAGAGTTATGTTAGGGTAATTACCCACTAAACAATCACAATTAGATATCATAGTAGAGCCATATGCATATTCACCATATGATATATCTCCATTTCCACAACCATTCTTGTTATAATTAAAATAAAATCTCAGGCCTTCAGGATTGTCACCATTTACACAATGAGCTGCTGTCAAAAAGTATGGAGTCAAATCGTTTCTCATATTGTTAATCATTGTACCAGTACAAATATTCTGAGACATTTCTATGTACGCCACTGAATTTATTTGATCAATAAAATTATGAGCATCTTCGCAAAATACATCATTTCCGCATTGTCTATCAGAATTATTATTTGTCCTCATTTGGATAATTCCACGATAATCATGTATAATTGATGATACAGTCAAACTTATATCATCTAGATTAACATAATTTTCTATGTTTAACTCTATAATAATTTTTTCTCCTTCAACTAATGGTGTTGAAAAATACATTGCTTCATTATTATTTTCATCTGTGTATGCACCTGCTATTTGCGACATATCATGATTATAAACAAATAAGCTAACGCCATCAGGTAAAAAAAATGGTTCAAAGACTGCCCTTACACCAAGCGCGTTTGAAGTTAGATATTCTAATACAAATATTTTTTTATTTTCATATATAAATGAATTTGATTCCTCTAGAAATTCATGGTTTAATTCATGTTTATAACCGAATTTCAGCATTTTTAAATGAGATGCCTTTTTGTCTTGATCCAATTGTTCATTTACATCTACATTTGGTAATGTTAGTGATCTTATCTGAAAATCTCCATTGGTGATAAAGCTTAAAGGTTGAGATTTTTGATAAGACTGAGCAAAAATAAGAGAACTAAAAAAATAATAAAAAATAATAAAATTTTTTATTGTGTTTATTCGTGTAAACATAAGTTTTTTTTTAAATTTAA
>NZRT01000039.1 GCA_002696345.1 Myxococcales bacterium
CCCGCATCAGTACCACCGCCAGCGCCCGCATCGTCGCCACCGCCAGCACCCGCATCAGTACCACCGCCCGCATCGTCACCGCCGCCAGCACCCGCATCAGCACCACCGCCAGCACCCGCATCAGCACCACCGCCGGCACCCGCATCATCGCCACCAACACCCGCATCGTTGCCGCCACCGCTCCCGGCGTCACCATCGCCACCATTGCCGGCATCGTCATCATGACCGGTGCCGGCATCTTGGCCACCACCAGGCCCGGCATCTGCACCAGGAGGCAGGCAATCAGCCGGTTCGTCATCGCCACCGGCACAATCGTTTTGGCCATCACACACCCAGGCTTCCGGAATGCATGTGGAATCGCCAGCGCATTGGAACTGCCCTTCAAGGCATAACTGGTCACGTCGCTCTGGCCCCGCATCCGTCACCATCGGCCGATGGTCCGATTCGGGACAGGCTACCAGTAAAGGCAAGGTCATCATGCTGAACACAATATGGCGGGCCATACGATCGCTCCCGTAGCTTCTGGACAGAGGGGCTTGTAGCGGCCATGAAGCCGGCCGGCACCCGAATTCCGCAAACAAGGAAATCTAATGGTCGTCCATGCCCACCGTTCCGAAGCGATTTTAGGACCCGATTTGGTTCCTGTCAGTGGTGTACTGCGGGTCGATGATTCCGGAGTCATCCGGGGGATCGCACCTCATCCCGAGCCAGGAGACGAAATCATAGACCACCCCGATTGTGCGCTGATTCCAGGGGGTGTTAACGTTCATAACCATAGCTTCCAAGCACTGCTGAGAGGCTTGGGCGATGATCTTCCATTTCTTGAGTGGCGGGCACGGGGACTCTATCGATACGGCGCTCATCTCGGTCCCGACGAAGTGTACCTGGGCGCCCTCTTGGCCTTCGCCGAAATGCTTCGCAGCGGCACAACGACTGTCTGTGATTTCTTTTACGTTCATGCGGATGGACTTGATAATGACCGTGCCGTTCTCCGAGCCGCCAAAGATCTAGGCATACGCTGTGTCCTCGCTCGGACGATGTACGATTGGGACGGGGCGCCGGTGTCTTTTCGGGAAACGATCGACGACGCCGTGACTCGTTCCCAACAACTGCGCTCGGAGATCGCCGATGACCCGCTGCTGAATTTACAGCCCGCACCCCACAGTCTGCATGGTGCTTCCAGCCCAATGATTGAGGCAGGGGTCGCTCTTGCCAAAGATTGGCACTCCCCTTGCCATACGCACATTGCTGAGGAGTCGTACCAACGTCAGGAAGCATTGGATCAGTGGGGAATCGGGCCCGTAGAGCACCTCGAGCATCAGGGCTGGCTCAATGAGCGATCGGTTTTGGTACACGCAATTTGGCTTGAGAAGAATGAACTAGATGCGATCGCAAAGGCTGGAGCTTCCATCGCCCATTGCCCCGCAAGTAATATGTTTTTGGGGGATGGAGTTACTCCGGTGAATGCCTACCTAAATCGAGGGGTGACCGTGGGTTTGGGAACGGATGGTGGCTGTACGAACAGCCGTCACAGCGTCTATGACGAAGCCCGAAGCTGTTCCATGCTCGCCAAGGTCGATGCCTGCGACGGAGCTGCGCTGAGCGCTGAAACGGCCTTTACCCTCGCAACGATTGGGGGCGCAGATCTTCTGCAACTTCCAACGGGACGGCTGGAAGCGGGTTATCAGGCTGATTTCAGCGTCATCCGTTTGGATGACCTCTCGATGCAGCCAGTCCACAACCTGGCCAAAAACATCGTACACAGTATGACAGAACGGGCAATTGCTGAAGTCTACGTCGCCGGCCGACGGGTGGTCGCCGACGGTCATGTCCTCCATCTCGATGCACATTGGCTGAGTCTTGAACTGAAGGCGCTCGCCGGACGGTGGCGAGCCGCTCCCTGAAACTTCAGCATCCAGATCACGAAACACAAACTGGGACGAATCACCGATGACTTCGGTTTTCCTTTGATTCTTGCGGATAACTGCCATTTAAAGCCGACCGCTGAACAGTCTTCAGGAGGAACCATGCGTTTCGTTTTCGCCCTCTCGTTACTTGCCCTCGTCGCCTGCCCCTCCGAGTCCAACGATCCAAACGGCTCTAGCGCCGCAGACGCTGGCGGAGGTCCCGAGCCGGCAGCCTGTACACAGCGAGGCTACAGCTCTGAAATCACAGTCGGTGAAGACACCTTAGAGATCACGTGGCCGATCTCCCGAAATGGTCCGGCAAAGCCTCACATGGGCGCCACAACGAATCTACCCGATTTGGGATGCACCCCCCAAGAGCGGGGCGAGAGCGTCGCCAGCCTGATGCTCGCCTGTGTTTCAATCTTTGGACCGGGAGAAACCGTCGTCGATTTGGATGTCGATGTGTGGACTGTGACCGATACCGATCCGGCCTTGCGAGCGCCTGAGGCGAGCGGCCGCGTGATTGCCTGTTCAGAAATCACCCACGCGGATGCCGAACTCCAAGGCTTGCTCCGTAGTGCGTGCGAGGAACAGTGCGATGCCGATGGTATGGCGGTCATTCCGGACGCTCCCGGCGGAGTTCCCGTCGTGGCCCGAGTTCGGACCAGCGATGTCGACGGGAACGGTGAGGTGGACGTACTCGACCGAGTCGAACTTCCTTATGTCGATACATGGACCCACGGCATCTGGCTCACGACGCCTGCATGGGGCGGTGAAAGTTGCGCTGATATCGAGTGTGCAGAAGGGAGTCTTTGCTACCAAGGAGTCTGCGTCCCCGAACATACCGGGTTCGCAAGCTTCGTTGCGATCACGGAGCAGAGCTACGCCTCGATTCCACTCGTGGCAGGCGTCGGTGCGGGCATCGAAGGCAGCGACGACTTGCTGGATGGGCAAGGCCGGGGAGCCATCGCAGGGTCGGTCTACGACTGCAGCGAAGGCGACGGCATCCTGGGCGCCGCCATCGGTACCACCGCTGTGGACCGCCAGACAAAGGTCGCCTACTTTACCGGGGATCTGCCGAGCCCAGTCCTTCGCTCGACGGATGGCGACGGCGTGTTCGCTATTCTGAACCATGCAGCCGGCCAAACCACCTTGGCAGCCGTGATGCACAAGCAGTGGTGCACGGACGCAGTTGACTGCGCCTGCGGTGGTTTGTCCGCTGAGGGGCTGCCTGCGGATTGTACGGACCAGGCATGTCTTGAGGCTCAAATGGATGGCAAGACCGCGGAACTGACTCTCATTGGTTCCAATCGAATCTTCGTCTACCCAGACTCCGTGACCGTTGCCAGTGTGCGACCCGGCCGATGAGACCTCACAGCCGAACCTGCATTGCCCTTCTGGCGGTAACCCTGGGCTGCCCGGAAACGACATCGGATGGGGACGCCGGACCAACGCCCCAGCGGCAAGGAATTAAACCTGATCTGATCGTACAAGCACCGAGTGGTACCTTACGGGTTGGCGCCTCAAAGCGAGACATCAGTCCACAGGGTTACGAAGTCGCCAATCCCAATTATTTGGGTTATCGAAATCCGGAGAACTGCGACCCAGTTCAGAAGTTTCGTGGCGCAGGTCACCGCCACCACTTAACCCTATCGCAAATCCAAACAGCTCAGGTGCTGGGTGGTGCCCGTACTGAACTCGATACGAATGAAACGGTGGGTCACCAGCACCGTATCGTCATCGATCCCCAAGGAGACCCCGTTACAGGCGTACAGATCACTCAGGAGGAGCATCACGGACACAGCCACGACATCAACCTTACGCGAGATGCGATGGAGGCAGCCGACTTTCAGGGGGTTTGGAGTGAACCAAGCCGCCTGATGCGCTGTGGTGAACTTGTGGATGGCTACGGAAAGCTTCCTCGCAGCGATTGCGGTCGTGATGGGCTTTGCGAGGGTGACCCGGGTTGGCCCGGCGCCGATTCAGGAGAGGGAGACCGTCGACCTGATTGGTTCTTCGACTGTGGCCTTGACCGTATTTGTCCAGACAATATCGCCGAACCGCTGGAACTGCGAGCCAATGGTGAAGACGATGACTTTGATGGTGTTGTCGATGACGGTCCCTACACCGGTGCCGACGAGGGAGAGGGCAACGGACATTATGACGGCCTCTGGCAATCCGGCTTTGGCTCCAACATCCCAGCTCTGGGTGTCCACGACCCAATCTGGGCCCGCTGCATGGCGGTCGAACGAGGCGATCAAACCATCGTCATCTGCTCCCTCGATGTCGTGGGTTTCTTCTTTGACGATGTGGCCCGCGTCCGCCGGCGAGTGGAACAAGCGATGGGTCAAGATGCTCCAGACTATCTACTGATCAGTGCCACTCACGTGCATGAAGCGCCGGACACGATGGGTCAATGGGGACCGATTCAAAACCCCAACGATATCCTGCCGCGGGTTAGCGGGGTCAATCCCCGTTTCATCGAACGCGTCAAAGCGCAAACAACGCTGGCAGTGAAAGATGCGATGGAATCCCTCCAGCCAGCCGAGCTTCGAGTTGTGACGACCCGAACGGGTATTGAAGGACTCTTGAACGACACTCGAGACCCACAGGTCATGGACGACACCGCGACGCTGATCCAAGCCGTATCCACGGTCGATCGCAGCACGATCACAACCCTCTACAATTGGGGGAACCATCCGGAAATTCTTGCCAATGTGAACAACCTCGTCAGCTCCGACTTTGCCCACGGTTTGAGGGAGCATATGGAACAAGGCTCCCAAGCCGCAGACCTTCCGGGTTTAGGGGGGATTGCCATCTACCTGCAAGGGACCGTCGGCGGGCTGATGACACCACTAGGACTCACGATCCGGGAGGACGATGGACGAGTTCTAAAACGGCGCAGCCATGAAAGCGCATGGGTGATGGGGCGCCGACTGGCTGAAATCGGTTTGCGTGCACTGGCTTCACCTGAAGTCGAAACGCTTGGATCTGCTGACCTCCTGCTCGGAACCAAGAGAATCCACGTACCCATCTTCAACACACAGTTTCATGTGGCGCTCCAGTTAGGGCTGTTTGACCGAGAGATCGTCGACTACAACGAGGAAGAATTCATCGAACCGGGCGATGATCTGACGCCCCGGAACCTACCTCACACCGTCACAGAAGTCGTATGGGCTCGACTCGGCCCCATTGGCTGGCTCACCGTCCCTGGGGAGTTGTTTCCTGAGAATGCTGTTCCGGGGAGCCTCATCGACCCCTTTCCTTACACCCCGGAAAGTTACGACCTGATCAGTCCGGACAACCCCAACCCACCGGACATCGAAGCAATGAATCAGGATCAAATCTTACGAACCATGATCCCAGGGATTCGTCACAGTATCATCGTGGGTCTTGGTAACGATGAATTAGGCTATCTCGTGCCCCCCTATGACTGGAAACTTCATCCTACGACCCCTTATTTTGATGAAGCCGAAGGGGACCACTACGAGGAAACCAACTCGACAGGCCCAGAAACTCTGCCGTTGATTCTCGATACACTCGAAGGCTTAGGTCAATGGCTCGCTGACGAGTAAGCTACTTATTGTCAGTCGCCTTCTGGGCCGGAGTCAGTTGCAGCGGCGAACTACCGGTCGTTGGGAGTTCTCGACCGCCCACCAAAATCTTCGAGTCGCCTGTGGACATACCCGCCTTCGGAGCGAACGGTTTGGGTTGTTGGCGGCGGACGATCCTGCGGCGACGCTTCCGCTTGGGTTTCGGCTTCTGCCAGACCCTCGGTTCTGGATTTTCGATGAGACTCACTAAATCACCGACCATCACACTGTGGTAACGAAGACCAGCAACACGCTTGGGATTTACACGCCGACGTACACGAGCAAAAGAGCGGCCCGGTTGAACATCGAACAACTCCAGTTCTGCCACCGGAGCTTTTGCTTCCCCCCGGAACACCACCAACAGGTCGCCTTTCATCAATCCAGATTTTGATCCTCCCGTGATCCGATAGGCTCGTTCTTTCGACCAATCGAGTGGATCAAAAATAGCCTCAGCAACGAAGAACTCAACGCCAGCTTCTCCCATGGACATCCATGGGGTTTGTATGAGGGGCTGCACCTCCTTCGGCTTGGTGGGAGCCTTGACTTTAGTCGACTTTCTTTTCGTCTTTTTGCTGACACCGTTGGCGAGGCTAGGCGAAGACAATGCGACACATAGCAAGGGCAGCCAACGTAGGTTCATGGGGGTCTCTCCACCCCCAACCTCCTACAGCCAACTCCAGCCCGCAAGTTTTTGTCCGTGCCCTTGACGACAAGTAACGCTATGCGGCGCCAGCATTCGGAGTAAATCGATGAAAAAATGGCTCCTCTTCGTTACGCCTGCACTCCTTGTGTTAAGCTGTGCGAGCGAAGCGAAAAAACCTTCGGCGCCCAATCCAAAAGCAGCCGTTAAATACGATCAATCCAAAACCCCCAAAAATACTCCAAAAGGAGCAAAGCTCATGTCTTCACCCAGCGGTTTACAGTGGCAAGTCTTGCAAGAAGGTTCGGGACCCAAGCCGACACAAGGACAAACGATCGCAGCCCACTACACGGGTACCTTTCCCGATGGAAAGGTCTTCGACAGCTCCGTGAAGCGAGGCACTCCCCTCGTGTTTAAAGTCGGCGTTGGACAGGTGATTAAAGGCTGGGATGAGGCGCTCTTAGACATGCGAGCCGGTGAACGACGGCAACTGATTATTCCGCCGGAGCTCGCCTACGGTGCCCGTGGCGCAGGTGGTGTCATTCCCCCGAATGCAACGCTTCATTTCGAAGTGGAACTTGTAGAACTTCGGTAACGCGTGAGCCTCTGGCAAGTCCTTGCACTCGCCTGCGGCTTTGCCGTTCTTGTGGCGACAGCGGCAGCAGCAGCGGCTCTCCTGAAAGCCTGGGGCGATGATGATCCCGGCAGGGATCGCCCGCGTCTGATCGTCATGGTGCTCTGGATTCTCGTTTTCAGCACCGTTGGCACCCTGATGGCCTGGCGCTCGGCTCAAGTTTTGGCTCCCCCTCATCTGCCAGAAAGAGCCATCAGTGCCTGGTTTAAAGAAGGGACTTGGACCTTTGCGTCGAGTTCAGGGAAAGAGCAGCGAGATCTCCACTTGATCGCTGGTCAACCCGTTCGACTTCAGTTGTCCGCCCAAAACCATGGTGAATTTTTCGTTCCAAGTCTTGGCTTGCGGCAGCGACTCAAACCTGGAGAAAATGTGGAAATCCGGTTTCGGCCCGCAGGTGCACCGGTCGGGGAAGGCATGGCTGTCCATCACTCCGTTTGCAACCATCGCTGCTCAGGGGTTCAACCGTTCCTTGTGGTCGTCCGAGATGAGCAAGACGCCATCAAGGCTTACTAACCTCAGCCTTTGTCGGCGCCGGAAAAGCCCCTTTGTTGAGCTTCGCATCTTCCGGCGCACGAGCGCGCCGGAGGCCAACAAGAACGTATAGCACGAGCAGAGTCACACAGAGACTAAACCATTGCACTGCATAGCTAAGGTGCGGAGATCGTATCTTGAAAGCGTGAAAGCCCCTTCGAGGAAAGCCAACAGCTCTCTCCCCTTCCGAAAGAAGCGCTCCCTGATCGAGGTAATAGGGTGCGATGGGGAGTCCTAAGGCCTTGGCGATCCGCCCGCCGTCTAAACTCCGAAAGCGCTGAGGAGCTACCTCTGCATCCACATCAGTGTGCCATTTGCGTAACAAGCCGCTGAGTTCCCACGGGCCGCTGGGAGGAGCCCAGCCCGGTCTCTTTTCGGGGCTATCGATGTGATCAGGAATGGGTCCCTCTGGAACCCAGCCTCGGTCCACCAACAAAACCCCTCCCTTGGCCAACCGAAAGCCAGCGATCAGGTCATGCCCAAGGGCGCCACCGACGTAGCGGTTAATCACCCAGACCTGACCTCCGGTAAATTCTCCCTTCAGCCGAACCCGGCGCCAGGGCGCAGGCCAGTTACGCCCCCCCAATCCATCCAAGATAACTTCATCTTGTCCAATACGGTCATCCAGCATGGCCTTATGAGCTGTCATTTCGCGATTACGACTCAACTGCCAGAAGCCCAAGTAGGCTAATGCGGGAGCGACTGCGAGAACGCACAAAGTGAGGTACCAAGGTGGTTTGAACCGACTCATGGGGGATTCGCCCACGGATTTTCAGGGCCGGAGAGAGATTCCATGAAAGCGATAATGTCTCGTAGGTCCACCGGGCGTAACTTCAAGGGTCGGAGAAACAGTTCCCGATGACCGTAATCTGCCTCAGCGGGAAGCGTGTTGTAGAATGTCATCACAGCTTCGAGATCAGGGAATTCTCCCGAATGCATGTAAGGAGCAGTCTCTTTAACGCTCCTCAAGCTCGGTGTCTTAAATGCTCCTTTAAAGTCCTCAAATGATGCATTCAAATAGCCCAACTCTTTGCACTCCTTCGCGTCACTATGGGAGCTATTGCAGTTGAACTCATCCTTCAGCAAATCTTCCGCGCCATGTTCCCGGCCTCGGTCGGGCAAACAGTTATGGGTTTGACACCGAGAAAGAGCCCGTTGGGACGGCAAGCCGAGATTATGAAAGCTACGATCACTCAGCATGGGACCGTTGTGACAAAGAATACACTTGGCTCGATCCACGAAGAGCTCCAAGCCCCGCTCTGCTTGCCTGCTGAGGTGATTTCCACCTCTTGGATCACCAGCTCGGCGCGCAGCAACATAATTGTCAAATGGTGAGGTCATCGGTTGCAGCTTTCGCTGATACGCCCCCACCGCTTTGCAGAGATTGACGAAACCGCGAGTCAGTTCCCCTTGTAATTTCGGTGAAAAGCTCTGCCACGCCAAATGGTGGGGAGATTTAGGGGCGTCAGGATCCGGTCGTGCACGGGCATCGAGTTCCTTCAAAATCTTTGCGGCGGGGAGGGCGCCGAAGATCGCCTCGTACTCCTGCCGGTAGTGCTCCGACAGGAGCTTTACAACAGCAGTCCGAGATGTTCCATGTTCTGCCGGATGTTCCAGAGGCTCCGTACACTGCGCCCAAAGGGAATCTTTCCGGCCATCCCAATAGAACCATCGTTGATGGGCAATCCCCAACAAGCCCGGCGCATTGCGCTCCGTCATTCCGAGTCCCTGGGACTTCGGCGTCGGACTGGTCAATGCGTGCTTCGGCTGATGGCAGGTCGCACAACTGACGGTTCCCGTACTGGAGAGCCTCGTATCGAAGAAGAGACGATGACCCAAAGTTGCTGCTTGGGGGTCATCGGCATATGCGTTGCTTGGATCCGGCGGTGGGGGGGGAACAGGG
>NZRT01000040.1 GCA_002696345.1 Myxococcales bacterium
CATGAGTATGAGCGAATCGTGCAAGAAATGACACACATCATTCTACCTTGAAATTAGGTAGCAAGAAAGGCCAGCTAGAATGGCCCGCGAGATGGTCGAGGCCAACCCCGAGGTGATGGGGGATTAGAGCGGTATGCTACTAATATTTTGTCTGCAATCTGTCTGCAAATTTATGAAAGACTGTTCTGGTTTGAGAGGGTAAGGTACCAACGTTTTGAAGACGTATACCACCAGTTCACATATGGGCTGATTGATGAAAGTCCATTCAGGGAAAGAATGTCGTTTGCAGCAAACAGGAAGGCTTTGTGGGCATGGCTAGGCATACCTAAACCCAATGCTGGAATGAATGCTGAGGTTGATCGGTTGCACACTTCCGAATACTTTTCTCCAGAGCCATGGGCCATACGTTTTTCTAACTGGCTAGAATCAAAAGATGCCTAGAATTCACTCGCTGAAGAAACGAAATCCACAGGACTCCATCTGGCCAGTGCTTTGGAAACAGCCCCATCATTACCTTGGGGATTTGATGCCCAGAGCGACTCCGAAAGTCTAGGGCTTTGACGGGATATCGGCGAAGGGCCACTGACCGGCGTCCACCATACGTTTCTCGAGGCCCGCTTTACGGAACAGGTTGGCCGTTTCTTCACGAGAATAGCGCCGGAGGTCGGATGCGGTGTCGTTGGCGAGATGGTGGACAAGGAGGGCGGTTATTGCGGAGGACTTCGCGAGCAAGGCAGGGTCCACTTTATCGAAGGTGTCTGCTACGTCATGGTAGTAGCGAACGTCATCCGCTGGGATCGGGGCGTAGAAAGTGATGGCCGGGAAGCCTTCGAGTATGAATGGATGGTGGTCGCTGCCCAGCCAGGTCTGGTTGGCCAGTTTTCTAGAGAACTTCAAAGCGCCTAGGTTGGCGGAGAAAGAGTCTAGAACGGGAACGAGCTCGTCGAACCCCATGGCATTCACTCCGGTGATATCGCCAACCATGTCTACATTGATCATGACTCGGATAGGGTCATCGCGGTGGGCTTCCACGTAGCGGCGCGAGCCCCACAATCCCCACTCCTCGGCGTTGAAAAACACGATAGCCACCGTGTAGGCGTTTTTTGGTGAGTGCTTTTGAAGGAGGCGGGCAACCTCAAATAGCTGGGCTACTCCAAGTCCGTTGTCCATGGCTCCTTGTCCGAGATCCCATGAGTCGAAGTGGGCACCGAGTACGATTCGCTCATCAGATTCTCCTGGCAGAACCGCCACCAGATTTTCACTACTCATGGGCTTGATTTGGGAAAGCGTTTCGAGTCGGACGACCACGGGGATATCTACTTCCAACTGGGCCCGGAGGCGCAGCCCATCTTCCCGGGTGATTCCGAACAGAGGGAAGGGAGGGGCATCGCCATCGTGGTTAGCCACTCGGGCGAGTAACTGGCCACCGTTGACGCGATTCATGAGTAAAGCGCCGCACACTCCGAAATCGTTAGCCAGACGTAGGTACTTCGCTTGGTTTAGACGAAGAGACGAGGGAACAAGGATAATCCGGCCATCCAGCGCTTTTCGGTCCAGGGTATCCAGATCGATTGATCTCAAAAGGGCGACTGGGGCTTCGACCGGATTTTGGCGGTCGACGTAGCCCAAGGTAATGGAGCGAAGGGGACGGTTTTCTGGCTGTATTAGGATGGCTCTGTCATCGCCGCGAACCCAACCCGGATGCTGGAATGATTCTCGGTGAACCTCCACTCCAAGGTTTTCCAGCTCTTTTTGGAGATAGTCGAGGGATTGATCGTTGCCAGGGGTTCCCGGCAAGCGATGCCCGTATTGGGTGATCATGGTAGCCAGGAATGAATAGGCTTCCTGGTTTAGCAATGCATCGCCGACTATGGTTTCGCTAGGATCGGCGTTCGTAGAAGACTTAGTCGAAGGAGATTCTTGTCCGATCCCAACGGGCTCAAGCGAAAGAAGAAGTGATACGACAACGGTGTGGCGAAAAGAATCAAGAACTGGATGCATGTGAAAAGATTGTTGATAGGTGAATACAGCGATACCCGTTAGTTCCTACGAGTTTAAAAGAACTTCGCTCAGGAGCAGGCGGGCTCAGGGGTTCTGAATCAAAGGATTTCTTGCAGCTCTTGTAGCGCGTCGTCGAGGGCGTAACGGAGGATCCAGGCTTGGCGAGTGAAAGACTGGGCTTGGCTCGCGTCCGTAAGCGATTGGGAAATCCTAGTTTTGGTAGATTGGCTTAAGGCGTTTCGCTCCAGAAGAGCTAGGCAAGCGATTTCATAGATGGCTACGCAGGCATCCGGGTTGCCGCTATTGAACAGAGGTACGCCTCGGCTTATCGCAAGATTGATGATGGCTTCCGGGCTGCTGTCCAATGCCCGTTCTGTTTCAGAATTAATAGAGGACGAATCGTTGGCATCTCCACGAGCGACCGCTTTCACGTAATCGATTTCAAGACTGAAGGGACCCGGGTTTTTGTCGGAAAGCGTGAAGCCCAGCGAAGAGATACTCTGAGGCCTGAGTGGAGTATTTGGATACGGTCTGCCGAAAGATTGGCGAACGAACTCTGAAGCGGGAATGTAGGTTTCTGTCCACTCTCCGTCTTTGGTGGCGAAACTGGCTCTAAAAGAACCCGCAGTCATTTGCCGACTTTCCCGAAGGTCGAGGTAGTAGGCTCGACCATCGCCACGGACTCGGACGACAAAGCCGGCAACATTATCGAGATCGAGGTTTCGCGGGCGGTTGCGGAGCGAAACGAAGCCGCCGTTGTTTTCAAGCGAGAGCTGACCTTTGAAAAGGAGTGTGCCGTTTTCGGTTTGCCGGAAGCCACTGGTGGAGACTCCGCCCATAACACTGTCATTCACTACTCCCCAGTTGCTTAGCGTGGAAGGGTTTTCGAATGAGGCAATGGTTTGGTTGGCATCGAGGCTATGAGAAACGGCTGATGTCATGGCGAGTATAGCCACTGTGAGGGTCGCCCGGCGATTAAATCTCATGTCAGTATTAATGAAGAAAAGGTGTTAATGAACCCGCATTTTTCGAGTGAAAGACTTACGAAAGTTTGTCCGGAATTTGTTCATCGGGTGGGATTAAGCCCGGGTCGCCCGATCGCTCGCAGGGCGGCGCGTAGGGCGAGGTTAGTACGGGAGAGTGACCTTCTTCCCCTGTATCTTCATCTTTCGAACTAGCTTTTGCTGCGCTTCAACCTGCCCGGGGCTTGTCGCGTTTCCGCCGGAAACGAATTCGCCGTAGGGACGCCCTGTGGTTTGGACCGTTTGAGCCATCATAGATCGCAGCTGCTGCAAGGCGCTTCGCGATTCGGGATCGTCGATTAGGTTTCTGCGCTCGTTCCCATCGCGGTCGATTCGGAATAGAGCATCCTCGTAGTAGAAATTCGGATTAGCGGATCCGCGCGTTCCGATGCCTGCCCGGTTCAAGGGAGCCATGACTTTGGGCAGGTTCTCAGGCTTTGATTTTCGGATGACGCTCAGATGCTCTTCGGGGTACCGTATTGAAATGTATTTGTACTCATGGGTGCGAATCGCCCGCCCGAATCCGAGTTCCAGGTACACGTGATTCCTCCAGTTTTCGGGCGTTTGTCCTCCGAAAAGAGGGGCAAGGCTTTTCCCATCCAATTCATATTCCGCAGGAATCGATGCATTGCCGAGGTCAAAGGCTGTCGCCACAATATCGATACTTTGAACGAGGTCTTGACTTTCGATTCCGGCGGCTATCTTGCCAGGCCATCGCATGATGAACGGGACGGAGGCGCCGTCGACGTCAAACAGAGAACCTTTTTGCCGAGAGCCATGATCGGTCGTGAGAACGAGCAGGGTGTTGTCGTCGATACCGAGCTTCTCGAGTTTCGCCAATATGGCCCCGACGCCCGCGTCGATCCATGAGTAGCCGGCGTGCCCTTTGTCCGGATCAAGGCCGCGCTTCGACAACTCATCGAGAATCGCTTTGCGCGTCAGCATGCCTTCCGGTTGGATCGCTTCTTTTTCCAGGCCAGAACCGGAGACTAGCGGTTGCCCGATCGAACGACTCCAAGAGCGGTCTGGTCCATGGACGAGTGTGGTGCAAAGGTGCAGATAGAATGGCTGACCGCTGCCGGATTTGACGCTGTCCTCGATAAACTCTAGCCCAGCGTCGATAGTCCATTCCAAGTTGTGCTCCGAGTAGGGTTTTTCCATATTGCCCAAGTAGATGTTCTTGGCCCAATGGAATCCTCGTGATGCGAGCAGCTTGCGGTATTGGATCTCATTGTAGCGGAAGGCTTCGCTCAACTCAGGAGAACGCTTGGCGTCCCGGGGGATGTACTTCAAGCCCCATGCTTTGTAATCCGATTTCATCCTCAAACTTTCGATACCGCTGGCGTGGTACTTGCCGACGAAACCCGTTCGATAGCCTGCTTTAGACAGAACGCCCGCGACGTTTCGGTTATCCGGCTCGAGCCCCATGTTGAACGCAGGGAAGGCCTGGTGACCATCCGGATTCTCGTGCAGGAATGGCTCGGATGTAGAGCGGCTCGCGTAGCGTCCGGTCAGAAAAGAGTAGCGTGATGGCGTGCAGACGGTGCTGGTGACGAATCCGTTGTGGAATAGTATGCCCTCGCGAGCCATGCGATCCAAGTTGGGTGTCCAGACGTTTCCGCCATAGGCGCCGATAGATTCCTTGTCCTGGTCGTCCGTAAGAAAGACGATGATGTTTGGCCGCTCGGCGAAGAGGCCTTGAGAAACCAGGAGGGCGAGAATCGAGCAAGCGATTCTCTGCACTTGAATGTGGCTCATAGGATCGAGTTTTTATCCCTTGCTGTAGTGCCAGCCCCAACCTTTAGGCACTTGTCCGCCGCCCTTGTAGTTCACGCTGGGCTTCAGCGGCGGGAGTGTATTCACGAATTCATTATAGCGTTCGCGTAGGTGTTTGACCACGTCGGGATGTTTCCGGGCGAGATCATTCATCTCCTTGGGGTCCTTCTTGAGATCGTATAGCTGCCAGTAGTACAGGCCTTTAACCATTCGCCAGTCCTTCCAGCGAACCGCATATAGGTTGCGGCGCGGTTCGTCGGTGGGGTCGGCGTTGTGCCAGAAGATATACTCGTGGGCGTCGCCTTGCTTCTCGCCTTTAAGGTAGGGCAGCAGGTTAACCCCGTCGCAACGATCCGGTAGCGGTTTGCCAATGGCCGCTGCCATAGTGGCGTAGAAATCGATGGTGGCGGTCTTGCCTTCGTAAGTGACGCCTGCCGGAATGACTCCGGGCCAAGTGACGATGGTCGGCGTGTGAACCCAGCCCTCCTGTTGCGTGTCTCTGCCTTTCCCTCCGCGGTAAGGTTCGGACGAACCGCCGTGAGAGCGATTGGCGCCATTGTCCCCGGTGAAGAAAATGAGGGTGTCGTTTTCGAGGTCGTGTTTCTTTAGTTGGGCCAGCAATTTGCCTACGGCGTCGTCAACGGCAACCACCGCTCCCTCGTAGGCGGTTCCATTGCCGCCGGGTATTCGGTCGCGATAGTGCTGTGGCGTGTTCTTGACGTTCGAGTGAACGGCGAAGGGAGAGAAGTAAAGGAAGAAGGGCTTGGGCTGCCCAGAGCTTGTCGTACGGGTGGCGTTCTGGTTGACGAATTCGGCCATGTAGTCGCCGTCGAGATCGGTCAGGTAGGCATAGCTGCCATCTTCATTCTCGCGGTCGTATTGATTTCCAGGAGCGTTCTTAGCGACTTCCGTGAAACCACGTTGGTGAGGGCCTTGGGTGTTGTCGCCGATATCCCATTTGCCGATTTGTCCGGTTGTGTAGCCGGCATCGCGCATGAACTCGCCCATGGTGGGATGGTTTTCGGGAATGGGCAGTCCGCGAGCCATGCCTGACTTGCCAAAGCGCTGGGCATACATGCCCGTCATTAGACTGCAACGGCTTGGGCAGCAGGGCGGATTGGTGATGTAGGACATTGTGCACTTGGCCCCACGAGTGGCGAGCGAGTCGATGTGGGGTGTAGGGATGCGCGGGTTGCCGAAACAAGCGATATCTCCGTAGCCAAGATCGTCGATGAAGAGGATGACGATGTTGGGCTTTTTGCGCCCCTCTTCTTGAGCGATACTGAAGTTGGGGTTCAGGCCGGCAGCCATTACGCCAGCAGTGGCGGTTCTAAGGAAGTGACGTCTGTTGGTTTGGTTCATTGGAAAACGGAAAGTTCAGCTGATTTGTTTGGATGGGTTACGGAGTTCGGTGTTGAATAGGACTTTTTGGAATCATCTACTTCAGACCGGTGGTCAATGGCTAGATGCTCGTGATAGAGCGATTCGTTATTAATTCTGCGAAACCCTCGTAGCTATTCTCCAATAGTTAGGCGAAGTTTTCGCGCATCAAAGCTTATCTTGGGTTGTTTGAGTAGTCAGGCTTGCTGTTGTCAGGCCGCGAAGGGCTGCGCTTGTAGTTTGTTGGGCTAGAACTTTGTCCGCCTCCGGTCGAGTTCTGCGTCGAGAAGCCTCGCCACAGGTTCGAGTATTGAAACGGCGGCGCGACGGGCTCGAGCCCACTCGTTCAGAGCGGAGAGACAAGACCGGGTCTAGACCAAGGGGAAAACCGGACCATTTGGATGTTGCTTATCTGCGTCTTGCTGACGAGTGGGTTTCCAAGGAGATACAGATAGGTGCAACGAAATGCAGCGATTCCAGCAAATAGTTAGCAAATCGATAGATAGAGTATTCTTCAAACCGTTGAGTACGCAGTGATTTTGCAAAGGATCCACCAATGTTCCAAGTAAGTGTTTCGCTCTGGATGCCGGTCGCAACTTGCGCGACGCTTCTGAAGTATCGAAGTAGTTCTTGGATTGATCCTCTGCGCTTCGATTTTTTGTTCGATTTTGAGCTGACTGGTATTGGACTTAATGTTCTAATTTCGTCAGATCGAGCGGACTGGGTTGAGAATTAGCGTCGAATTTGGATTTGGCGCATTTCCCGCTTTAGGGTTTTCTGTGAAAATTGGTAAGTCTCTCCCGTCGCGGCTTTTAAAGGCCGCTATCTCTTTCTGCTGTATCCAAGTCGCTGCCCTCTATGCTCAAACCCTGGACGAAGCTAGAAACTTGGTTAGCGAATGGGTTGGAGTAGAAAAAATGATCTCAGAAGAAAAGGCGGACTGGCAAGCGGGACAAGCGATCATCAAAGACATGATCGCTTTGCTTGAGACAGAAAAGGCCAGCTTGATGGAGAAGATCCGAATCGCTGAGGAGGGCTTGTCTGAGTCAGACAAGAGGCGCGAGGAGCTCCTCAACGAAAGCGATGAGTACCGGGCTGCGGTGGATGTTCTCGGCGATAAGATTGGCATGGTGGAAAAGCGAGTGATTGCCCTGCACAGCCAGTTTCCTGTTCCCCTGCAAGAAGAAGTTTCGACGCTTTTCGCCCGAATCCCGCGTGAGGGAGAGGAAGTTCGTCTCTCGGTTTCCCAGCGTCTCCAAAGCGTCATCGCGGTTCTGAGTCAGGCCGACAAATTCAATAGCGGTGTACAATTCGTCTCGGATATCCAGAAATTGAATTCCGGGCAATCAGAGGTGGATGTTCTCTACTTCGGTTTAGCCGGAGCCTTTTTCAAGAATCGTGAAGGCACCTACGTGGGAATCGGCTTCCCGTCGAGCAACGGCTGGCAGTGGGAGGAGGTTCCGGAAAGCGGAGATGGAATCGTTAAGTTGTTTTCGGTTTATGCGGGAGAGATGCAGGCGGAATTCGTCGAGCTCCCGGTCAAGATCAACTAATTTGAGGAGCGGTGGATTGTATGAAAGGATTGTGTAAGTTTCTGGTTGGATCGTTGGTATTCGCGATACCCACGTTTGGGGAGTTCGACATAGCGGTCGGTTCATTGGAAAAATCTTTGAGCTCTTCGGTGAGGGAGTTGGCCGAGTTGAGAGCGGAGATCGCTGGAGAAAAAGCGCCTCTATCTAAGGATTTGAATCGCCTGAGTCTCGAGGTGCGAGAATTGAGGCAGGAGTTCGACAAGGTTTCCCGGACCACGGATGCTAAAGGTTTCGATCTCTCCTCACTCGAAAACAATACGAAGCAACGAAGGGACGAAGTGGATTACATCGTCAGTTTGATGACGGAGTATATCACCAACATTGAGTCGAGAGCGGATCCGGCGGAGAGACTACTGTATCAAGAGGCAATCGACGAGACCTTGCTGACAGTGGATGACCCGAACCTTTCTTACGAGGAGATCATTGCCAAGCAGGTATCTGCGGTCGAGTTGGGGATGGAACGTGTTGAGTCGATAATCGGAGGCCAGATTTTTGAAGGTGAGGCAGTTACAGACTCTGGAATGTTGGAAGGCGGTTCCTTCGTGCTCTTCGGTCCCGTATCCTACTTTTCCAGCTCGAGCTCGAGTCGCGGCGGATTGAATTTGGCTGCTAAGTCGGGGGAAGCCAGCGCCCTGCCTATCGAGGGTGAAAATGGGGCTATTTCAGAGGTGGCAACCAACGGGCAAGGATCTTTGCCCTTGGATCCCACGTTGGGTAAGGCCATCGCCATTGCCTCGACTCAGGAGACCGCGGTAGAGCATATTCTCAAGGGAGGTGTATGGGTGTTTCCGATACTGGGCTTTGCTTTTTTGTCGTTAGCGGTCTCGTTTTACAAACTGTTCGAGCTTATGGGGCACAAAAGTCTGCCTGGCGATTCTCTCAGCAAGGTTATCAAAAAGATTCGTTCCGGAGATCTCGAAGGCGCCAAACACGAAGCAAATCAGATGCCTGGACCTACGGGAGAGATGATTGCCGTTGGCGTGGCCAATCATGCCGAGCCCAAAGAACTACTCGAGGAAATACTCCTGGAGAAAATGGTGTCTACCCAGCCAAAGATAGAGCGTTTACTCTCGATCATTGCGGTCACGGCGGCCACCGCTCCCTTGCTCGGACTACTCGGTACGGTTACGGGTATGATCAACACATTCAAGCTGATCACGATTTTCGGAACCGGAGATGCGAAGTCACTATCCGGGGGCATTTCGGAAGCGCTGATCACAACGGAGTTTGGTTTGGTCGTAGCGATTCCTTCGTTGATCTTTCACGCCTTTCTATCGCGGAAAGCGAGGGGCATTATGGCGGGAATGGAGCGCGTGGCTATGTCGTTCGTCAATGGGGTGA
>NZRT01000041.1 GCA_002696345.1 Myxococcales bacterium
GGTGATGCAGACGATGTCGCCGGCCCGGGCTTCCTCCATCTGCACTCGGCTGAGCCCCATGCTGGTTTGCACCTCCAGGACGCGCCCTTTACGGCTGCTGCCGTCGGCCCCCAGAACCACCACCTCTTGGCGCGGCTTCACCCGCCCCCGAGTCACCCGGCCGATGCCGATGACCCCGGTGTACGAGGTGTAATCCAGGGAGCTGATTTGCATCTGGAAGGGACCCTCGGGATCCACGTCGGGTGGGGGGATCTCTTCCACCAAGGTCCGCAGCAGCGGCATCATGTCCGAAGCGAGGTCTTCCATATCAAGGCCCGCGTAGCCCTCAAGCGCACTGGCGTAGATGGTGGTGAAGTCCAATTGCTCGTCGGTGGCACCGAGGCGGTCGAACAACTCGAAGGTCTCGTCGAGCACGTCGTCGCAGCGGGCGCCGTCCCGATCCACTTTGTTGATGACCACGATGGGCTTCAGGCCCAGGGCAAAAGCCTTTTGGGTCACAAAGCGGGTCTGGGGCATGGGCCCGTCCACCGCATCCACCAACAACAGGACCGAATCCACCATGGACAAGACCCGCTCCACCTCGCCGCCAAAGTCGGCGTGTCCCGGCGTGTCCACGATGTTGATCCGTGTGCCCTCAAAACGAATGGCGGTGTTCTTGGCGAGAATGGTGATGCCCCGTTCCCGCTCCAGATCGTTGCTGTCCATGATCCGCTCACCATGGTCGCTGCGGGCTTCCAGGGTGCCGCTCTGCTTCAGCAACTCGTCCACCAAGGTGGTTTTACCGTGATCCACATGGGCGATGATCGCCACGTTTCGAATGGGCTCGTTCATGGTCTTTGTCCAAAGAAGGGCGGCGGGATTAAGCAGAGTTTACGGCTCGCGCCAAGATGAACCCGGTGCTGTGCGCCATTTGCCCGAGTCAGACGCCGAAGACCTGCTTCTCTAACCAGTTCTTTACTTCCACGCAGCGGATGGCTTCATCTTCCACATCGCTGTCGATGCCCAAACGCCAGGCGATGTCCCGCCGGCTGGGGTCTTGGTGCAGTTGCTCGAGGTCTTCAATGTAAGCCTCGGCGGTCTTTTCGTCGGGAAAGAAGCCGCCCCGAATGAGCTTGGGGATTCGGCAAGCCACCAACCGAGCCATCTCGTGGAGGTCGTATTCGGGATGGTATTGCACCGACCAAAAGGTGCCGCCCAAATACGCAACCTCGGCCGCTTGCACATCGCTCCAGTGATTGCTGGCGAGATTGACACCATAGGGGCTGATGTCCACCACCTCGTCGTCGTGGCTAGTGAAGGCGTCGAAGACTGGGGGCTTGCCCTCAAACATGGGGTGGCTCCGCCCGGCTTCGGTGAGGGTGATCTTGCGAGCCAACCCTTGCTCTCGTCCTTTCGGATTCGGCAGCACTTTGCCCCCGGCGCTGACGCAGGCGATCTGGGTCGCCCAACAGCTGCCAAAGCTCGGCACTTGGGATTCGAAGCAGGCTTTGCCCAACTGGATTTGTTTGCGCACCGGCTCGATGTCGTCACAAAGGCACAGGCTGCAGCCAGTCCAGGCGATGCCTGCATAGGATTTCAAATCGCTGGCACCGGGCAACTCAACACCCGGATCCGCCGGGTAGAGGATCTCGGTGTCGATGGCTTGGGGGCTCCAGCGTTTCAGCATGCGGGTGTAGAGTTCACCGGCGGTGCTGGCGCCGTTTTCCTTAAACTGGTCCCGACCCGCTTGGGTGTAGCCGTCGATGATGAGAATGCGTGCAGTCATGGCTTAACCCAATGCTTTGATGAGCCCGGGCAAGTCCCGGAAGTGGTCGCAAATCGCCTCGGCCGTAGAGCCTTCACGGTCGGTGGTTCGGCTCGCTGCAAACATGATGGATTTCATGCCGAGGGTTTTGGGGCCGAGCACATCGTTGTGTTCCCGGTCGCCGATGTGAACCATCTCGGACAGCGCAACTCCTAAGCCTGCAGCGGTGGCTTCAAACATGCTGCGGTGCGGCTTGGAATGACCCACTTCATCGCTAAAGGAGAAGTGCGAGAAGTGCCGGAAAATTCCGTGGTTCTTCATGATCTCCCGCAGTTGTAATCCCGGGGTCACGATGGCGTCGCTGGTGATGCCCAAACGATAATCCTGACAGAGGGCTTCCAAGGCCGCTTCACAGCCCTCGATGAGCCGGGGCGGGATGCGCACCTCCATGTGAGCCGTTTCGGTGAGTAAGTGCTCGAAGACATCGGACTGGGGGCGCAAGTTCAGCGCCGCCATCATGCGCTCCAAGCGCTCCCGGCAGGGCCAGTTGATGTGCTCCTCATGCCAGACACGGCGGAACTCGGCTTCCACGGCATCCACCGCCGCGCTCACGTCGGCGAGGGAGATCTCCCGGCAAGTCTGGGCGGCTTGCCACACCAGCCAGCGGCGCTCGTCGTGCTTGGAGCGAAGCCCCCGCTCAGCCCGGACGAGTTCGTCGGAATCATCCACCACCAAGGTGTCCCAGAGATCGAAGCTAATGGCTTTCAGCATGGCAGTCTGAGATGCCTACGGTCGGGCGTAGGGAATGGGTAGAAAGGCTAATCTGCATTCGTCAGGGAAAATTTCACCGTGAAGATTCGCTCCCCAACAGTAGAGATCGTCGTCGACGCTGATCGCGCAGTTGGTGAATCTTCCGGCAGCAATGTGCTTTATTGGAGGTAGTGCCGGCAAACGGACGGGGGTCGAGGTTTGAAAGAACTCACCATCTTGATCCCGTAAAAACCCAGTTCCAAGTTGCCCCGCACCTCCTGAACCCCAGCACCAGACCTGACCCGTTTTGGACAGTCCACAACTGTGCTTATAGCCGACCGCTACATCGATCATCGGCGGCAAGCCATCGACAGCTGTTGGCGAGGCTGTACATGGCGTGACGACGATCGCTCTGTTGTTGCAGGTTTCCCCTTCTGGATCTTGACCCGTTTGACCATAGTCATTCAAGCCCCAACAAAGGACTTGGCCGTTAAGATTGACACTGCAGTTGTGAAACAGACCCACGGATAAACTGACGGTTTCACTGGTTGATGGTGCCAGACCGAAACCGGGGTCCTCATCATCGAGATATCCCAGGTTGGTGGACGTGGGAACGCAGGGGAAAGTACGGCATGTAGGGGCATCTGGGCGACTCGGAACGCCCACTTGGCCGAAGCTGTTAAATCCCCAGCAACTGACAATACTGGTGGGGATAAAACGCTCCACGATACAGCCGTGCTCTGCACCCAAACCGAGATAGTCAGCCCAGGAGAAAATTCCTTCCACTTGGCGCCATTCAGTCTCGGAGGCGTCCGGGTAGTCGGCTCCGAAACCGAGGGTGCCGACCAGGCTGTCACCACGACAAAACACGGCATAATCATGGATTACGCATTCTCGTCGAGTCTGGTAGCCAAGATGGTCCGAGCCCCCCAAAGCGATCTGGTCGATTTCTTCGCCGGCTTCTTCCGGCAGCGTGATCGACGTTGGGACCGACGTGCACTCCCGACCCGCCGGATACTCTTCGGCTCGCTGTTCTTCGGTTGCATCACCGCAAAACTCCCAAGTCTCGACATTCTCGTCAGAAACGAGACGACCCCAGCACAGGGTTGAATGATTGGGCTTGCGGACGCAAATCCGTTCATCGTGAGCTGTGACACGAGTTCCAAGGGGTAAGTCCTCCATCAGGCGAATGGGCCGTCTCGAAACGAGTTCGTCCGAGCACATCGTTTGATTGTCAGCGGGTAGCTCCGAACCGAGAACTCGAGAATTGTTGCTGCCCCAGCAATCCAAGCTGTTGTTGTGATGACGGCAGACAAAACCGTCAGCCATCACGAGTGCATTTCGAATTCTGCAGTCCATACGACAGGTTGGGACCCCGAAACTTATACTTAACGGGTCGCATTCTTCCTCCGGGTCTAACTGCCCGTTGCCGCAAGGTTCTTGAAGACTTGCCAGATAGCTAAATCCGGCATTGCCGGAACTCTCAATGGACCACCAAACAGATTCTCCTCGCTCGAGAAAAATGGCGATGGAACAGAATCGTACGCCATTTGCTTGAGGAGTGACATCACCGGTCACACGAGTGATCTGTTCACCTGCAGGGCCGTAGACAGCGCAGAAGATGGGACCATCACCTAGGACTCTAAAATCGACTTCGTGGCGTCCGGGACTCTCGGCTTGATGACCGAAGAAATCGACATCTCCCCCCGTGATTTCTCCCTGATTGCTTAGGCTGTGTAAGGGGTCGGAGCGGAGAAGTGGTGTCGCCGTTGCTGTAAAATTGCCATGATCATCGACAAGGCAGTCGGGACTGCAATCATCTTCGGGTGCACTGTTTCCGTCATCGCATTCCTCGTAGCCTGGCTCGTCGGCTTCGAGGTCGGATCGGACAAAGAAGTCACCACATCGAGCGTGTATGCATACAATGGTGCATTCATCGGTATTGGATTGGTTGCCATCATCGCAGTTCTCGTGACCTTCCCAGACGAAGCCATCACCACAGGTGGCCGTGAGGCAGTTCGTCAGGCAGCTGTCGGTGTCGATGTCATTACCATCATCGCATTCCTCCACACCCTCTTGGATTTCTCCATCACCGCAACGCGCAGGCTGGCAATTGTTGAGACAAGCATCGGTTTGAATGACATTGCCATCATCGCAAGCCTCAAAGGCGCCAAAACTTTGCTGCTGATGCCCATCACCACAGCGGGCGACCCGGCAATTATTTAGGCACGAGTCCACCTCCGAGTCGTTTCCATCATCACATTCTTCCGGCCCTTCGAGGAGGATTCCGTCCCCACAACGGGGGGGCTGACAGTATCGGGTGCAAAAGATCTCGTCGAAATCGCCATCGTCGCAGCGTTCGTAGCCCTCGGCACCGGCGCCAAGGTCGGCTCGAAGTATTTGGTCGCCACAGATCGCATGCTTACAACCGTTGGTGCAGGCATCTCGGTCGTTGATGTTGCCGTCGTCGCACTCCTCTTCCCCTTCGACCCGACCATTCCCGCAGCCCTCTGCAACGGTAGCCGTCATTTCTGGAAGAGGCTGTGTGCAGGCGTTGAGCAGCAAGAGAAGAAGCAGTGCGCGGGGCATAACGTCTCCAGGTTGTGTCGACCTTGGCGCCCTAGGAGATTGGCCTGGGCAAAGCAAGACTCAAGCCCCGCAGGGGCTGGACTTTAAATCTCGGCAGCGATTCGACTGGCTTGATTGATGGCCCGCTTCGCATCCAACTCAGCCGCCACATCGGCACCGCCGATCAGCAGGACCGGCAAGCCTGCTGCCTCCAAGGGGGCTTGGAGGCTACGGAGTGGTTCCTGACCCGCACAGATGATGATGTTGTCCACGGAAAGAAGCTGTGTCCCACCATCGCCAACGCGCAAATGCAGCCCCTCATCATCGACACGCTCGTAATGAGCACCGGCGATCATCTGAACGCCTCGCTGTTTGAGGTTTTGTCGATGAATCCAGCCTGTGGTCTTGCCCAGACCTGCGCCCATCTTGCTGGTCTTTCGCTGACACAAGGTGATTTGGCGAGGGGGTGGGGGGACCGCCGCTTCGATGCCCGCAATCCCCCCCCGAACCTCGTTGTCGGGATCGATGCCCCAACGGGCGAGAAAGGCGGCGATTTCTGGGGGTTTGCGCTCGCCGGTGTGCAACAAGAATTCAGCCACATCAAAGCCGATGCCCCCGGCACCGATGATGGCGACTCGATCCCCTACCGTGGCACCGCCTGCGAGCACATCCACATAGTTCAGCACGCTGGGGTGATCGATGCCTGGCAGGTCGATCTGCCGGGGGCTCACGCCGCTGGCGAGCAAAACGCTGTGGAAGCCTTCGTCGATCAGATCCTCTGCAGACACTCGGTGGTTCAAGCGCAGATCCACCCCTGTCTCTTCCAGTAAGCGCCCATAATAGCGCAGGGTCTCATCGAACTCTTCTTTACCGGGCACAACGCGTGCCATGTTGAGTTGTCCGCCGATTTGCGCACTGGCTTCGAACAAAGTGACTCGATGACCCCGTTGAGCCGCCACGGTGGCTGCAGCCAAGCCCGCGGGGCCTGCACCCACCACAGCCACTCGTTTGGACGAGGCGACGGGCTCGTAGTTCAACTCCGTTTCGTAACATGCGCGGGGATTGACCAAACAGGTGGCCCGCTGATTTTTGAACGCGTGATCCAGGCAAGCCTGATTGCAGGCGATGCAAGTGTTGATGAGATCCGACTGGCCCGCCGCCGCCTTCGCCACAAATCGTTCATCGGCCAGCAGCGGTCGGGCCAAGCTCACCATGTCGGCGTGACCTGCCGCCAAGATGGACTCGGCCTTTTCTGGGCTGTTGATGCGGTTGCTGGTCACCAAGGGGATGGTGATCTCCCCCATCAGCTTGTGGGTCACCCAACTGAAAGCGCCCCGGGGCACCATGGTGGCGATGGTCGGGATCCGGGCCTCGTGCCAGCCGATCCCGGTGTTGATGATGCTGGCGCCAGCGGCCTCGACGGCTTTCGCCAACTGAACCACCTCGGGCCAACTGCTGCCCTCCGGGATCAAATCCAACATGGAGAGCCGGTAGATCAGAATAAAGTCATCTCCCACCGCCTCGCGGGTCCGTCGGATGATCTCCAAAGGAAAACGAATACGGTTCTCGTAAGCGCCGCCCCATTCATCGGTTCTCTTGTTGGTGTGGCGGACGATGAACTGATTGATCAGGTAGCCTTCGCTGCCCATGATCTCCACGCCATCATAGCCGGCTTCCTTCGCCAGCACGGCACAGCGCACGAAGTCCTTGATGGTGCTCTCGATGCCTCGCTTGCTCAACTGCCAAGGCTTAAACCAACTGATGGGACTCTTGATCCCCGAAGGGGCCACCGCCAGCGGCGAGTACGAGTAGCGCCCCGCGTGGAGAATCTGCATGGCGATGCGCCCGCCGGCTTCGTGGACCGCATCGGTGATGAGCCGGTGCCGCCGCACTTCTTTCGCCTTGGTGAGTTTGCCCGCAAATGGCTTCACCCAGCCCGCCCGGTTGGGGGCAATTCCGCCGGTGACGATGAGGCCCACGCCACCAGCTGCTCGCTCGGCAAAATAGGCGGCGAGCTTCTGAAAGCCGTCTTTTTCTTCTTCCAAGCCCGTGTGCATGGAGCCCATGAGAACCCGATTCGGCAAGGTGATGCCGGCGACGGTGAGAGGCGTAAAGAGCCGAGGGTAGGTGTTGTGATGCAAGGAACACTCCTGAGCCACAGATGCATAGTCAGCATGGGGGGTGCTGTCGACTCTTGGTCCTGTTTCTTTGGGCGGCCCCTTGCCGGCCTGAGCCGCACCGACCATCATAACGGCGATTTTGGAGCACCTCATGAAACGAATTCTGCCGATCTTCATCGCTTTTGTCTGCGCTTGTCCAAGCGAACAGGTGGTGGTTCGAGAAGTCCCCAATGAATGTGGCAATGGCGAGGTCGAGGCTGATGAAGAGTGTGATGACGGCAACACCGTTGCCAGCGATGATTGCACCGA
>NZRT01000042.1 GCA_002696345.1 Myxococcales bacterium
GGGGTTTCGAACAAATCTTCGCACAGCGGGCGACAGAACGAAAAAATCGAGCGAACTCATGGGATGTTTCTCGGAAACGGCAGCTGGAAAGTGTGTGGCTCCGCATGGTCGTCTCCCGTCATCAACGCCTGACGGGGAGGAGCGACGATCGGAGCAACCATCGAAGCGGCGTGCCCCGTACGCGCTGACAGGTTATTCTCGATTGTTTGATTCATAGGGTGCGGGTTCTACAGAAAGTACTCGTGGAATGAAACAAACCAGTTGATCGATGACAAAACGATGACAGACTAACGTTTTATGGCAGCCTTCACTTGATCCCAAGGCAAAGTTGAGGAACAGCCAAGTTGGAGAGCGCTCGTGGACGGCAAAACATTCCGAACAGAGTACTTGGTTTTCGGGTTTGCCCTCGTGACGCTCGCCGCTCTCACGATGTGGTGGTCGACCGCTTTGGTTCAGTGGGTTGATGGCGGGTATGCCCGGCAACTCCTGGAACTGGAGCACGAAGCCTTGAACCGTGTGGTCCGCAATGACCCCGGAGATTATGTGCTCCGGGATTTACCCCACCGAATGGGTTGCAGCCTGGCTCCTCAAGGCAAAGGGCAGCTTTGCCCGCCTGAGTCCGTCTTTGACGAGTTGGAGGCGTGGAAAGAACGTCGTACGTTCATGGTTCAAGGCGAACTCGGCTTGCTCATGATCCTGCTTTGTGTCGCCTTCTGGATGCTCTTCCGATTGGTTCGATCGGAGCGGCGTTTTGCCGAGGAGATGTCCTTCTTTCTAGGTCGTGTCACCCACGATATGAAAACGCCACTCGCCGGACTCAAGGCACTGCTCCAGAGCCTCTACAAGGGACGGGTACCGGAGGGCGAAAGGAGCCGAATGCTCTTGCTGGGCTTGGAACAGGTTGCTCGAGAAGAGCGCTTGGTCTCGAACCTGCTCACGGCTCAGCGGATGCGGGCTGGGCGGCAGCGTCGGACCGACGAACCCGTAGCGCTATCGCCACTCCTCAAACGCCTGGTGACGGAACGCAATCTACTGGCTCACGGTGAGCGCGCCTATGATCTGGAATGCGACGATGGCATGCGAGTCCGTGGAGATCACGACAAGGTCCAAAGCATTCTTCACAACCTTCTCGACAATGCCCAGAAATGCGGTGCGAAAGAGGTCAAGTTACACGCGTCGATGGACGGCGACCTTGTTCGGGTCGATTGTCACGATGACGGCGCGGGGTTTCCTCCCAGCGAGGCTGATCATCTTTTCGATGCATTTGTGCGCTCGTCGACAGACTCGGGGGCATCGGGTGGAGGCGTGGGTTTAGGTCTCTACTTGTGCCGGCGCCTCGCCCGGGAGATGGGGGGAGATGTGGAAGCGAGCAGTTCGGGCCCTGGCAAAGGCGCATGCTTTTCGCTGTGGTTAACGCAAGCCTCGGGAGAGGAAATGTCGTGACAACGCACAGAATCTTAGTGGTCGAAGACGATCAACTGACAGGAAGCATGATCCAACTGAACCTTGAGCACGAGGGCTACGATGTGACCCTGATGACTCAGGGTGAGACGGCTTTAGAGAAACTGGGAAGTGACCAGTTCGATCTTCTGTTACTCGACCAAAATCTTCCCGGACTCGGGGGGCAGACATTACTCCACACGGCTCGTAGCCGAGGGGTGACGACGCCGGCAATCATGGTCACCGCAATCACTGAAACTCGAATCAAGCTTGAAGCATTCAAGCGAGGTGCAGACGACTATTTGACCAAGCCGTTCGACATGGCGGAGTTGAGCGCACGGGTCGATGCACTGATCCGACGGAGTCAGGCGGCTAGAGAACTTCCCAGTTCCAAGCGCCTACGCATGGGTAAGGTGTGGGTTAACCTGGAAGCTCGGTGGGTCGAAAACGAGGATGGAGACCGCACGGAACTGTCGCCCACCGACGCCAGTCTCTTGGAGTTGTTCGCTCGAGAACCGGGGACCACCCTGAGCCGAGCCGATATCATCGAAGAAGTCTGGGGTATGGATGCTTTCCCCTCCGAACGCACCGTTGATAACTTCATCGTCCGATTACGCCGTTTAATTGAACCTGATCCGGCAACACCCGTCTTTTTACTCAGCGTACGAGGTAAAGGTTACCGATACCACCCGGTCGCCAGTCCATGAGCCTGGTGAGGGACCTGATGACGGGCGAGGGCCTGGTCAGTCGGCTGCTGCCAGGCAAGCAGAGCGGTCTAGCCCTTGCAATGAAGGCCTTTGGGCTCTTTGGAGTGCCCATGCTTGGCTGGATCCGCCCGGAGGTGGTGGAACTCGATGACGAGCGTTGCCGGCTTCGTATTCGCTTTCGCCGCCGTACCCGAAACCACGTCGGTAGCATGTACTTTGGAGTTCTCTGTGCCGGTGCAGATTTGGCAAGTGGACTTCTGGCGGTCCGGCACGCAGCGAAAGTCAACGAACGAATCGGTCTTATTTTCAAAGATGTCCACGGGGACTTCCGCCAAAAAGTGATGGGGCATTGCTTCTTCGAGTGCCGAGATGGGGCAGCGATCGCCGAAGGGGTGAGGCAAGCCGACTGGACTGGCGAACGGGTCAATGTCCCAACGCGAATTCTCGTTTGGGCCGAAGGGGGCTCGCCTGATCAACCCGCCGCCGTCTTCCAACTGACGCTGAGTTTGAAAGATCAAAGCACGTCGAAAGCACCTCGATGAAGCTTCCTTGCATCGGGATCCTGATCTTACTGCTCTCCGGCTGTGGCAAGGCAATCGTTCGACTTGAAGCCGGACCTGCGCCCTCGAAGGACACGGGAGCGAGGGGGTGGAGCGATGCCAGCGTCGCCCAAGGAATCGATGCGAGTTGGGCGACGGACATTGGCCCTGATTCACCGGCCGATGGGGGTGATGAGGCGCCTTCAAACCCCTTTCAAGCCATCGAAACCGTCCCCCTTCAAGCGGGGACCATCGACGGCCGCCCCTATCTGGCTGCAATCCCCAGGAATGCCTATGGTTTGGCCTTCTATTTCCACGATCGGGGCAAAGACGAAACGGCGCTCGAGCGCGTCGAAGTTCAGGATCTAATCCATCGTCTGAACCAACGACTTGTTGGGGTTGTGGGACTGCAGGCGGGCGGTGATGAGCCTCGGTCTTGGGATGTGAACCAGTTGTCAGCGGCAGAGAATAGGGATTGGCCAGTCCTCGAAAATTTACGGAACGACCTCGTCCAGACAACGGATCTGCGTGCGAGCGGTCCCATCTATGTGGTGGGTCAAGGCAATGGCGGGACCTTTGCCAGTTTAGTCGCTTACCTGGGCACCGAAGCCGGTTGGACGGTCTCAGGAGCTTTGATCCATGGTGCGCCCCTCGCAGGGGGCTGGGTGACGGGCGCCTACAACCCAACCAGTGCTTTTGTGCTGTCCCAAAATGACGAGGTCGCCAATGAGGAGCGATTGCTGGAGCAACTGCAAAGCCTACAAGCCCGAAACATTCCCTACACCCTGTTGAGATGCGAAGAGAAAACTTTGCATCGCTGGCGCTTCACCCGAATCCCCGGAATCGACCAAAGTCGTAGCGAACTCGTCTTTGGGGAACTGGCTGATTTGGGAATCATCGATCGGGAAGGACGACGCCTCCTGAGCGTCCCTGAAGCATGGGTACGAGCCGCACGTCATCCCTTTTGGCCTGAAACGATCCGTCCCTACCTACCTGCCATCGAGGATCAACTTCGTGTCGTCTGGGCGGCTCGCACATTCTGCGGGAATCACCTTCACTCGGAAATCGCCTTCATCTTGCCCTAAGCCATCAAAGCAGCCGTGGTAAGTTTTTAAAGACCAACTTGCCAATGCTCCCCCGCTTGGACAAAGGTTAGCGGCTGGAGATCGTTGATGGATTTGCTCGCCCATCTTGTCATTGTGGTCGTTATGACGATCGTGTCATTGCCCTTTCTTACCCCCCTGTTGGGAGTTCAAGAGCAAGCGATTACAGGACCCGTCTGGCTGCTCGTTATGATCTCTGCGGTCTCAAACCTGCTTGTTATGGGATACCACTACAGCGTGCCCCCTCACCCAAAGTTCCTACTAACCGGTTGGCGTCGTCTGGTTTTGAGAGTGCATATCTTATCAGGCACCGTGGAACTGATCTCCGGAATCATCGCCATCATGATCCCCGGTCATCGGCAAGCAGCGATCGTCATGGCGATCAGCGCGCTGTGCTTTCACGTGCCATCGGCTCTGGCGCAGACGCCAATCGTGTTCGGCAGTCGTGCGATCATGCGCCCCGGCTATCTATTATGTATCGGATTGCATGCCTTTTGCGCTTCTAGACTCCTAATTTACCCCGAATCCACGTACTGGGCGGTCACGACATTTCTTATCTTTAATGTCTACGTTTGGTGTCGACTTTATTACTACGTGTTCGATAAGTTCGAACTGTTTTCAGGCTCCCGGTATACCGTCGCAATCTGCGCCGCTGGGCTCACAACAATTCCAGCGGTTCTCGGGTCCAGTAGTATCCTTCTTTTGATCGCTGGATGTTCCGTATACATGGGTATTTACAGCATGTTTTTCATCCGCAGCCCTCTGGATTACCAGGAGTTTGTCAGAGAGCGAGCTCGGGATGCATCACCCATTGAAGGATACATGACTCTTGTCGATCGACAGGATGACGATGCCTCCAGAAATTCTGCCCGTGATTTCTTCCAAAGCCTTCATCTGAGTGAAAAAAGAGGAGTCGTCGCCGACGATTTGTATCAAAGCCTCGCCAAATCTGGCATGGCTGTAGACGGCTTAAAAAGTGCTCTCGAGACCAAGTTTGGAGGACAAACCCTTCACTTTCAGGACTTTTACGAACAGATTTGGAGTGTGCGCGAAATCCGTCGGCACGCCCTTGTTGTCGCAGGAGCCGCCAGAGCGAAAAGTGACCGAGACAAAGCAGAATTTGTTTTCGGTCTTCTCGATCTGGATCGAGATGGAACGCTCGCTCAGAGCGACTTCGAACTTTTGACGGCCGAATGGGCGATGCCTGCGGCAGAGGCGACTCGTTTACTCACCCATTTAGGAGTTACACAGGGTGGGACAATGAACTTCGATCGATTTTTTCGAGAACTTCGACCTGTTTGGCGTTTTGTCTTTTACGATGTTGTTGATGCGAAACACGGCCGCCAAGAGGATATGCTCGTGCGTGCAATCACGGCACGTCGAGAGGCAAAGGCAACGAAAGCTGTCCGGGAAGACCTACGGCACGAGCTGATTAGCCATATCAATTTTTTGCAGGGAGCAAGTCGCGAATTTCTCGACGAATTTGCAGCATCACTGGTGGAAACGCGATGGGAACCTGACCAGATAGTTTTTTCGGAATCGGATCCAGGAGAATGCCTCTACATCGTCCGTCTGGGTCAACTGCGGGTGGATCGGAGTGGCGAACTTCTAGGGCATGTCAGCATTGGTGACTGGGTTGGCGAAGGGGCCTTGTTGGACGATAGTGTTCGCTCGGCAAGCTTGACGACTGTTACTTCCTGCACCCTGTTCGAAATGTCTCGGGCATCGTTCCAATTTCTATTGCGAAAGCATCCTAAAGTTGCAGCTACCCTCACCAACATTCATGAGGAGCGACACCTCGAAGCAATGCATAACTCGCTCAAACAGGGGTTGTTAGCCGATATCCCAATACTCGCGAAAGCGAAACGAGCACCGCTTCAGGCGATTAGCGAGGCGCTCAACCGAGAGGTTATGGAGGGGGAAATCTTCGCCCAGGGGGATTCAGGTGATCGCTTCTACCTTATCGGTGCCGGCCATGTCCGTATTGTCCACGATGGTATTCAAATCGCTGAGCTCTCTGCTGGAGGCTATTTTGGCGAAGGAGCGTTGCTCGCCGAGGTTCCGCGGACAGCCAGTGCAATCGCCGTTGGTAAAACGACACTTTACAGCTTGGATCGGCAGGGGTTTCAAAATGTTCTTGCCGGCTTCCCTGCGCTCGCCGAAGTCATCAACGAAGTTCATCGTACTCGTCAACTCGAGTTGGGTACAACGACTGATCAAGGAGGGGTCTAATGCCAAGCCAGCGTCCGACAAAAGTTCTCATTCTCGGCGGTGGTTATGTGGCGATCTACGCCGTCAAAGCCCTGAAGACTGCGATTCGTCGGCGTGAAGTCGATGTCACCGTCATCGACAAAAATAACTACCACTGCTTCCATGGGTTGGTACCCGAAATGCTGGTGGGCAAAATTCAAGCGGGTCAAATCATTTCTCCAGCTCGTCGTATCTTCTCCCCAGCCCGTTTCGTGTTGGCCGATGTGGAGGCCGTCGATACCGAGCGAAAGCAGGCACAAGTTCGCAGGGGTCACGATGATGAGATTGTCACGATCGACTACGACCATTTGATCGTCGGCTTGGGCAGTGTGGATAACCTGACTCGCTACCGAGGCATCGGCGAACATACCCTTCGCCTTAAAAGTTATTGGGACATCATCGGTGTTCGCAACCGTATCTTGTCGATGCTTGAAATGGCTGAACTCGAGGATGACCCAGAAGAGCGTCGACGGTTGCTTCATTTTGTTATCGCAGGCGGCAATTACGCGGGGGTCGAGGTGGCTGCAGAGTTAGGTGCCTTCTTGAACGGGCTCGCAAAGCGCGAATTCCGGAGCTTGAGGGGTGGTGAGGCACGGGTAACGCTCGTGCATTCGGGCGACCACGTCCTACCTGAACTTGGTCAGCATTTTCCTAAACTCTCCCAAAAAGCCGCTCGAGATCTCCAAACTGTGGGCGTCCAACTCAAATTGGGTCTGCGGCTTGAATCTGCGACGCCTTTGGAGGCCGTTCTGAATGATGGCAGCCGTCTGCCAAGCCGGACGATCATCAGTTGCACGGGAACCGCTCAATCCCCCGTTTTGGCGACCCTGCCTTTTGACCGTGACCGTCACGGTCGCTTGGTTGCTGACGCTTTTGGATGTGTAGACCATGACGCCCAAATTTGGACAGGCGGTGACTGCGGTTCGATCCCAATGCCCAAGGGCGGCACGGCTCCACCGCTGGCGCTCTATGCCATGCAGGCTGGCAGGACGATCGGTCGAAACATACTCCGCCAATTACGTGGGCGTCCTCTCAAACCCTACAACTTTGGTGGCATGGGAGATTGCTGCCAACTTAGTACCGGCAAAGGTGTGGGGCAAATGTATGGGATTCAAGTGTCCGGTTGGATCTGCTGGTTTCTCTGGCGTAGTTTCATGCTGGCTTATCTGCCCTCTTGGATGAAACGTGTACGCACCATGCTCGACTGGCTGACTACTCCATTTTTAGGTCGAGACATCATTGCAGTCACAGCGCCCAACGAAATGGGCGTCAACCAAGTCCTCTTTGAGCCGGGTCAATACATTGTCAACGAGGGAGACGTTGGCCGTGCGATGTTCCTTATCCGCAGCGGCGAAGTGGATGTGATTCGCAAAGACCAGGAAGGCGGAGAAACCCATATTGCCACCTTGGGTCCGGGCGAGCATTTCGGCGAAGTTGCGGTTCTCAATAACGTGCGCCGAACGGCCTCAGTGCGCGCCCGGTCCGCTGTGAACCTCCTAAAAATTGGTCAGGAGCAAGCGAACCTCCTCACCAGTAGCTATCAAGGCTTTGGGGAGATCGCAGCCACGGCGGAGCGTCGTTCCGCTTAAGCTTGAAGCCGTCGGGCGAGTTCGAGAGCAGCGTAGGTCAAGACAGCATCGGCGCCAGCCCGCTTAAAAGAGAGCATGCTTTCCATCATGACCGCGTCTCCATCGAGCCAGCCCCGCTTCGCAGCCCCCATCAACATGCTGTACTCGCCACTGACCTGATAGGCGAACGTCGGCATTTGATAGCGCTCTTTCACCCGCCAGATCACATCCAGATAAGGCATGCCTGGCTTCACCATCACCATGTCAGCGCCCTCGTCGACGTCGAGGCCGACTTCGCGTAAGGCTTCATCGCCGTTGGCTGGATCCTGCTGATACGTGCGTTTGTCCGCCGCCCCCAATGCTGATTTCGAACCCACCGCATCGCGGAACGGGCCGTAGAATGCGCTGGCATACTTGGCCGCATAGGAAAGAATCTGGACCTCAGACAATCCTTGAGCGTCGAGATGCGAACGAATCGCCCCCACCCGCCCGTCCATCATGTCACTGGGAGCGATCACATCGCAGCCCGCCTGTGCTTGTACAGTGCTTTGAGCACAAAGCGCTTCAATGGTCGCTTCGTTCAGAATTTCACCCTTACGAACGATTCCATCCTGTCCATGGCTCGTGAAGGGGTCGAGGGCCACATCACAAATCACACCGACCTCTGGGACGGCTGTCTTCAGTGCCTGGACCGCTCGACAAATCAGATTGTCGGGATCCGCTGCCAGGCTTCCATCCTCGTCTTTTAACTCGGGATCGATCACCGGAAAGACAGCCATCGCTGGAATACCGAGATCCGCTGCCTCTTTCGCCGCCTCCACCAACAGATCGATCGACTTGCGCTGAACACCCGGCATGGAGGGAATCGGCTCGTATTGCTTGGTACCCTCGATGACGAAACAGGGCCAAATGAGGTCATCGACACTCAACCGATTTTCACGCACCAGGCGCCTGGACCAATCGGTTTGTCGGTTTCGACGCATGCGAGTCTGGGGGTACTGTGGCACGTTCTGCTCCTCACAAGGGCTCTATGGCAGACCCCAGAGAAAATATCCCGACCCGCTGGTCATCGCAAGCGCAGTATGTCCAATCTTTTCTCGATCTGAGAGGGCGAAAGCACCCCTTTAAAGACGTACAAAGCAGAGGGTAGATTATCGTCTAAAATCGCTTCACTGACCCGTAGGCGCTGAGAACAACAGAAGAGAATTTTTTCGCGCATACCCCGCTGAACCCATTCGACTCGCCGCCAAACAGCGGCTCGACTCCAGAACCCCAACAACTCCACATGAATTTGTTCTCCCGTTGGGCGGTGCGTTGCGAGTAAGTCGGGAACGCAGGTGCCCAGTCCGGGCAAGTCCAAGAGCACCTGGCTCAGCGCCAAAGACCATTCACTCTCCCGTTGGGCAAACTGAGTCATCAGCTTGGCAATCTCAGGAGGCACTTCGATCGACGACTCAGAGACAAGGGACTCCGAGTGACTCAGGCTAAAGCTTAGCGGCTCTTTCGCCTTGCCCCACAGCAAGCTTGCCTTCAGTTCAAAGGGGCCACAGCGCTCCAGGGCAGGAAGAAGCTGGGCTAGCTGGAGACCATACTTGGTCACGCTTCGAAACAAGCTAAAGGGGCCGTCGATGCTCAAGCGATAGCCCGTCTCGGTGGAACGCAACTCGTAGAGCAGACGAAGGAATTTTAAACGGTGAAAGAGTCGCCGTGCAGCCGCCGGATGATGGGGGACGAGATCGACCTCCACGGCAATGGCTTTCAACAAAACGGCTTGGGCTGACGAGCGTCTGTAATCATCAACCAACTGCCGTGAACTGGGAAGCGCACACCTTTTCAGCCGTTGAGCGCCCCGCAAATCTGCGTAGAGACGACGTTCCACCTCCTCAGCATCCAGTCCAAGTTCGCGGCCGACCTCCGCAAGAATCTGCCCGCGATCAAACCGCACACCCTCCTCGAGTTCGCGGCGGTTGTGGTTGGCGCGCGTGAAGACTTCCGCCCGAATCTGAGCAGGTTCAGCCCCCTCGAGCGTCTCGAACTCGCAGCCATCCAGTAAGAGTTTTTGCAGACCAAGAAGCAGTCGCTTTTCGCTCGCTTTATGATCAATCGCTTTCCATTGCCCTAATAAGATCTCTCGAGCATTGCCACGGTTGCGGCTGAGAACCTCCAGTAGAGCGGCTGCCAAGGTCTCAGCTCGCTTGGCCTTAACCCCCTCTAATTTGATGATGTGCAGTCGCCCTTGTCGGCGCTGCACGCGCACCAAGTCAGCGGTAAGCACGATGCCTCCGTCGACGCTCGCTGGTGCGTGCTTCACCAGTATTTCCTGCCACCAGTTCGTAGAGCACCGCTCGCTTGTCACCATCAGGTCGCAAAATTCGCCCCAAGCGCTGCACGTGCTCTCGAACGCTGCCACTGCCCGACACCACGATCGCGACTCGAGCAGCAGGTACGTCGACCCCTTCGTTGAGCACACGACTGGTGGCGAGAACGCCTAACTCATTCTGCCGAAAACGATCCAAGATTTCACTTCGTTCGGCGACCTTGGTTTGATGGGTAATCACCGGAACGAGGAATCGCTTTGAGATTCTGTAGGCTGTCGCGTTGTCCTGGGTAAATAAAAGCGTCTGGTCCCGGCGATGACGATGGAGCAAATCATCGACCACCTCCAACTTGCTGGGCGCTGCAAAAGCCAGTCGTCGCTGTTCTTGATAGCCCGCCATGGCTTGTCTGCCAGCCTCGCTGCGAGCGGAACGCATGATGAAGTCACTCCAGCCTTTACCACTGGACATGCGGATCCCCTGCTGACGTAGAAAGTCTGTGTAAAGTGAGCGAGCCGCCTCGTAGGCACTGCGCTCTTGCGGGCTCAACTCGACCGTGATGCGCTCCACGTCGTAGTCAGCCAAGAAGTTTCCAGCCAACTGATCCACATGTTGGGCGTAACAAACCGGCCCAACGAGCTCATCGGTCAGGTGATCCCGACCATCATCCCGCTCAGGGGTTGCGGTGAGCCCCAATCGAAAAGGGGCAAGGGCGCTCTCGGCCGCCAACGCATAGGACGCCCCAGGAAGGTGATGCACTTCATCAAAGAGAATGAGACCAAAACGATTGCCCAAATAATCCATGTGTAAATAGGCAGAGTCATAAGTCGTGACGGTGATCGGCTCGACCTGATGGGAGCCGCCACCCACCAAACCGATGGGCTGTTTGAAGTGCAGTCGCAGCCGATCAGACCATTGCCGCATCAAATCCAAGGTGGGGACAACGACCAGTGCACTACGATTTTTAGCGTGAATCGCTTCCATGCCCACGAGTGTTTTGCCAGAGCCCGTCGGCAACACCACAACCCCACGACTCTGCTGCTGCTCCCACGCGTCCAAGGCCTCCTCTTGATAACTTCGTAAGGAGCGACGGACCTGTAAGCCATGCGGTAGTTCACCATAGGCTTTGGCTTGATCTTCATAAGGGGCATCGCCTCGATGCAATGCGGTCAAAATGGTGGCGTAGTATCGAGCCGGCGCCCGCAAACAACCCGATCGAGGATCCGGTACCAGACCAAGTTCAGCCGACTGAGGCAGCACACCTCCTCTTAACTCCAAAGTTCCTGCGTGAAAGGACAAGCTAAGCATAGAACCCTCTTGGCAGACCTTGCTGTTCCACCCAAGGACTCGTTGTCTTTTCTCTTCAGCGATTGCAGGCTGACCTCCGGAGGCTTACCATGCGCGTCATCCTGTTTATCCTGCCTATTTTATCCTTGGGCTGCACCCAGCAGATTCAAAAGGTCAAATACACCCTCGCCTACGAGGATGCCCTCGATAAAGCGGTGCGTAACAACGAGATTAAGCGCGGCGAAACCGTCAAAATAATTGCATTCATTCGAGCCACTGGCGAAGAAGATCCAACCCTCCGAAAGTACACCTACGGCGAGTTATCGATTCAGGCCACCGCATGGGAAGCTGAGTTCGAAAAGCGACGAATGGAACTCAAAAATCGCTTCGAAACTGGCTGTTTGAGCGCCTTAGAAACATTCACCGCAGAGGTGGATCATTGTCTTGGGCCAACCATGGGCAAATCCTGGGTTCTCAAACCCCTGGTCAAAGAAGCCGTTCCTGCTTGTAAAAGCCTCCTCGGCCAAGCGGGCGACAAGGGCTCCGAAAACCGAGAGGAAACCCTCAAAAAGCTGAAGGCATCCATACAAACCTGTGAGCAAGACGTCTCCAAACGGAAGGCCTGGTACGACAAAGAGATGGCCACCAAATACAACAAGAACTGCGAGGAAGCAGCGCTCGGGTTCGGTGCAGCTACCTACACCGATTAAGACGTTAATTCGCGTTCTGCTGCCGCTCGATCATCGCCTCAGCACCGAGTGAATCCCTCTTCATCCGTATCGTGAGTACCGCCACCCGCAGTGCCCTCGGTGATCGCGCCGATTGGGGTCGATGGGTGGATCCAGGTCGAAAGGCAACGCTTGTTTGGCGGAGATTCTCCAGCCGACTGGGCTTGTCGGACACCAACCTCAATGGCTGTGGCGATGCCCAAACAACCAGGTAATGCTCGCAAAGGCAGCGCCGACTAACGTTTGAGTTGCGCCCACGGGAAACTCGAAAAGGAAAGCCAAGAGATAACCACCGAAGCCGCTGATCGCCCCCAGCGATGCTGCCACGATCAGGCAGACTCTTACGTTCGGAGCCACATTAACCGCTGCAAGAGCGGGAAGCACTGTAAAGGCAAAGGTCGGAAGCGCACCTAAAACCCGAGTCGAGACGGCGAGACCAACCCCGAGACCAATAAAGAGCGTGAACTCAAGCCCACGGACGGGGAGACCTCGGACCACAGCGCCCGTGCGATCAAAGGAAACCGCACTGAAACCACGCCACCCCCATACATGGATCAGTAGAATGAGTATGGCCAAGAGCGTCATCAATCGGAAATCACTGGGGAGGACAGCGACTGCAGTGCCAAAAAGTATGCTTTCGATATCTTGAATTTCTTCGACGATACGAGTGCCCACCACCAGGGTTCCGGCGGAACAAGCGAGAAAGACGAAACCCAACAGCGAGTCCCGACGATGTTGCTCGTGACTCGTATCCGATGCGATTAGCCAAAGGGTCAAAAATGTCATCGTTAAGGCACCCAAAATGGGTGCAAATGAACCGATCCAACCCACCGTTCCCAGACCTAAAAAGTAAGATCCAGCCACGCCGAAAGAGGCTGCATGGGAGACGGTGGCAGCAAGGAAGACCATACGACGCAAAACAACGTAGACCCCCATCATGCCCAGCATCATCCCGGCAAATGCTCCGGTTAATGAGGGATCTCGAAACAACTCCCAGGCTGCGAAGAATTCCCTGAGGGTCGGCGCCGTCTCCGACATCATGACTCCTCTTCAGAGAAGACCGTGCCGTAACGAGCTTGGAAGCGAGGGTCGGCCAAGACAGCAGCACGATCACCAGCGATGACCACTTGATCATCACGGTCCAAAAAAACCACGTGGGTTGCGATGGCCGGAACCACGGTCAAGGAATGGCTGGCGATAATGACGGCAAGGGAACGATCCGTCCGCAGATCATCAATGACCCGAAAGATGGCTTTCTCAGCCATCGGGTCCATGGCACTCGTGGGCTCATCCAACAGCATCACGTCAGGGTGACTCGCCATGGCACGCGCCATGAGTACTCGCTGCTTCTGCCCCTCGCTCAAATGACTAAAGGGTTGCCGAGCGAGGTCCGCTGCGCCCACAGCATCTAGTGCATGGCGGACTCGCTCGCTGCGACCACCCCAGCGCCAGAAATCCCACCCCCGGTCAACGCCTGCTTCCACCATATCCCAGCTGCGGGCGGGAACGCACAGATCATAGTTGCCACGTTGTGGAACGTGGGCAAGCGACGACCCTGAATCGAGTGAGCATTGCCCAGCTAAGGGCTTTAAAACACCAAGAAGTGTCTGCAGCAGGGTGCTTTTGCCAGAACCATTGCGCCCGACAAGCACCCAAACGCTGCCCGAAGAAACAGAAAAGTTAATCTCGGGCAGGAGAGGGGTCGCCCCCCATCCGATCCGCAAATTCTCACAGATCAAACAGGGGGCGTTGAGTTCCTCACTCTTAGTGGTCATCACCTTCGTGTGCGGCTTCTTCAACCACCAGGCTGACCATGGTCTCTGAGGTTGGGCCAATGCTCAACGTGTAGGTTCCAACCTCAAGGTCGGCGTTGTGCTGCTTCGCCACTTCAGTGCACTCAGCCACGTCTGCGCTCTCCTCAATGTCAACCGCATTACCAGAAGCATCGGTAATGGCGAAAGGAACATCGGCCGAGAGGAAGAAGGCGAACTCAGTCGCTTCGTCGGCTGCGAAAGTGACAAAGCCCGAGTTCGAAGTCGCATCGTCCGCATCCGCCACAAGCGTCACCTTCACAGCGGTGTGTGCGTGGGTGGCGTCGGGCGCTCCGTCACTGGCAGCAGTCGCTGTCACATCCACAAAAGGTCCTTCTTTGGTGTGCTCGCAAGCCTCTTCGGCGGCACTGTGATGATCATCATGATCATGCTCGTCGCCGCAAGCTGCCACAAAGGCCATGGAAGCCACCAAAACACCACGAAACACGTACTGTAACCTCATTTTTTCTCCTTAATTTGAGATTAATTTCAAGAAAGTATGTCTTCTTATTTTCTTTCCAGTTGGGCTGTTAAAGCCCCGTGATCCTCGAGCGCTTCACTCAAGACCGCCTGCCATGCGGCATCGTCTTGTGGGAATGAAGTCTCGAAGTCAATATCGTCAAAAAGAGCAGGCGGCAGTTGAAAGCTTATATCCAAATGCAAGCCAACGGGCTGTCCAGGGCCGATACTCCCCTCGAGTTGGGGCTGAGCGTTCAAAGCTTTCGTGATTGGCACCGTCACATTGAAGGATCGCCCCTCAACCGGTAGACGGGGTGAATCGCCAGCCAAGCCATCGTAGACAGTCCCTCGAACGCTTAGATTCGCCACCGTCAACTCGAGTCCTGCCAACTCTCCCTTTGGGATCTGACAGGGACTAGGTTCGCAGGGGACCTGGCCGACGGCAACCTGATTTGCCGCCAGCGTAACGGGCTCAGAATCGAGGGCGACCGCAACGCGCGCTCCCCCAGACCCACCGACCATTTCCAGAGCGATCACCTCGTAATCCACGAGTTCACCGGAGTCGGCATGGCAGTGTCCGTTGTGACAGAGCGAGTAGCCGGGAGGTGGGTTGGACGGATCGAAAGAAGCGGCACCGGCGGCTGCAAGAACGACGGTAAAGGCATCGAACGTTACCTCAGCCGCATCCAAATCCACCGCATAGTTGGCGCTTGTTTTGAGTTGCCCCTGATCATTGAGTCGCCCGGCGGGCGGATCGAAACTCGCCACCATCGAGGCTTCGAGCACCCCCCACGGCTGACCTTCTCCTAGGCAAGCCAGGAGCGACATCATGGTGAGAACAACAGCCCCATTCCGGGGGCATCGATTAGCGAGAAAGCGAGTCATAAAGCGCCTCCACCGTGCGCTGAATGCGCTGGCTGTAGAGTTCCTTTTTATCAGCAAAGCTTGCGCCTCCTGGAAAGACCACCACCTGAGCTTTCACCATGCGGGCTAGGGTATTGCTGGTCTTCGTGGGGTAGTGACGCTCTTGCACGATCGTCTTGATCTTCTGCGAACGCATGGTGCTCAGCACGCGAGCGACATGACCGGGGGTTGGCGCAACACCCGGCCTCGCTTCCACGTTCAGCGGTCGCTCCAAGCCAAGCCAATCGATAACGTAAACGAGTGATCTGTGATAGGTCACCACCCGTCGCTGATCTTTCGAGAGACCTCGAAATCGTTCCGCCTCTCGTTTGGCGATCTCCCGAAGGGACCCCGCTACTTTTTCCGCATTCTGCAGGAGAAATGCTCTTTGAGCCGGAATGAGTTCCGCCAACTTATTGCCCAGTGCCACCGCCACCTTAGCGCCCTCCCGAGGATCGTAAAGGTAATGCGGGTTCCCCCCGGGGTGGATGTCTCCCATGGCTCGGTTCGCTTCTCGGTCGGCCTCCATCACCTTCACGTAACGGGATGCATCGAAGTATCCGGTACCGCCCTTTTGGACGGCAGCGTTACGACAGTTGACCTGCAAAGGTGGAAGCCAACCGATTTCCAGCTCCAAGCCGTTAAAGACCAGCAGATCCGCTCGGGCGAGATCGACCACAAGGCTTGGCTTGGGATCCACGTAGTGAGGATCCTGATCAGGCCGAGACATCGTCATCACGTCGACGTGATCTCCCCCAACCTCAGCAACTAAGGCAGCCAAATCAGGCGTGGTCGTGACCACCTTCAGTGCTGCTTCAGCAGCGCCGGAAGACAGTAGTAAAATTGTGCAAGCAGCCAGCCGAAACTGCCGGAATGAGCCGGTGCAGAAAATGTGAGTCATACGTTTCATGAAACGCCTCCCTAGTAACTGTGAGCGCCGTGGGCGCCCACCAGGAACTCAACAGCGAGCATACCCACCCAGATAGGCTCATCACGGTAGAGGGGTTGATCCCTGCTCCCTTGCAAGCGGAGCCGGGAAAAGTGCGACGGACGATAGGTCACCTGACCGGATACCCGGTGGCGATCCTCAGTTGCTTCAGGGATCAAGTCATCGCCTTCAGATCCAGATACGTAGCCGTAGCGAGCCCCCATCTCCCAACTTGGGTTGAGGTTCCACACCAGTTGGGTGTAGCCGCCCAGATCAACTCTCAGACCACCAGGGATTTGACGACGACGCATCATGCCTTCGAAGGTCCAAGAGAGTGCCATGCGTGAGGTCGCTGCAGCCGGTCGCCAGCGCAGGTACAGATCGGTACCGTAAATCTCAGTACGGTTGCCATTCCCCGTCGAGTTTGGTCCCTGCTGAGTCGTCAACCCCCAGGCGAGTCCCACATCGTCGGACAACTCAAAGAACTGCCGAAGACCGAGGGTATAGACGAGATCGAGCGGTGTTCGGATGCCGAGATCATCACCGGACATAAAACTGCGAGCACAGCATTCACCCGCCGCCTCCGTGGCAGAGAGAACGATATCAGCAAACCAAGGCAATGGACTCAACCACGAGACTTCAACCCCTGAGCCTCGGCTTCCCTCTGACCCAAGAAAGGTGCCGTTCACCAAAGGCTGATCCACAAAGGACCACGTGTGCGGGTGCGTCAGGTTTAAACGCCCCATCGGCGTCAGGAACTGACCGGCCTTCAGTTGGAAACCACCGGGAAGCGATAGCGTTCGACCGTAGGCTTCTTCGACCTCAACGCCAAAGGTGCTGAAGACGAGATTGGCTTTCAACTCGAAGAGATGGTCGACATTTTCGCCCAAGCACATTTCCAGTTGCTGGAGGTGAAAGCCCGTGTCGCTTGGATCGTGAGCCCCCGTCTGCAACGCCTCTTGGGAAAACCAAGCAGCGGCCGCATCGAGAATGAGTGCGATGTCCAAGTTGCTCGCTTCCGGGCGGGCGGCTGGCGCCGCTGCGACAGGGGCGGGTGCGGCCGGTGCCGCCGACTGAAGCGAACTCATGAGTTCAACCATCTCTTCGAGCGCTTTGACCCGATTGGCGAGTTGGTCAGCGCTTTTGGGGGTCGCCGTTTCAGCACCGGTCGTCGGTGCCGGTATTGTATCCTGGGGCACTGGCTCGGAAGCGATACCGGTCTGGCTTAAAAGAAGGCCGAGGCTAAAAATGGCACCTAGGCGAAAACTGAGTTGCAGATCTATCATAGGGTACTGTTCGTCGAGTGATTTGATCGTTAATAAACTGAATAGACGAGGACGGGTTTGCATGGCATCGCTGCTCATGCCTATTGAGAATGGGATCTTGATATTTGAAGGATGGCCGTTTTCAAGATGTTTTTGAGAATGCCTTCTCATTAAAGACGAAAGATTCGAGGATTTGAAGTTTGGCGAAACGGTCGACACGGCAAAAGCGAGCGATTGAACAGGTGCTTCACCATGCTCGAGGCCCACTGAGCGCACGGCAGATTCAAGCCAAAGCCAGCGAGCTTTGCGGTAGTTTGAGCCTTGCCACTGTATACCGCATAGTCGCTACAGGTGCTGAAGCTGGAGATTTGGTGACTGTCCATTTGGAGGACAACGTCACTCGCTACGAGGATAAGAATCGGAAACACCACCATCATTTTCTCTGTGAAGACTGCGAAGAAGTCATCGATATTCAACTCCCCTGCGAGACCCTCGCCCATCGGCTCCCCGAGGGCTACGCCGTCACGCGCCACGAGATCACCCTCTACGGGCGATGTGCGGAGTGTGCTTGATGGAAATAAGCTATTAAAACGATAAGAAGACCTAATATTTAACTCAATCTTCTTCTGCGCCCTGAGGCTCATCAGTTGTTGCAACTACAAACTGGTCAAGTCGGCGCCACCGATCGCCCCTCTCAGCAAGAGTGACGATGGTACCCCTAAAGACTAAGGGCTACCGTATGAAGACGTAACCTGTATTGTTTGAGGACCGCCAAGAATTGTGAATGCGCATCTGGCGTTCTGCAGGATCGCACTGACCGAGAGCACACCATTCGCCTACAAGGCTCGGATACCAAAGGCGGTTCATGCCAGGTGACCCGCTAGCACAGTCGACACCGTTTACCGCCCTAGGAATTCCACCCATAATTTTGATCCCCTCCGACCGTAGGTCTTCAGGAAGCGTCCGAACACACGCATAAGCATCGTCTGTAACTTCCTGATCAGCTTGATTCAGCACTGAAAAGGGACCCGCATCTTCACAAGCCGAGCCGTCGAACCAATTACAGTCTTCAGGTATCCTCATACGAATCCAATCACTACTGCTACCACCTGCAAAAAGCAGGAGTTCTCGATTTCCTGTTTCCCACAGATAACGA
>NZRT01000043.1 GCA_002696345.1 Myxococcales bacterium
AGCGGGTTCCCGTCACCATCCTTGTCTACTGATGCCTGACCTGTGTTGATCGATTCATCATCTCTCCAACCCAGAAGACCCACTACATTGCCATTTAAAAACTTGCTCTGCCAACTAAGTGCCTCCGAATTTATGACCTGCTTATTTCTGAAAGCACTCATAAGCTGCTGATTCGCCGTGAAGTAATCATAATAAGACGGATCTCCCGTTCCCGGGATGTATTGGGTCGGGTCCGCAGGTACATTCACGCCGTTCGGGTTCGCGCTAGGCGTTGGGTGATCATTCCATGATAAATAATACCTATCGCCATGCTTTGGCATTTTTGGGGTTATATAAGATGTAACCTTAAGATCGCTTAAATTCGTACCTACTAGAGAGTCGGTTAAGTAATGGTAGTGCCACATCCTCCTTCGGCCATGAGTTTGATTACCAGTGAATATGTCCGCAGCGGTCTTGTATGAGGTGTCATGATCCCATATCATTCTGTAGTTTCTATCGAGCCGATCGATTGTTTGCTCATTATACAGTCCCGTGAAAACATGATTTCCCAGGTGGCTTAACCAACCATCGTTCTCAGCGAAATCATGCTCGTAAAAAACTGTGGCTCTCTTCGCCGCTCTGAATGTCGAAAAGTACGCTGGGTCAACTCCACCCCAGCCAAGTAATTTACCTACATTTGGATTCGGCTGATCATTTGTTAAATGAGAAGAAATATCTATCTTCCAATCTTGGTCAAACGGCAGAGAAGCGTTTCTCTCGTACATCTGCTCATCATAAACTAGCTCTATACCACCTTTCCCATTTAAAAAACCTTGCTCGATTGAGAAATTCTGGGCCTCAAATTCATGGCCAACATAGTTCGTGTTCCCCGTCCAAAGCAAAGATTCATTATCTAGAATCGAAGCTGGCACTCTTGGACTTATAAAACCTGGAACACTAGATCCCCAAAAATCGCTTATCGTCATTGGGGTTTCGAATCTTCCTCTGCCATACTCTTTGGCCTTATTCCAAATTACACGTCCCAATACTCCCTGAACTTCTGGAGAGTCAGGCAACCCCGTGGATGGGTGATGTTGTCCTATGTGATTCCAGGTTATAGGAATATTTACCCACGCAGCTAATCTTGCGTTGAGACCCGACTGCCGCCCCGATGGCACCCCCATAAGCGTATTCACTATGGTATGTGGAACGAAGAGACCATAACTATCTTCAAACGAGTTATCAATATGCCCGGGTAAGCTGATTCCCGACATCCGTTCCACGACTTCTCGATTATCAATTTGGTGCTCAAACCAATTGCTTAACGAATCTGCCGGTGGTACTACATTGACAGGTGTTCCTTCAATCGTGCCCTTCTCGTAGTTACCCTTTATAGTGAGTCGACCGAGGAGGTCCGAATCGCGGTTCTGAGACAAAACTCCTTCAAAAGATGCGTGAATGCGCTGATCTGTTTCATAAGCGGGACGTTGCTTAAACTGTATCTCCTCGTTCACACCAACTAACCTTAAAGCCAGCCGATCCTTTACGAGTACTCGGTTTATATCCAACTCCTCTCGATGTCCACCACGCTCTCCCAGACGCAATCTCATTTGTCCAAAGTTGTCACCCATCGTCGCTAATTTAACTTGGTTGTTGATGACCCCGCCTGGGTTTCCAACACCGAACAATAATGAATTCGGACCCCTGTTGATTGTGATCCGGCTCGTGTTGTAGGAGTCAAAAGGTATATCCGTCAGAAAATATCCTCTCGTTAGCGAAGCCGGGGAAATACCTCGAATACGTTGACCGTTTACAGCTGGATTGCTTCTATCATCCCCTGTCTCAACGCCACCTGCAAAGTTACCTTGCTCGCCAGAAACTTCAGTATTTAGGCTATATGAGAGCACTGTGGCAGCGTCAACCGCACCTGTGTCTTCTAAAAACTCTGGGGTAATCACAGAAATTGCTGCCCCTAGGTCTCTTAAATCTGTTTTTATTCGAGTGCCAGCTAATGTGGAGATAGCTTGATAGCCGACGCTATCGTCAGCTTCAATCGTGAATGGCGAAAGCTCAAAGACCTCTTCAGGATCATCTTGGGCCCATAGGTCAGAAGCACCTGCTAAGGCCAGTGCGATTAGTCCACAAAAGTGAACACGGGGTCTCAATGCGAAGGAATGATTATTGTTCATTGGTAATTTGGGGTTTGGAGGAGGGGTTCGCGCTCTTCTCGAAAGACGAGGTAACACCAGTTATTAGTTCGGGGGTTCAAAGGTGGCTTTTACCGCCGGCAGGGGCTAGGGGCTATCGTTTTTCCTGGGGATAAAAAAATTGGTATTACTCTAACGTCCAAAAAGCAATAACATTTTTTCCATAGTTTGTCGGAGCGAAGCAAACTGATTTTGAAGATCGCCATCGAAAGTGTGGCATCTTGATTGAGTCGCTATCCAGCACTGTGAGGATTGATCTTTCCTGTAGAGCTACCTTCGATATCAAGGAATAACAACTTCAACATCCAAACGAATAATGTCCAAGACCATTCTCCTGTGTTTCTCTATCCTCATAATCAACCATCTGGCAGCGCAGCCCGAATTGGAGAATGCGGCCACGGTCGAGCGGAATGTTATCTACGGCATGTACTCCGGATTGGCACTGGTCATGGATGTCTACTATCCCGAGCAACCTAATGGATATGCCGTTTTGCAAATCTCGGGCAGCGGTTGGACAAGACCCCTTGGATACGAGGCCCGGATCCTCAACCACCAAGGCCATGTCAAGTCTGATGGAGAACCCCTGCTGGAGGCTGGATATACCGTATTCTCTATCAACCATCGGGCAACCCCTCGGTTCACCTACCCAGCTCAAGTCGAGGATGCGCAGCGAGCGGTGCGATTCATTCGATTTCACGCAAACAGGTACGGCATAAATCCTGATCTAATCGGTGCTATTGGCGGCTCGTCCGGGGGGCATCTGGTAAGTATGCTCGGCGTTTTAGGTGGAGACGAATTCCAGAGAGACGATAGCCCCATCAACCTCGTTAATGCCAAAGTCCAAAGCGTTATCGCCCGGGCGGCTCCTGCTTCCTTCATCAAAGGGCAAGACGCGAATTACTTTCTCGGCTTCCGCGAAAAGGAGCGGCTCGTTGAAGGCTCTATAGAATACAGGATCGCTAAGGAAGCGTCCCCCATCTCCCATGTTACTCCCGATGACGCCCCCATTTTGCTTGTCCATGGAGATGCCGACGAGACCGTGCTGTTTTCCCAGTCCGAGCGGATGTTCGCCAAACTCCAGAAAGCCGGTGTACCCAGTAAGCTTGTAGGTATTGAAGGAGGCGGGCATGGGTTCAATTTTTCAGGGGCTGCGAACCTTCCCGATTTGCCTAAGATCTACATCCAATGGATGGATAAGCACCTTAGAGGATTCTAGGCGATCCGCCCGCAAGCTGATAAACGAGGGGGTTACCGGCTAGGGTACGGACTTTCCTTGAGCGGCTTCCCAAACCGCATACCAATCTTGGCGGTCAAGCTTTATTACGGAAGCCTTAGACCCATCGCGAATGCGGCTAATTTTGTTGGTCCCTAAGATGACGCTCGGGTTAGCCGGGACGGAGAGAATCCAAGCATAAACCAACGCATCCAACGGAGCGTCACCATATTTCGGTGACAATTCCATCAACTTAACGCATACACGCATTCCCGCCTCGTTCTTTTCACTGAAAAGCCTACCGCCGGCTAGCGGAGACCAGGCCATGGGCCGAACGCGCCCACGCAGGCATTGATCGAAAACGCCATCATACAACGGAGCCATCTCGAGGGGGCTGAACTCAACTTGGTTGGTAGCGAGACGACCATCCATCAATTGGTCGAGGGTTTCGAACTGATGAATGGTGTAATTCGAAACGCCCACTGCCTTCACCTTACCTTGCTCAAGCAAGCGATCAAGACCGGCAGTTGTATCTTCCGGTGAAGTCAGCCAATCCGGTCGATGGACTAGAAATAGATCGATGACATCGATGTTCATCAAGCTCAGCGATTTTTCCACGCAGGCAACCAAGTTCTCGCTTGTCGCGTTGTAGTGCGGTAACAACGCTCCGGACTTTTCTGCCGAAGGAACATCGATACCAGCTTTGGTAATGATCCGCAATTGCTCTTTTAGCTCCGGGTCCGCTTTAAGCGCTCCGCCGATAGCCGCTTCAACTTGGTACAAACCATAGATCTCGGCCGTATCGATGGTGCCGATACCATGCTCTAGGCAAACGCGGAAGCGCTCTGCCAAAGCAGCATCGCTTGGTTTTTCCGATTCATCCAAGATTCGCCAGGTCCCGTAAACGATGTCCGGAATCTCGTAACGCAATTGATTACTGTTATCACTCATATCTATAACTCGACTCAATTGTTAATAACCACGAAAAACACTAAACCTCACGAAACTGCTAAGTTTCAAAGCTATGCAATTCAATTTCGTCTATTTCGTTCCTTTCGTGGTTAAATAAATCATAGCTCGAGTAATTCGCCTTAAAGAATATTGATTCTTGTATTTAAACACATGGTCCTACTTTCTCGGCCCAAACGTTAGCGGTGTTTCCGGAGTTTCGGCGGGCAATCGCCCTTGGTCAATGTTCAACTTGGTTGTATCCAAACGCGGCAGTACGTGCTTGGCGAATAATTCGCACTCTTCTATATGCGGGTACCCGGAAAAGATGAAAGCCCTCATCCCCATATCGATATACCGTTGCAATTTCGCGTAGACCTGATCAGGATCGCCCACCAACGCACTCGCGCAACCAGAGCGAGCCCTTCCGATTCCCGACCATACATTTTCCTCTATGTAATCATCTTCGGCCCCAGCCCTCAGCTCGTCTTGCCGCTGCACTCCTGCGGATCGGTTATCCTGGGCCCGAGCTTTTATGGCTTCCCCCACATCCGGATCCAGTTTCGAGACCAACTTGTCTGCCGCCGCTCTCGCTTCCTCCTCCGTCTCCCGAACGATCATATGGATACGCAAGCCGAAATCAATTTTGCGACCATAGCCGGCAGCTCGTTCGCTCAGCTCCTGCATGGTTTTACCAAGCCTTTCTTCTGTTTCAGGCCACATGAGAAAGACATCGCAATGCTGGGCGCACAGATCGCGGGCAGCCGGTGAAATTCCACCGAAATAGAGAAGCGGACCGCCATTTTGCTGATAGGGTTTCGCTGGGTCCGTCCATGGAATTTCAATATCGTAGTACTCACCATGATACGAAATCTTGTCCTGGGTCCAACATTGCTTGAGAATCTCTATCGATTCTCGAGCTCGTTGATAACGGTCCTCGTTTTTCATCTTTTCTCCGGGTAAATCGGAAGAAATGATATTCACGGTCAGCCGACCTTTGGCGATATGATCAATGGTGCTGATGTGCCGGGCCAGCATGGGAGGATGCACTTCCCCCATTCGAATCGCGACGAGCTGATTAATTTGATTGGTCGATGCCGCCATCGCAGAAGCGAAAGGCAGCGGCTCCTGGCCTACAACAAAGGATGAGGGCAAAAGAATGTTCTGGTAGCCCAGCCTGTCCGCGGTCCGTACGATTTCTCCGCAATGCTCGTAGCTACTGCGTAGTTGCCCATCTGGCACGCCGAGATATTCGTAATCGTCGCCACAAAGGGCAGAAAACCAAGCTACCTCTACCTTACGGGCAAGGCTTCTGATTTCGATAGGAGGGGCGGGGGTGCTCATCGCCTTCCCTTATGAACGATCGGCAAAACGAATCAAGGGATTCCTTTTGTAGAGTAGAACGTAGGAGCGGCCCACGCACTGCGGGGCCGCGACAAAAAGTAGAACAGGCATCCTGCCTGTTTATGACACAGGCTAGAAGCCTATGCTACCCTAGCTTTCAAGCTAGGACGTCCTTAACCACGTGACCGTGGACGTTAGTCAAACGCCGCTCCAAGCCGTTGTGGTAATAGGTCAAGCGCTCGTGATCCAAGCCCATGAGGTGGAGAATAGTCGCGTTGAAGTCGTATACGCTGGTCGGGTTGACTGCCGCTTTGAAGCCCCATTCGTCGCTCTCGCCATAACTGAAGCCTTTCTTCACGCCGGCCCCGGCCAAAAAGCAGGTAAACGCATCCGGGTTGTGATCGCGTCCCGTACCATTGGCTTGCAGGAATGGCATGCGTCCAAACTCGGTAGCCCAAACCACAAGGGTATTATCCAGCAACCCCCGGCGTTTCATATCATTGATCAATGCCGCAGTTGGCTGATCCATAATTTCCGCCTGCATGGCGTGGGTCTTGAGGATGTCTTTGTGGGAGTCCCAATTGGTGATACCATTACCACCCGACGGATCGCTTCCATTGAAGAGCTGAACTACCCTAACACCCTTCTCAACCAAGCGGCGGGCCAGAATACAGTTTTTGGCGTATTCGCGTTTTAAATCCGTACCCTTATCGGTCCCATATTCTTTGTGAATACTTTCCGGCTCCCCCGATAGGTCCATCACATCGGGCACAGACACTTGCATCTTACCTGCGAGCTCATAGCTGGCAATCCGGGCAGCCAAATCAGCATCGCCTGGAAATTTCTCCAGATGCTTAGCATTTAGGCGATTGAGCAAGTCTACCGTACTGCGGTCATCGCTGGCGGAGTATTTATCCGGACGGTCGAGATTGGACGGCGGACTCTTGGCATTGAAATCCGTACCTTGGTAGGCGGCAGGCAGAAAGCCGCTGCCAAAGTTGTTTTTTCCGGAGCGAGCCAGTCCGCGCGGGTCGTTTATCGCTACAAAGGCAGGCAACTCCTGATTCTCCGTGCCGAGGGCGTAGGTCAGCCAACCGCCAATCGACGGGAACCCTTCCATTGTAAACCCTGTATTGAAGAAATTCTCACCTTGCGGGTGGGCGCTGGTCTGAGTGTGGAGCGAATGGACAAACGAGACGTCATCGACCAAGCCGCCCATGTGAGGCAATAGATCCGATACCATCTTTCCGCTCTTCCCCCGAGGACGAAACTCCCAAAACGGCTTGGCAATGTTTCCCGATGGTCCTTCGAAAGTTACGGCGGGAACACCCGGCGGCTTCTGGCCATGAAAGCGTTCTAGCTCCGGCTTGTAATCAAAGGTATCCAAGTGGCTGACCGCGCCGGGACAGTAAATGATCAGTATCTGCTGAGCGTCTGCCTGATAGTGAGGCGCCCTCGGAAGGTAAGGATTGTCCGGATCGATCTTCGGCCGAATTGGCGTCTTGCCATTCACGGTGATTTCATCCGCCGCTAGCAATTTATCCTGGGCCAGCAAGTGGGCCAATCCAATAGCCCCCATCGTCATGCCGCTTTGCCTCAAAAATTCGCGGCGATTCAACAAGGCCCGACCATGCGTTGAAAGATATTCAGCTTTGTTATCCATTATTCAAATACGTTTTAACTCCTGCTAATATAAAGCTTCACGGTTGCTGCCTGAATTGCAGGAGCGGCCCGCGCTCTGCGGGGCCGCGAAAAGTAGCACAGGCATCCTGCCTGTATGAGACACAGGCTGGAAGCCTGTGCTACCCTATCCTCCCAATCTCTAAGGCCAAATTCCATTGTACTACGGCAAGAAGGCGAATTCGTTGGAGTTGATCAACGACCGGCAGACAACCTCCAAGCCAGCTTCATTGGCAACTTCATTTGACAGGGCCAGCTCCTCGCTATCGGGATCCCGATTCAGCAAAAGCTGGAAACTGCGTCGAACCTGGTCTTCCACCGAAACGCTGCCGGCCTCCCGTTTGGCTCGTTCCGCCAAATGCGCCGCTTGCTCGCGAGAAAAATCACTATTGAGTAAATTGAGAGCTTGTAAGGGAGTCGTGGACACAGGGCGCTTAGCTCTCACTTGTCCGCAATCGGGAAAATCGAAGGCCGTAAACATTTGGTCATCCACCCGTCTCATACGTTCTTGATAGAGCATGCGTCGCCAGGTTTCCGGACCATAGTTGTTAACCACCTGCCACTGAGCATAGGTCTTCTTAATATTGTGGATACGGAAGCTCTTGCCACCAATTGACTTGTCCAGCTTGCCGGAGGCAAAAAGAATCGAGTCGCGAATTACTTCAGCTTCCACGCGTCGGGGCGGAAATCGCCAGAGCAGAGTCGATGTAGCGTCTTTTGCGATGGCATCCTTGTTAGGGGCGCTGGATCGCCGGAAGGCATCCGACATCACCAGCATGCGGATCATCGATTTCATCGACCAAGGTGAAGCATCGGATACGGTGGGCTCCACGAATTCCGCCGCCAGCCAGTCCAAAAGCTCCGGATGACTAGGCCGAGCTCCTGCGTCACCAAAGTCGCTCGTCGTCGGCACGATACCCATACCAAAGATGTGGTGCCAAATCCGATTGACCATAACTCTGGAGGTCAAGGGATTGCCTTCGTCCGCTATCCAATCGGCGAATACCTTGCGACGCTCGGGTCCAGGCGTATCCGATGAAAGCCCTAGTTTTCCACCGAGGACAACCGGCCCCGCGGGATCGACCTCGTCTCTGGGATTCTCGGGGCTCCCACGAGCAAGCACTCGCGTCACAGCTGGATCAACGAAACGCCCGACAAAGGCCGACTTCGGACCTTCCTGTTCAAGAGTTTCAATCGCCTTGGACAGCGACGTTAGGGTAGCGGCTCGATCGGCGTCAGCTTCATTCGCTTTTCTAATTTTCGGCAGGGAAGCGACCTCCACCCACTCTCCGTCGGCATTCTCTATTTCAATCTTGTAATCCGAAAATCCCATGCTCGGCATGGTCGTCAAGTAGTCGACATCGTAATAGTATTCCCGATTCGAACTCAACCGCATCCGATTGATCTCTTTCAGTTCAGGGAAATGAATCTCTATCCACGGCTGCTCGTCACTGCCTTCCTTCATAGCCGCCCCCCAGACCATGGTACCGTACTCGCCATCATTAACGTAGCCTTCGGCCTGCCGGATATCCGCTCGCATGTGAACCGGCCCTTTCACTTCCGTACCATGCTTTGCCAAGGCCAAGTTCTTCTGACGCTCTTCCGTGCCAAAGACTTCCAATTCGTCCAGTCTCACCCGCTTTGAAAGAAAGGTGGCACGTAGGGACTTGGCCACTACTGGATTGAAATGCAACTCTCTATAAGCTCCCCAATCTTCTTCCCAATTTCCTGACATTCGCAAGGCAGCTCGGTGCTTGGATATCTCTGTCCACAACGGTCGGGCAGCTTTTTGCTTCGGGTGGGATTCGGGCAATTCAGGACGTCTTCCGCCAAATTCGATATCCTGAAAGACCCCAGTCATCGAGTAGTAGTCTTTGATGCTTACCGGATCGAACTTATGATTATGGCAGCGAGCGCAATTGAGGGTAATCGCCATCATGGCCGCTCCTACCGTCTGCATCACCTCATCCATACGATCGGCCCGAGCCTGCCGAATCGCCGAAGGTTCACGACCCACCGTCGCCGCCGGGACGTGGGGGCCCGCTACCAAAAACCCCGTAGCTTCGCCGGCATCATAGGAATCTCCAGCAATCTGCTCGCGGATAAATTGATCGTACGGCACATCCTCATTGAACGCTCGCACGACGTAATCGCGGTATACCCAAGCATTCTTGCGGTAAAGATTGGCCTCCGACCCGTTCGTCTCCGCCCAACGAATGACATCCAGCCAATGTTGAGCCCAGCGCTCGCCAAAATGGGGCGACGCCATCAGTTCATCCACAAGCGCCTCATAGGCTTGGTCGGGATTCGCGGTATATTCGCTTTGAAACGCTACCACCTCTTCTGGCGTTGGCGGCAATCCAGTAAGGGTGATCGAAGCTCTACGAATCAGCGAACGAGCATCCCCAGCCCCATTCGGTCTAATCCCCGCCTCTTCCAAGGCTTGCAGCAAAAAGGCGTCTACCGGTTCGGCCCCATCACTGTCCGGCACATCGGGCCGCTCAACTGGCTGAAATGACCAATGGTCGGTTTCCACACCTTCATCGGCTATCGCATCCATTTGCCCCGGCCAATCAGCACCTTCAGCGATCCATTCTTCAATCAAGGCGATCTGTTCCTCGGGCAATGGATCTTCTTCGAACGGCATCCGGAATTCTGGATCCGAATCTCTGAGCATTTCCAAGAGATAGCTCTCTGCTGGATCACCTGGAACGAGGCTAGGAATCCCACTCTCGCCACCCCTCAACAAATCGGATCGCCGATCCATACGAACATCGCCCTTCTGCTTGCGATCGCCGTGACAAGAAGCGCAATGCTCCTCGAATATGGGCTGAATGTCCGATTCGAAATCTACTGCGAGGCCAATCGGGGCGATCACAGAAAATGTGGCTGTAGAAATTAGCTTCCGCAACATGCGTTGACTATGATCGATGCCCGAGCAGACGAACAAGCTAAAATGGCCCATAAACGGTCGGGCAAAAATGCTATCCGAGAAAGCTAGCGGAATACTTTTCATCGTCGATATAGTTACTTGGGAAATTGAGGACCTTGTTCTTCTTGATGCGG
>NZRT01000044.1 GCA_002696345.1 Myxococcales bacterium
AGCCTCGCCAGAACTGAAAGCGTTTCTTAAGTCGCTGGACACGCCTGCCCTTTTCATACCAGCAATGGCAAGTTTCAGTAGGTCGAAATAAAAAAGAAGCAGCCCTCCCAAACTGCTTCTTTGAACCGCTTCTCCGACATCGCTATACAGGTTAACGTCGGACAAGCTTACTTAAGTATGTTGGAATGTTTTCATATCGTTTCTCAAAGATCAAGCAATCCCATTAGCTGAACCACTTTTGGGGAACACTGAAAGAAGATCTGCTAATTTTGGTCTTTGAAGCCGAATGAGTAAAAAGAAGGAGCGGCCCCTCCTCAAGAACCGCTCCCATTTTTTTCTCTCTATGTTGGCTAAGGACCGCTCTGTGAGCGTATCCAAAGACTATACCCCTAACACGTATTCTTAGTCATCTAGATCTATGAGTTGTTCCAGACATCTCGTTTGATTAACTAGCGAGAATAAAGAAAAACATCAGATCCAATCCACCCCGCCTACTCACAGTTCCTGAGGCGGCTCATTATCTAACCATTTCCGAGCGGAAGGTCCGCGATGAAATCGCCAAAGGAATGCTGAGAGTAGCGAGGATTGGGACGCGTTCCTTTATCTCCTGAATCGGCGTTACCTTCTCCGAAGGTGTAGGTTCTTTTTTGGGGCCACGCTCACTCATGACGCTACCTCTAGGTCTATAATTTTGCTCTTCCTGTTCTTGCTTGGCCGCAAGTCCCAATACAGCTCGGGGGCATCTCCCTCTGGATCATAGGCATAGTAGTGTTCTTCAAACGTGCCATCGTTAGTATGACCCATATTCAGCATGGTTTTAGCCTTATTCTCAAAGCGATGAAAATGGTAAGTCCCATAGCTATGGCGGAGAATATTTCTCCTGCCTTCTATGTTAGCTTCTTTTCTAAAATCTCTGATTAGCTGCTGGTGGCTATCAGGAAGAATCTGACCTACTCGCTTTGACTTGGGGACTAGGTTTATCCAGTCGATTAAATTGTCCTCGATCTCAACTAGCCTAGCCGATGTCCCTCGCTTCCCCTGTATACCCTTTGCGTGTTCTCTGGTTACATTGATATACGGTTTTATCGACTTTGCGCCTCTTGGATTGGTTACCACCTTATCCCATCCCATCATCGGCTTATCCTTGTTTCCAGCAATCTCTGACCACCGCAGTCCCGCAAACATCTGAATGGCTATTGGTACAGCGATACTTCTATACTTGGGGGTGTCTAGAAGCTCAGCACAGCGGTTGAAATCTGCTATCTTCAATATATCTACCGCTTCTATGAAGGTCTGTTCTTTTTGGATCTTCCTCATCGGACTTATCCTAATCCAGCCCTCGCCCACAGCGTAATCAAAGATCGATTTAAGCAGCACAACGCAGCTATTTCGGTTCCTGATGGAAGAGCGGAAGTGTTCTCTGACAAAAGCACGTATCTGCTTTTCGGTTATAAGCTCTAGTGGAGTATCGCCATAGTGATTTAAAAATCCCTGTCGCTTTAATTGGCCCTCAGAGGATTCCTTACCTCTGTTCCATTTCGGGCCGTTCATTATTCTCCGAATATCGTTTTGGTGCTGAGTACTTTTACTTCCGAACTTCTTAAACTCATAGTAATCGTTGAAAGCTTCTCTGAATGTTTTTGAGGCTTCTGTCCTCCTGTAAGTTTCCATCAATTCCTCGGCTGCTCTAGGGAGCGAGAGGTCATGGTTTCCCCTCAATCCAGCTCCCTCTAACAGCTCTTTTGCCTCAAGCGCTTCTTTGACCATCTCATAGAGGCTCTCTGTCCGTCCCTTAAGCAGATCAATGGCTCGCTTAGCATCCACCATTTGATTTGTATCTAGCGGGATCTGCCCCGTCCCTCGCTTGTTAATCTCCCACTTTCTGTTTACTCGGAAGTTATTAGCTTCGGTCTTAGTTTCAAATGTTCTGGAAGTTTTCTTTCCAGTCGGGGAAACGCTAGCCGACAAATGCAGCCTCCACTTTCCATTCTCCAGCTTCTTGATAGGGAACTGCGGGTCTAACATGTTCCAATAATACTCCAGTCAATTGGAACAAAACAAGCAGAATACGGAAGAATATGGATAAATATCACATAAGTTTCTGGGGGAAAGGAAGTTCTGCCTCTACCTATTACTGGTTTTAGGTCAGTTGTTCACCAATAGGTAAACTACGGATGCGTTTTCCTGTTGCTGCGTGAATGGCATTGCATAGGGCGGGAGCGATGGGAGGCACTCCTGGCTCACCCACACCTCCAAGCTCTACCTCTTTGCCAGGATCGACTAGATGCACGGCAATCTCTTTTGGAGCCTGAGGAATCCGAGGTACTTGGTAGTCGTGAAAATTGCTTTGCTTGGGAGCTCCCTTATCAAAGCTAATCTCTCCCGTAGTGGCCAGCCCGACACCCATAATACAAGAGCCTTCCATTTGGGAGCGGATACGATCGGGATTTATCTGCGCTCCACAATCAATGGCCATAGTGGCCTTGTGAATCACGAGTTCCCCGGTTTTCTTGACTTCCACATCCAGAACAGCGGCAACATAGGATACGAAGCTGTAATGGGCAGCGAAACCGAGACCTCTGCCCTTCCGCATTCGTTTGCCCCAGCCGGCCTCTTTCGCCGCGGTTTCCATGACCTTGCGTAAACGTCCCGTGTCGACAGGATAAGTTTCAGGATTCTCGCCATGATTCCAGCCGTCGTTCATTGATCGAGGGTCGATTTCCCTGTCCTCGCCAAGCAAGTCCAAGTAGAACTTCAGATGGTCCTTGCCCGCCTCTTCAGCGAGTTCCGAAACAAAACTCTGGGTAGCGAATCCATGAGGAATATTGGAGACCGATCGGAACCAGCCAATCCGGGTATGGGCATCTACCCCTGGATTCTCTATACGCAGGTTTGGAACGGCAAAAGGAACATTTCCATGCCCCATGTTTGATTCAAAGGCTGCTTGGTTCCTTTGATCGGGCGCAAAAATCGACATAATGGTCGGAGCAACCGATCTATGCAGCCATCCTGTCACCTTCCCCCTGGAGCTAAGACTAGCTTCGAGATGCTCAATGGAAACCGTATGCAAATAGTCATGACGTAAATCATCCTCGCGAGTCCATTGAACACGGGCAGCTTTCCCCGGAAAAGCCTTAGCCACTTCCACGGCTTCGTTGATGAAGTCCGCCTTCGACTTTCTACCGAATCCACCTCCAAGAAGGGTCACATTAACCCGGGTTTTCTCTAGAGGGAGGCCCGCCCGTTCCGCGGCATGAGTTCGGGCCGCCTGCGGTGCCTGCGTGGGTGCCCAAACTTCTAGGAAATCGTCTTTCAACAAGGCCGTCGCTACCGGCGGCTCCATGGGGGCATGGGCAACATGAGGCAGATAATAAGTGGCCGCGTGTTTCTTTTTAGCCTTGGCTAAGGCGTCTTCCAAATCCCCATGAGCCCGGATCTCTTTCCCAGGTTTCTTAGAAACCTCTTCCATTTGGCGACGGTAATCCTGGGACTCATATTGGTCGTTAGGGCTATCGCTCCACTCTACCTTCAAGGCTTCCCGGCCTTTCATGGCCGCCCATGTGTTTTCCGCGACAACCGCGATTCCGCCGAGAGGCTTGAATTCAGAGGGAGCCATGGTCCCTTCGATCTCCATGACTTTGATAACACCCTTAACATTCATGGCCGCATCGGCATCGTAAGAGGTCGCCTTGCTACCGAATACAGGTGGACGCGAGACAACCGCGTAGACCATCCCAACGGAACGAAGGTCAGCTCCATAAGTAGCCTTTCCTGAAACTATGTCTTCCCCATCGGCACTGAGCGTTTGCTCCTTACCTATGTAACGAAACTCGTTGGAGCGCTTCAATCTAATGGCCGAACCCGTCGGGACAGGCAGCCTAGCCACCGCTTCGGCCAGCTCGCCAAAACCGGCCCTCCTCCGGCCTCTCGGAAATACAACGCTATGCTTCGTTGCCCTGACATCTTCGAGGTCGACACCCCAACCAAGAGATGCCGCTTGTTCCAACATAGCTCGTGCCACCGCCCCGCATTGCCGCATCGGCTCGTACCAATGTCGCATGCTGCGGGAACCATCCGTATTCTGATTCCCATACTTCTCTTCATCGCCTTCAGCCTGGACGACTCGGCACTTTTCCCAATCCGCCTCCATTTCGTCAGCAACCACCAAGGCTAAACTAGTCCGTATCCCTTGGCCCATCTCTGAGCGTGTGCAGGTGATGTAAACGGTGCCATCCTGACTAATTGCGATGAATAACTTTGGGTCGTTTTTAGTCCCGCCGGGCATGCCTTCCCCGCCATACTTTTTCTGTTGTTCTTGCGACCAAGACCAATTGGCAGTGAGCAGGAGCACGCCCGTGGCTCCCATTCCTTTTAAAAATCCACGACGATCTATGCCGTGATTCGTTATCGTTAGATTCTCAAAAGACTTTTCCATCACGCGCCTCCCTTCAATTCAGCCGAGGCCGTATGAATCGCCTTGCGGATACGGCTGTATGTCCCGCAACGACAAATGTTCCCGCTCATGGCTTCGTCGATCTCCGAATCCTTCGGAGAGCTGTTGTGGCTAAGCAAGGCCGTCGCGCTCATCACCTGGCCACACTGGCAATATCCGCACTGTGGAACGCCCACCTTAACCCAGGCTTGCTGCACTTTTTCGCCTACGGAATCCTTGGAGATCGCTTCGATCGTCGTGATCTCTCGTCCTTCCGCAGCGCTGATCGGGGTTACGCAGGATCGGATCGGCTGCCCATCCATATGCATCGTGCAGGCTCCGCACAGACCCATGCCACAGCCAAATTTAGTTCCAGTAAATCCCAGGATATCGCGTATTGCCCACAACAGGGGCATATCATCCGGGGCGTCCAGGCGATGCTCTTCGCCATTCAGTCGAATCGTTCTCATAGGGCAAAATGGTTCTTCGCTAGTGGGTAAACTTGCTCCGCGTGATTGAAGACTACCGGAGCATTCACTTACATGACCAAGATCGCGGTCTCCGGCAAACTCAAATGAATCTGCCGCAAAAGAATTGCCGCGATATCAATGCCACTCATGATAAACCGCCTGTATGGAGCCCGAAGAACGCCGCAGCAAAACCCGCAAATCGATTATAGTCTCGGTAATCACCTCAACCGTAGTTGCCGGTCTCACAGCGATCGCCCTGCCTGACATGAAAATAGCATTCTATTTCCTCATCTGGCTCGGCACCTTTTTTGTCTGGTGGATGTGGACTATGATGGCGACTCATTACTAGCGTCTCGTCAATCAGTAGTAGAACAGGCATCTTGCCTGTATAGATGATAGGGAAACAGGCAAGTTGCCCGCGCTGCTATCAAAATTGGCGCTCGGCTTGCGCCGCCGTAGTCCCGCCAAGGGGAAACGAAGGCGTGAGATCGCCCGCTACCACTTTCATCGAGGGAACACTTAACCACGTTGCTCTTTCGATTCTACTTCGACTCGAGCTTCCGGATACAAAGCTTTTCGAGGGTGTCTTCATCAATCTCAATTCCCAAGCCAGGGCCACCCGGGATATCCACATAGCCGTTTTCCTGCTCAAAGCAATTGGATGCCAGATCATTGCGAATCGGATTTGGCGTCTGATCGAATTCCATTACCGGCTCTTGCTCGTATGGCCTTGGCGATCGAACATAGGGACAAGGAGGAAACGTAGCCGCCAAACTGATACTCGCTGAAATCATTATTGAGGAGCCCCAAACGTGAGGATTCACCAAGATTCCCATAGCATTGGCGTGGGCCGCAACGTTTCGAAACTCTGTAATCCCGCCAATGAATCTAACGTCCGGTTGGGCTATATCCAAAGCTCTGCGAGCCATGAAGTCCCGGGCGTCGAAACGATTGTACCAGACCTCACCCCCAGCGACCGTCAAGGGCTGCCGCTCTTTAACTTGAAGATATCCATCCACATCGTTGGCCATAACCGGCTCTTCGAACCATCGGATATCCAGATCCGCCAGTCGATGCCCCATATCAATAGCATCGGCAGGACAATAAGCCTTGTTAGCATCCACCATAAGAAACAAGTCATCGCCTATGGCCCGGCGAATCGCAGAGACGCGGTTAACGTCTGCTTTCAAGGAGAGCCCGCCAACCTTAGTTTTCATTCCTAAATATCCAGCATTCGCATACGACTCTGCCTCGTCTATCAGCTTATTGTATCCAGGATCTTCCTGATAGTAAAGCCCAGTCGCGTAAACCGCGACCTTTTCTCGAATTTTCCCTCCTAGCAGCTCGGAAACGCTTCTTCCAACAGCTTTTCCTGCGATGTCCCAAAGAGCGATATCAACGGCGCTGATCGCTCCTCCCCCAAATCCGCCCATTAGACTATCATTGTAGATGCTATGAAAAAGATCGTTCCATAGTCGGTTTATATGGCCGGATTCATGCCCCAAGAGCTTGGGAGCGAACAGATCGTGAATTACGTTTTGCGATGGGGACGCGCCCCCCTCGCCCCATCCGATGATGCCATCGTCTGTAGTGATTTTGCAAATAAGCGCTTCGCGAGCCTTTGCCTGGCCTTGCGACCACGCGAACGGCTCATCAATAGGGGCATCCAGAAGGAAAGTTTCGATACGTTCGATCTTCACGTGAGACGACAATCGCAAACCCATGGTTTCTTTCAATAGACAATTCTAAAAATTGCTCGAGAAAAGGGTAAACGCAAGAGCCAGTTAAATGCACAACCTTATGCAATTAAATGGCTTCTAGTTTCGACAAGAAAAGTTTTTCAGATGGTGTCAGATGGGTTTCCACCACCCGACGGTTGATCCGAATCGATCCCGCAATAGATTATTCCGCGACCACGCAGGCAATCGCGATCGACAATAAGGTAAGGGATTTCGAAAACAAACGCTCAGATAGCTGACCGGAATTGAAGGAACGGAACATCTTTGTCAGCCGCAGTACCCTTTCGGCTGCTTGAAGACAAGCCGCCCTATCTGTCGATGAATCTCGCGCTTGGTATACATTTTCTCTTCTTTCTGAGCTCGAACTATTAGCGAGAGTTGCTCTCTTATAACTCTCTAACGCGAGCGTTGCGGATTCGTATATCACCTACTCCCCCCAACCGCCTGATGGAGACCGGGCCCGAGCTTTCGACTGTCTCTCGAACTTCATCGCTAACATAGCGATTATTGATCCAAAGTTGATGGCGTCCATTGTGAACTCGGAAGCGATAACGGTTCCATTCGCCGAAATGAAAGACGCTATGTTCAGCTGCCTCCGATTCAGGTTTTGGAGATTCGATTTTCGGACGAACCCCTTCCCGGTAGCCGATTCCCAAGCGAGTGTCCGCTTCCATCTTAACGTCCACCTCGAATTCGAAATGGTCGAATGTTTCAGCGGTCGACAATACCGAGCGCGGCCGATCTCCTATTCGAATCTCGCCATGCCTCTCGCTAATTCCGTTTCCTCCAGGATTCCAAGTATCCAGTGACTCTAGTGACTGCCAACGGTCGCCATCACGCAACTCGACCAGCTGGTTCTTCAAGTTCGCTTTGACAACCGAGTACTCCGGATTGTTGGCCAGGTTACGCCATTCAAAGGGATCGTTCTTATGATCGTAAAGCTCCTCGCCTCCATCCGAAGCAAGCGAATAACGCCAACGTTTTCCGCGAACCGAAAAATGCGGATAGAGCGTGCCCTCATAAATCCGATGCTGCATATGATTCTTCCCTGGAATCGTGGTAATCGCCACCTCGGGTCCCGACCACTCGCCGTTCTTCGGATCCTTAATTAGCGGAACCAAACTGTGTCCCTCGAGTTCGTATCCATTCGTTTCCTCATTGGGATTCGAATTCAAACCCAGCAGCTCATTGAAAGTCGGATAGATATCGATGAGGGAAACCGGTTGGTCGCTAGTCGCCCCTTTCGCTCCGCCAGGAACACCAGAGATGATCAAGGGCACACGCGTCGAAGGCTCCCAAAGGCTACCTTTGTAGAGGAAGTTCTTCTCACCCACATGGAATCCATGATCGCTGGTGAAGAAGATGATGGTGTTGTCGCGTTGTGGACTAGATTCAACCGCATCCAAAATCGTTCCCACTTGATCATCCACAAAGGATACGCAAGCCATGTAGGCCTGCAGCCAGCGGCGAAAGAGATCCTTGCCCTCATGCTTCACCAGCATCTTGTAGCGACGAAATCCATACAATTCTTCGTTACCCAAGGCGCTGGACACATCGTCCAAATCTTTCGAATCGACCGTTGGAAGTTCGATAGAATCCAAGGGAAAGCGATCGAAGTAGTTTTTCGGCGCGTAAAGGGGCGTGTGGGTTCGGATCAGCCCCGTGAACAGAGCAAAAGGCTTATCGTGATTCCGCTGGATGACCTCAGCCGACCACTCCGCTCCGAGCTCGTCCGCCAAAGGATCCCGATCATCGTCGCTAACATATCGCCATGGTTTCCCGAAGAGGCGCCATCCCGTGTATCCAGGAATCCCATTCGCCGGATCCGCAGGCCATACCGGGATATCCGAGAGTGGCCCGAACACATGCTCCCATTTGTAGTCCACGTCCGCATCCTCACCGTCGTAGAGGAAGAGCTGCTGCGGGTGCGGCAAGCGGAAGTTATCCGATTGCCCATCCCAGGGCCAAGGTCCGACATCTCCATTGTGGCCAAACTCGTCGAAGAGGCCATTTTGGCTTCCATGGTAGATCTTTCCGGTCCCATAGACGCCGTAACCACCTTGGCGAAGATTGTCATGCAGCGAAACGCTCTCCCGATAGATTCCGTTGTCCTTCCAGTTCTCGAACCAGTAGAGGCTCGTGGTTTGGGGATAGAGCCCGAAAACCATGCTCGCTCTGGATGGCGCGCATAGCGGGTCGTTCGTATGGGCATTGGTGAAAGTGACCCCCTGGGCCTTGAGGCGGTCGATATTGGGAGTCGGCACCAGCGGTTTTCCATCCGGCTGGTAAGGCATGTCGTTGAGATCGTCGACGATGATGAAGACCACATTGGGCTTAGCCGAAGCGTAGGAGCACAGGACCGAAATCGCGGCTAAAACTAGGACGGCGAACGAGCGGGGATGAACGGCTAGTTTCATACGGTAGATAAAGGGAAATCCGAATTGCTTAGCGCCTCGAGCAAAATCGGTGAAGCTGCGACGGAATCCATGAAAGGACACAGAATTTCCAATAGTGAGATCTTATAGACCCGACGCTGACTTTTTAGATTGTAGGAGCGGCTTCATGCCGCGAATTATGGGCTTAGAATCGCGGCGTTAAGCCGCTCCTGCAAATAAATATGTTCTCAACATGACTCCGCATTCTCGACTACTCGCCGCTACTCTAACAATCCTCCTTGGCAGCTGCCTCTCGCCCACTTCCCTACTCGCCAACGACATAGCCGAGATCCCGGATTTTATGGGTGATTGGTCGGGAGAGTGGACGAATCCCAAAGGTGGCTACTATCGCAACAGTTTCAAATTGATGGCTCGGGTAATCGGGAAAGGCGACAACATATACGAAGTTCAGTTCGTCGAAGAATTTGATAAACGCGTGCGGCCTTATTTGGTCGCCACCGCTAGAGCCCAAGGGAATACACTGGTTCTGCAATCCGGTGATTGGAATGCCACTTTTAGCGAAGGTGTTTGCAAGGGAGCCGGCATTCCCATCGACGGCGAGCTGATGGAATTCGAATTGAGAAAGATTCAGCGTGTTTCACCCACCAAGGGGCAAGAGCCGCCCGCAGATGCGATCGTCCTGTACGACGGTTCTGGATTGGACGCCTGGGGAACGGGATCGAAGAATGGAGCTGTCTGGAAGATTCAAAACAACGGCGACTTGGTTTCCATTCCTGCCAATCCCGAAACCCGCGAGCGGAACAATCTATATACAAAAGAACACTTCGAAGCGTGCCGGATTCATCTGGAATTTAAAGTCCCTTACGAACCGTACAACCGCTTCCAGCACCGAGCCAATAGCGGCGTTTTTTTCCAAAACACATACGAGGTGCAAATTCTGGATAGCTACGGAAATACCGGATCCTGGGACGACGTGGGAGCGATCTACAAAGTGTCGCCTCCTCGAGTAAACGCGAGCTTCCCGCCAGGCGAGTGGCAAACCCTAGATGTCGAATACCATCCCGCGGAATTCAATCTTGGAGGAACGCTTGTCGCCCTTCCCAAGATTACCGTCTACCTCAATGGGGTAATGGTCCAGAAGGATCAGACCATCACCAGCCAGACTTCGCATGGCTGGAAAGGACGGCAACCAGAGCCTGAATACGTCACCGGTCCTGTCTGGCTGCAAGACCACGGTCATCAAATCAGCTTCCGGAATATTTGGATACAGAAGCTGTAGGCCCCAGATCGTTTTATCAAGGTAGGGGGGACTGGCTCGGTCCTCCGAAACCCTGATCCCTTGAGCGGAGGACCGAGCCGGTCCTCCCTACCCACAAATTCGTGGAACGTTGACATTAGTCCTCACCCTGGCAGACGCCACTGGCCGCGGCCTGGAGTGCCCAACAAGCGATTGGCCGGCTCGTCATCAATGATGCGTTCGCGTTTGGCGTCCCAAGAGATAGGGCGTTCGAGGCGGTAAGCTAGATTCGCCAGGATACACATGCTCGCCACGCGATGTCCGGATTCCATATCCATCACTGGCTGCTCCCGAGATTTGATGCAATCCAGCCAATTGGCCAAATTCAAATCGTGAGCCGGCACTCCTTTGGGCAAGGCATATTTCATCCCATTGGCATTGGCGAATTCCACGACTTGCTCATCGGGAAAAACGCGTCCGTCGCCACCGCGCACAATGGTCTTTCCCTTCGTTCCGTGATAAACGGCTCCAAACTGGAAATCCGCAGCTTGCACACCTGGCTGGGCCCAATGAATGGTGAGATCGGGACGTTCAAACTCGTAGGTCACTTCGAAGTTGGTGGGGCAGTCCCACAACCCGCTTTCAGGAATCTTTCCGCTGGCTTCGACACGAGTTGGGCCCGTCCGATCCAGTCCCAGGAACCAGGATACGAGATTGAATACGTGAGCGCCTCGATCGCGAATTTGCCCTCCACCCAGATCTAGCATCCAACGGAAGTTCCGGTGGCAATAGTCCGAGTTGTAAGCCCGTCCCGCAGCCGGCCCCAGCCATAGGTCCCAATCAAGATTCGACGGAGGGGTCGTTGCGTTCATCGGATCGCCCCCGACGGGGTTATCATTGTGCCAACACTCAACCCGAGTGACACGGCCGATACTTCCTTCTTGTAGAAATTTTCTCAATACAGCCGCTCCCGGGTGATGGCGTCCTTGGGAGCCGACTTGGATCACCCGCTTGTAGCGTTTGGCTGCGTCCACCATCGCTCGCCCTTCTTCAATATACTTGCAGGCTGGCTTTTCCACGTAAACGTCTTTCCCCGCCTGGCAGGCATGAACGGTCATCAATCCATGCCAATGATCCGGGGTAGCGATGACCACCGCGTCGATATCCTTACTATCAAGCAGCTCTCGATAATCAGAATAAATCGCGATTTTCCGATCGAACCGAGCCGCCGCATTCTGAGCATGAACCGCATCGACATCGCACACAGCGCCCACGTTGTCCTGAATGCCTTTCAAGTGACTCGTCCCTTTGCCACCAACGCCAATATGTCCGGTGACGATTCGATCATTAGCGCCGGGCTTTCCATCTCTGGCCAGGACACCGCTCGACACGATCATGGGAAACGCTGCAGCGGTTCCGGCAATAAACGATCTCCGAGAAAGCGCGTTTGAATGGGGTTGCTTAGGCAAAGGGGTATTGGTGGAGCTAGCCATGCTAGGAACGCTACCCAATGGGGGTCCAAAGTGTCGAGTTTGTTTATCATGGTATGGTCAAGAATGGGATCTTCCATCAAAACGCGTTTTTGAGTAATCAGGATTCGATTACCTTTGGCATGGTAGGGCTAACTATCCTTAATCAGCCGGTCCAGTTAACGTCTTCCATCACGGCTGACTAAGGATAGTCAGCCCTACCATTTGAATACCGGAAAGGGACTTACTCAACAGGCTCTAAAGCGTTTTTGAAATTCGTTTTTGACGTGCGCCGCCTTCGCGCATTGGCGTCAACTAAAGCTCGCCCGGAGGTCGAGCTCCACCTTTACGTATCGGTTTCAAGGGTGGAACTCCACGTCCCGGCGAGTTTATTTTCCTGTCTTCGGGTTAAGTTGACGCCCATGCGCCTTCGCGGGACCGAGCTCCAATCATACTTCTATAAAAAAAGGTGGAGCTCGACCTCCGGGGGGGCTTTAGTTGACCGATTCAGTTTATGTCACTCTATCGACCCCATCCTCTGATTCTCGTTTCGATGGCATTGATCCTAGCAGGTCAAGCCGCTCACCATGAAAAGGCTTCAGAAGAGCTCCGGCCGCACATCGTGTTTATTCTAGCGGACGACATGGGCTACGGCGATCTCAAGGCCTACAATCCTCAAAGCAAGATTCCTACACCTCATTTGAATCGCCTGGCTGGCGAAGGAATGATTTTCACCGATGCCCACTCTGGCGGTTCCACTTGCAAGCCATCGCGCTACGCCCTCTTTACCGGTCGTTTTTCGGCCCGAAAACAACGACTCAATGACAAAGAAGGGCCCATCCTAGAGAAGGGTCGAGTCACCATTGCCAGCTTGCTTAGAGAGAACGATTACCAAACCGCCATGGTGGGCAAATGGCATCTCGGATTCGACCAAAAAGGCTTATCAACAGGCAAAGAGATTGATGGATTCGCATTCGACTTTGACCAACCGCTGACAGGCGGGCCTGTAGATCGGGGCTTCGAAACCCTGTTCGGTATGCACGCTTCGCTCGATATCCCTCCCTACTTTTATATCGAGAACCGGACGCCAACAATGGCTCCGACCGAAACGATCGGAGACCGGACCAGCGTCGGCGGACCCGAGGACTGGACTCGCATCCAAGGCGAATTTTGGCGCGGTGGAGCCGTCGCTCCTGACTTTAAACATATTGAGGTCACCCCACGATTTGCTGACGAGGCCAGCAAGGTGATCGAGTTGCGTGATGCAGACCGACCGCTATTCCTCTATCTCGCTCTTCCATCCCCTCACACTCCCTGGCTCCCGACCGAGGAGTTCGTCGGCATGAGCGGCGCAGGCATGTACGGCGATTTTGTCATGCAGGTGGATGGCGTGGTTGGACAAGTTATGGCCAGTCTAGAAACGGCAGGGATTAGCGACGACACGCTTGTCATCTTCACCAGTGATAATGGGCCGGTCTGGTACGACAAAGATACGGACCGCTTCGGGCATCGATCGACAGGCCCGTTACTAGGGGCTAAAGGTAGCGCCTGGGAAGGCGGACATCGGATGCCATTTATCGCCCGTTGGCCGGATCAAATAGAGGCCGGTTCCACGTCGGACCAAACCATTTCATTCGTCGATGTCTTCGCGACTTTTGCCGATCTAGCGGGGCAAGAGCAAATTGCTGAAGGAACGGCAGAGGACAGCGCTAGCTTCCTACCCGTTTTACTCGATCCCACAGGGAAACATGAACCTAGATCGCCAATACTCCACAGCAACCAGGTGATTCGCGATGGCGATTGGAAATTGATCAATACCAAGCGGAGCCGGGGCTTCACCTCCGATAGAGGCAAGAATTACCCTCTCGAGCTCTTCAATCTAGCCGAAGATCTGTCAGAGGAAAACAATCTCATCGAAGAAATGCCGGAAAAGGCGAATGACTTGCGAAAGAAGATAAAAAAGATCCTGGGTGAATAGAGTACTAACCGCCCACTCACCCTCGAGGACGCGAATGACGCTGAGGTTTAATTAAGTATTCTATTCTTTCTCTCCGATCTCCGCGATCTCTGCGGTTCATCAATCTGATTATTTTTTGTCTGCTCCATATAGGCTTCCCTTGGAACAATGCTCGGTGTTTATTGCTATTCGACTCGAACGCAAACTCTGCGCTTGTGAAGATTACCTCGCTTTCACTCTACAAAGTGAAGCCCCGTTGGGTGTTCCTAAAAATGGATACCGACGAAGGAATTTCCGGCTGGGGGGAACCGATTCTTGAAGGAAAGCCCAACACCTCTATCGCCGCTGTCAAGGAGCTAGAGCGTCATTTGATTGGACAAGATCCCACTCAGATCGAGCGTCTTTTCCAGCAACTTTATCGCGGAGGCTTCTATCGGGGCGGCGAAATTCAGATGAGCGCTATCTCTGGTATCGAACAGGCTCTCTGGGATATTGAGGGAAAAGCCTTAGGAGTTCCTGTTTACGATTTGATGGGAGGGGCTGTCCGGGACAAAATCAAAGTCTATGCCTGGATCGGCGGCGACGATCCGGAAAAAGCGGATCAGGATGCCAAAAAGCGTCTCGAGCAAGGGTTTCTGAATCTCAAGATGAATGCCACGGGACCATGCGAGCGAATTGGTGACTACGGTGAATTGGATGCCGCGGTAGAGCGGCTGGCCCGTGTCCGGGCGATCGTTGGCGACAAGATCGGTATCGCCGTAGATTTTCACGGTCGGGTGCGCAAATCGATGGCCAAGACCTTGGTCAAAGTAATGGAACCCTATCGACCGCTATTCTATGAAGAACCCCTGCTGCCAGAGCATCTCGACTTCCTCCCCGAGCTAGCTCGATACACGTCAATTCCGCTGGCTACTGGTGAACGTTTGTATGGACGCTGGGCCTACAAACAGCTCATATCCCAAGGGACCATCGACATCGTCCAGCCCGATCTCTCCCACACGGGCGGAATCTGGGAAGGACGAAAAATCGCCGCTATGGCGGAGGCTTACGACGTTGGAGTCGCCCCCCATTGTCCCCTAGGTCCATTGGCTCTGGCCAGCTCCTTGCAACTCGATGCTTGCACCCCTAACTTCGTGATACAAGAAACGTCATTGAAGATGCAATACAATGAATCCGGCGATATATTGGACTACGTTAAGAACAAAGACGTGTTTGATGTAAAAGAGGGTTACATTGACCTGCCCCACCTTCCGGGTCTCGGAGTTGATATCGACGAGGAAGCGGTTGTCGAAGCGGACAAGGAAGGCTTCGATTGGACCCAGCCTAATCGCTGGAGCTACGAAGACGGCTCCATCGCCGAGTGGTGAAACAAAAGTAGCGCAGGCAGACCAATGTAGTAGCGGCCCACGTCCCTACAAGTTGCATGACGGCGGGGCTGACTATCCTTAGTCAGCCGTTTCTTTGCTCCTGTATCGGCTGCTTGGGGACAAGCAGCCCTACCTTTA
>NZRT01000045.1 GCA_002696345.1 Myxococcales bacterium
TAGCTGAACAGAATTTTAAACATTTACGTCCGTTGCAAGAGGATGTCGAACAATTCAAAAAGAAAGTAACCTTGTATCCCGACAGTACTCGCGCCCATACTTTGCTCGGACTGGCATATACCGAACAAGGGCGTAGGAAACCCGCGATAAATCATTTCAAAAAAGCTATAAGTTTAGATTCTTTGTACGCACCTGCGTATCACGGACTGGGTAAGTTGTACATGCTATACGGACGAACAAGCAGTGCCATTCATTACCTTGAAAAAGCCCACGAGATAGATTTAACATTTGGACCGGCCGTATTTGACTTAGCACAAGCTTATTTCCGCGTCAAAGAATTCCAGAAGTCAATTGGCGCGTATACGCATGCTTTGAGTATTGACTCGCGCCATGATGTTATAAAAACAAATTTGGCCATGGCTTACGCGATGGAAGGAAATTTGCGTAAAGCTAAACAACTATTTTATGAGGTAATTAAAAGCAATAATGGAAACATCGATGCGCGCGATGGGCTTGCTCAAATTTTGCTCTCCGAAGGCAATAAGCAAGAAGCATTAGAGCAATGGAAGCATATTCTCACTCTCGACCCAAACCATAAGCGAGCAACTACAGCAGTTCGCGACCTTTAACTTCGGATCACTCTTGAGATACTGTTACTTGCTGGTCATCTGTAGCCAAAACGATTTTTTCAACACCAACACGTTTTGCAACTTGCAACATTTCTAGCATATGCTTGTGACGCGTTTGTTGGTCCGTCCTCAGTATAAGAGTCAAGCTACCTGTATCTTGCTTCTCTCTCATTAGTACAGTTTCAAGTTCTCCGCTGGTAACAATATTTCGGTTAATTTCTATACGACCGTCGATAGTAACAGTACCTACTAACTTTTTTTCCTCTATTTGGCTAGCTTTGACTGCTTCAGGTAACTGAACTTGCAATGTATAAGGCTGTTTAAATACTGTAGTAACCATGAAAAAGATTAAAAGCAAGAATACGCAATCAATCAGTGGAGTTAAATTGAGTTCTTGCTCTTCGTTTTCCAAGTTTCTTTTCGCCACCGTACAACCTCACTCTTCTTCTTGAACGAAAGCAATACCTTCTATACCGACTTGTCGAGCGCTATCGACCACGTAAACCACGTCTTTCTGGGCACATTCTCCGTCTGCCTGAATGATTATATTTTCGTTGTTGGCTTCTTTGACCGCTTGTCCCAGTTTTTCCTTCAATTCCTCGCGTAGCACGTCTTGCCCGCCTATCTGGATCTTTCCAAACTGATCAATTGCTACATTAACGTCTTTTTTCTTTTCTTCCTCTGCCTGACTATCAGCAGGCATATCAACTTCAAGCCCTTTAGTCTGCAGGAAAACTGTTGTCACCATGAAAAATATGAGTAACAGAAATACGCAGTCGATCAGAGGCGTCATATCAGGTTCGCCTTCAGAAGAAAAACTGCGAACCCTGCGAACCCGGTGCCTAGCCATTAAAATTCTCCTACACGTTTGTCTTTCGGCCGGACATTATAAGCGCGTTAGCAAATGCGTGTCCGTACACTTCTACGCGCTCCAAAGATCGGTCAGCTGTTCTTGCTAGGTAGCGGTAAAAAACTATAGACGGTATTGCAACAATAAGCCCCGTCGCAGTAGTAACTAATGCCTGAGAAATACCACCAGCAACAACTTTAGGGTCGCCTGCTCCCGAGGCAGCGATTGATTCAAATGCCACAATCATACCCGTTATCGTACCTAACAAGCCTATAAGCGGAGCAATATTTCCTATTGTATTTATGATGGGCAAATGCTTACCCAAATAGCTCCGCGCAGATTCTTCTGTCTCTATTACGAGCTCGTCTTTCGTATCGGCAATCTCTTTTTGCATTACCAGAAAACGACCCATCTCACCTCCGCCACCGGCCTCTCCCAACTTGACAATCTCTTCATTGGTTGCCTTAAATTCTTCTTGTTCAATCATAAGCGTGTTATAACGCTTCAAAAGCGAAGCAAAAACAAAGTTTAGCGCTCCTTTGCCATTCTCGCATATCTGAACAGCCGACTCTTGACCTTCTTGCAAGAGCGCTTTTTCTAAGTTTTCCAATTCTTCTTTGGATTCTTCTTCGTCAGGCAAAGAATTCAAAACAAGAAAACGCTCTACAGACAGACCGACTGATAACAAACCACAAATAATAAGAGGAATCATCAGTGGCCCACCACTCTGAATTATTTCCAACATAGTGATCGACTCCTTACTGTAGGTGGAGTGGTAAACAACCACCCTCAAGAATTAGTTTTTTGGCTTGCCTGGCAATAAACGTTTTCCCAGACTCAAACCCATCTTTATGGGGCTTTTACGTTCCATAATCACAGCTTTTGATAGGTGTTGACCTATAATCTCTTCTACTCGTATTATTCCAACACGATTATCATTCTCTATGATCGGAAAAATATCTCCTCTTCTAATCATATCACCAGCGCCAACATTGAGGTATATTTGGTCCCCGTCAACAGCCAAAACCTTGGCATCTTCTGGTAAAACAAACGAATCTCTAGTAAGCAGAGAATCTGCGATGTCTCCACTTAAGTCGTCGAAAACAACCCTTACGTGCCGACCAAAAGTCAGACCGTAGAACTTGTCCGAAGCAAATTCAGCAGACAACAAAGCACGAAATTCTCGGTCTTGTGAGCTCGGCTTTCCAAATAAGTTAAATTCCATCGGCCGCTCTACCGAGTCTTTTTTCACGTTTAAAGTAGACAGAATAGAGCCCGATTTCCCATCAATTAATTCTATTTCATCAAGCCATACACTGTGAGTGTAAGACTTGTAACCGAGTGTGTTTGGGTCACCTGCGACAGTGCGCCTAACGCCAAATTTTCTGACATTGCCTCGGATAAGCACGTCGGCACCAAGTCGCTCTGCAATTGATCTCCACAGTCTTCCTGACCGAGACGCATTTTGGTCTCTACTCTGAACATTGCTTAGTGAATCGGATGAAACAACCAAAATCCCTGGCACATTATCCAGGTGCATCCCTAAAAGTCTTGGTACGTCTCTGCTCAATTGCCATTTGCCTTGAAAACCTGCTTGATCTTCAAAAGACAACATAGCCACCCGAATCGGCGGCAAATTGGCGATGCTTGGCGATGCGTAAAGGAATAAAGCCGAAGTAAAAACAAACCACATGCTACTCAACTGAGGATTGTAATTTTACTTTATGTTCAAACGACATGGCAATGTCCAAAGATTCTAACGGCTGGCCCGATGCATCAAATTTAAATGTAAAGTCCCGCATGACCATTTCCACAAGTTCCACCTGCTCTTGTAAAGCCCTGAAGGCAATTAAGCCGCTATAACTTTCGCCCTTAAAAACTAGTTGGTCTTCTAGATAGGCTGAACTGCGCACGTTGCCCATACGTAAGTCGTAACGATAAAACTCATTTCCGCTTTGTCCTCGTAAGGCACGATAATATTGCTCGAAGCTTTCATACGGCGCAGAAGCAGGTATACCAAACGAGTACAGTTTGTCGCCCTGATCCGTCAACAAGTACGCCTTCATCGGATCCAAAAGTACTTTAGCATAAATATCATTAGTTACAGTCACACGAAATACTGTAAAACGTTTTGGACAATAGCCCTTCAACGGATCAACCCAATTGCCATAAGTGTAAGGATTAGTCGAAAATTGGCCTTTCTCTGAGTCTTCCGGAAATAACGAATTCAGTTGGTCATCGCTTAACGGATCAACCTTTACGCGTAGACCTTCCATAGCAAATGTAACAGACAACGAGTCCTCTGAGGCATAGCTACCATTTTGCTTAGCATTCAATATGGTTTCTGACGATGTATCAATACCATCTGCCGTAGCGTGTAAATCGCTGTGATAAACCGACAATGAAGGATTAACAATGCTTTGACAACCACAGAGCAACGTAAAACATAGCACGCCTAGATATTTCATACCCAGTGACCTCACTGTCTTCATTGACTAAAGAAATCGATTTGCTGTTGGGCAATCGAACCTTGCTGCGTCAAAGCGAACACAACAGCATTGATACCGAAACGGAGTTGAGGCTCGTTGCCAAAATTACGAGCCCACGTGTGCACGTAACCTTTATCAGAGTAAATAGCGACCAATCTATCGCCCAAGAAAACACCTTCGAGGTTATAAGACGGCTGAGCTATTACGACGCGTTCTAACCCACGCTGACCTCCAGCGTCTGGGATTTCTAACTCCGATCCCACTGGCGGTCCATCAAAATCGTAGAACGTATGGTAGATCGGGTGGTTATTAGGTATGACCTGCAAAACACCTTGCGACCTAAGTGCATCGCGAAAAACCTTGCGCAAGGACGCTTCTGCTTGACTGTATTCAGCCGTAGGATTGGCATTGTCTGCAAAAATGAATCCCCCCCTACGCAAATACTCACCAAGATTTTCTATTTCTCTCTCGGTCAATTCAAAAGCTTGCTGCGAGGTCAAATAAACGAAAGGGGTTCGAAACAATTCTTGCGAATCAACAAATAGGTGTGCGTCAACTTGTGCAGATATCCCTGTTTGCTGGTTAAGGGCATCAACAAGATTTGGTATCGCCTTTGCAGCACTGTCAAACGTTGGTTCAAGGTCATTGGCCCATGCAGTACCCAAATAAATGAATCCCTTCACACTTCGCCTATCAGAGGGGTCTTGTATAATTAGCCCCTTGTACTTGCCTGTATCTAAAGCTTTTAGATCAATTAACTCCTCACGCATAGCGATGCGTTTTTCTGGCTCTTTTGTGCCTGCTATAACTGCCGCGGATAAATCTATATCCCCTGCATTCAAGTCGAGCTTTACATCTGGACTTACATTGTAATCAAAAGTAGCAACATTCCCTATTGACGACATGCCGGCTATACTCTGCGTGGCTGGCATCTGAACACGTGGTGTCAAAGAAGTCATCTTTTTTGTCATCGCTCGTGGTTGTATACGCTGTTTCTTCATTACAAATGCTTTAGACGAACGCGGCTTCCTAATGATAAGCCTAGTAATTGCTGGCGGTGGTGCTTCTTTCTTGTCTTGAGAAAGAACCATGTACAGCGTTAGTCCTCCACCGAGTATGAGCGCAAAAAGCAACCCAAAAACGGTGTAACGAGAAGTATCTCGTATTAGGTGTCCTAAATTTATTGAATCGCTGGGCGAACTAAAACGCGTGTTCATCTGCACACTTTTCTGTCATAATCTTGAAGCGACGATCCAATCGCGATGTGACTTAGCAAACTGATAGGCATCTCGAGTCGCCTTCTTTTCTTCATACATTTCAATCACTTGATCATAGACGCGAATTGCCTCATTCCATTTTCCCACACCCTCTAAGCACACACCCATGTTACTCAGTGCGCCCAGAGCGCTTTCTGTTCCCTCGTATTTGTCTGCAATCTCTTCAAAAACAACAATAGCTTCTTCATAAAACTCTAGTCGACTATCGACCTCAGCAGAATCCATTAGAGCGAGCCCTTTTTCGTACGCTTCGTATGCAATAGCTTCTACAAGCTCTTTTTTTAACTTGGGAACCTGTTGTGCAACAGTAGATGTTTTGTACCGCTCTTCCACAATTGAGTATGCTTGAAGCGCTTGTTCATATTGGCCCGCATTGTACGCATAGTCGCCGAATGTGAATTGAGCGGACGGAGCAAACTCACTATCTGGGTAATCCTTTATCAAAAGACTAAATTGCTTCATAGCCTCTTCTTGCTGGCCCAGCTCAATTAAGCACCATGCCATATTGTAGAGCGCATCGTCCGCGTTTTCACTGTTGCGGGACTCAGATAATAGCACGCCATACGCTTCAATAGCTTCTTGAAAGCGACCCAATTGGTAGTTTGATTCACCCAGCCCGAAGTACAGTGCATCAGCAGATTCACTTTCAGGGTATTCGGCTATCATTTGGCTAAAAAGCGTATGCGAGTCAGAAAACTCACGTAAACTGTAATGTGTATTAGCAAGGTAGTACGTTGTTAAAAATCTCTGCTCTGCTGTTAACTCTTCTTCGTTGACTTCGATCAACTGTTGCTTAGCGAGTTCTAAATCGCCGTCCGAAAATGCGATTGTAGCCAAGCTCAATTTCGCATTAACCACAAAGCGACCTTGGGGAAAACGTTGCACATACTCTTTAAGCAAGGCTACTCCCTCTACGCTATCTGCAGAGCGAACTAATATTTCTCCCAGTATGAACAGCGCTTTCTCTCTTAACGCATACGGCCTTTCTGGTGTTGCTCGGTCATCAAAGTCAATATCAATAATTTGCCTAGCTGTTGCTGCAGCCTGGTCAAGCAATCCTTCCGAGTAATACGAATCCATAATCCGACTCAGCAACTCGGCTTTTTCATCCGGTCCGCTTTCTCCTTGGGACATGCTATCTAGCAGTCGCAAGGCATCAGTCGAGCGGTTTTGCTTCAATAGAAGCAGGGTCAACGTTTCTCGCGCATACCGAGCTCTTTCCGCATTGGTCACGTTTTGTATAACCCAACTAAGATCCGTTTCGGCTAGCAGCAGATTATCACTCGACAGTGCTGCATTACCTCTAGCCAAACGAGACGCAACCAACAAATCTTCGTCCGGACCTGTCTCAATTAATTCGCTGTAGGCCTTTACTGCGTCAAGCCAATTAGCTAACCCTGTTTGAGCCTGACCAACCAAGTAAAGCAAGCTGCGACGCTGACCAATGTCGGCACCTCGCAATCCCTCATTCAAAACTTCAGACGCCTTTTCGTACTGCGCCTGTTCTAATAACTGGTGGCCTGCTCCCAGTCGAGAGCTTGAATAGTGCTGCGAGTTGGTATCTACACGCAAAAATTGCTCTATGGACTCTCTGTTGCGCCCTATGCTTTGCAGTGCGAGAGCACGACGCATGTATGCGTTGTCTAACCCTTCTGCGTCAGGAAACAAAATTATCACCTGATTTGCCAAAGAATCAGACAGGCTATAGTCGTTACGATTGAAGCTCAGCTCGGACAACTGCAAGAGCGATCTCTGTGTATAAGATCCCCCTGCTTGATTTATTAAGGTCCAGTAGGCACTTTCTGCTGCATCGTCATTATCTGTTCCACCTATGCTTTGCAGAGCATAGGCCTTATTGAACAGAGATTCCCATTTATAGGGCGTGTTTGGCTTCTGAAGAATGGTGTCATAGTAAGCAACGGCGCTCTCTAAATCTGGTGCTGCAGAGGCCTTGTCACCTTGTTCCAAATGTGATTGAGCCAATTGCTGATAACTATTTCCCATTCTGTAATGAACCCGGTCAAGGGAAATACCCACATTGTAAGCTATATCGTCATACGCTTGTAAATAGACCCGAAACTCAGAAAGTGCTGCCGCGTATTGCTGTTGTGAAAATAATTTTTCTGCTAATGCAAATTGAATACGTGCACGCAGCGAACGATCTGAAGAAATGTCAATCGCCTCGCGGTAGGTGCGAATTGAACCATTTAAATCTCCGCGCTGCTCATACATGTCAGCAAGCCTCAAATAGGATTCTTCAACGAGCTTTCTCTCACTTGAAAAAAGCTCAATCACTCTACGAAACGAAGCAACTCCCGCTTGGAACTCACCTATCTTTCCATAGCATGTGGCCGTACGAATTTCAGCTTTTGCTGCCAACTCCAGTGCGGTCTCGTCTACCAAACCTGCTAGCTTTTCACGTTGCATTGACGCTAACTGCTCTTCTGACAACTCGTCTATACGCTGACGCTTAACTAACTGTTGATAGTAATCTATTGCCGATTTGCAGTCATTCATGGCTAAATAAGATTCGCCAATCTGGAATAGACTACGATCGGTTCGATAACCGTCCGGGTAATTTTCGACAAGATCGATGAAGGCGTTTATTGAAGCTTGATAATCCCCCATTTCATAATGCGCCCAGCCCAGATTGTAAAAGCCCGGTAAAGCATAATCGTTTGATCCATACTCATCTATCAAACGCTGTGACGCCTCAATTACGCTCTCATACCTCTTCGCTGCGAAATGCGTCTCTATAAGTCGCCCATGTGCCAACCCTCTCAGCTCTTCACTAGTAGCCAGTAGGATTACTTTCTCAAAAGAATTAACCGACTGTCGGTACGAGCTATCCGCAAGCGCCAAATACTCGCTACTTCGGTCCTGATCATTCTGTGAAAAATTTTTGTAGTCAGTGAAACGCTTGTTAAAAGCATTTCCCATCTGATAAAGAGCCGCTTCTTGAACAGGATAACTCTCTTCACCGACCAAAACCTGTATCATCTTTGCATCTAACACGCGACTGCGCACGGCCGAAACATTATGATACTGACCTATAGCTTGATCGTAAGCACCTTCAGCGTAAAAACGCTGCGCCTCAGCGAAGGAAGCAATAAGCTCTCTCTCTGTAGGAGCGCGAAACGAAAACATCGCACCAACAGCTGTGACTATACCAATAATGAGTGCTAAACTCATAACCTATTCTGCCTCAAATCCGACTATAACATTAACAAATGCAGCGACAAAATCTTCATTACGAATTGTCCCTATATCATCGCTTTCATACTCTTTATTTCTACGATTAATGCCAGCATTGGTGGAAATCAAGTAACCAAAATACTTCGAACTATTCGAAATCATCAAAACCGCGTCATATTGTTCAAATGTGTTATCCAATCCTACAGAATCCTCGACGCGATAGGGAAGAAAAAACCCTAGACCCTGCATACCAAACTGTAACCTTGTTCGCTCAGTAAGCCAATATTGAAGTTTGGCTATAGGTATCATGTGCGTTTCTCGAGTTGTATCGTTCTCTTCATCACTATCCCACTCACGCAGGTAGCGCATTTTAATACCCGAAAACAAACCAATACGTGAGCCAAATTGCCATTTGTAATCAAAGGTGTTGACCATGGTCCAGCGGTTCAGTCGACGACCCTCTTGTATTGTGCCATCAAAAACCTCACCTGCATGTTGATTATTTGTTTCGAATTTAATTTTGTTACGAATTTTCCACGCGGAATTCACACTTCCCCACTTCGTGTCTACGTAGATGCGACTCCGCGTACTATTTAGGAAAAGTAGTGGGTCTTCTCGCGGTCCTTCTAGAAAGGGCGCCACCTTGATATTTCTTTGCAGACCAGCGAAGTCAAGCTCAAACTGTTCGGCGACGGTTAGCACTCGATCGCTGTACACACTTAACTCATCTTCAATCCCGTCTTTGATCCGTTCTATTGAGGCACTTGCCATAAAATTACCAAGAGACGGTATTCGCCGCGCATATCCAATACGCGAGTAAAATGAGCGGTCAGGAGCCGGACCTGCGATTTGACGGGTATCTTTCACACCAAGGGTCAGATTTACACCACGCAACGGCGCTACACTCAGATAGGTGTGAAATCCTTTTATGTCCTGATCGTATGGCAGGTCTGCATCAATATCGTTCTCACGTACGTCAATCACGTCGTTGTGGTTAGCATCCTCACCAAAATCATATATTGGCGGATCTGCTGTATACATAAGAAACGGCTCTTGATAATCTGGTATAGCATTGAAATTTCTATTTGTGTCCGGTATACCGTCTTTGTCTTCATCCAAACCAGGAAATATACCGTCGACATCTGACTGCCCCTGAAGTCCACTGGGCGCATTATTGTACCAGCTATCTGGGTACCGGTCGTTGTCATCGTTGTCTTCTACCAATCGATGTATCATCGTATTGTTGTACGCAATTGGATTTCCAGACGTATCTCTCTCATCTCGCCCGATATAACTGCGAAATTCCGTTGTGTATAAAGGGCCAATAGAAAATACCTCAGCCCCAAAACCCCACCTTTCAGCATCTTTTTTAACGGTCACGTAGAAAGCATTGTCATTTACAGATGAACGACCGCCTGGCATTGCTTCTCTTTGTAAGGCATTGGTGCTCACGTCTTCCAATGCTACACGAGGCTGTGGCGTCCCACTAGCGTATTGATAGAAGCTTCTGCTCCTGCTGAACTCCGCGTTTATCTCAAAGCCACGTAAAACACCGTGAGCGTTTACACTATACAGGCTAAGCCCTGTAGGAACCCCGCTTTTGACTCGAACAAGCCTTGGCACACCATCCTGAGGGTTCCCCTTTGCTCTTGCAACGGTACGAAAATAAGACGCATATCGATAACGATCACGATAGTTTGATCGTGAGGGATTGGGCGTGGTTCCTGCTATATCTAACTCCGATAACTCAACGTGATAATCATTAGCCAAAGACAAATCAACTTCAACGGACTCGATAAATTCACCCAATGGCTCCAAGTCAACGTAGAGCATTGCATACTCTTCTCCGTCAAAAGCCTGAGGCAGATCATCTAATGTGGCGAAACCATACGTGCCTGATTCCTCTGCTAGCTCGTGGGCGAATTCCGCGTCAACTACAATTGGCTTCTCCCCCTCATTATCCACCCGAACTTGGTTGATGACATGTTCAGGACCGTGCAACTTAAAGTCGCGGTAGAATAAATGATCTATCCAGAATGGAAACTCATATCCTCGATAGTAAACATCCACATCAAATGCCGCGTAGTTGATGTATGGATCGTATGTGTTGTATGAAGAGCCTCGGTTAATTGATTGATAGTCGTTGGCCAGTGGCGGCAATGGTTTTCGATCTCCGTTGCGCAACCGACCCGAGATATAACTCTGCCTATCATCTCCGCGCTCACTAAGTCGAACAATAAACGGTTCCACCTCTGGCCTTACAATGCCATTGACTCTAACGCTAACCGAATGAATGACCACTCCTCCCTGACCGTCCGTAGGAGAATCATCCGAAATCCGCAGAGCAAGCAATGCTGGCGCATTCTGAATGGCACCTGGAACGCCCTTCGTCGAAAGCGCTTTTTGCTCCATCATAGGTTCATACTGGTGCGCATTAACAAACGTGGCGCCAAAATTCATGAACCCTACATGCCTCTCATAATGAGCGCCCATCAGCAAAGTTTTCACTTTCGTACTTCGGTCGCCCTCATAACCAGAAGAATAGATAGGTGCATGCAAACGAGAAAGCATCGCAGAGAAACTGTTATTCTTCGATCCTACGTCAACTCGTAACCCGTTCAGGTTAGACATTTTCAACGTGAGCGGAGTTATACGAGTACGTATTTCGTTAGCGTATATGAAGCGTGATTGCCAATCGTCCGTTCCGTCTGATCCAACCACGACGTAGTTGAACAGACGCGCGAAGCTTGGTCCGCTCTGGCCATGGGCCAAACGCTCGCTTAACTGCGACCCCGATGAGCCTGAATATCGTCGTACACCTAACCCACGTCGCTCTACCCATCTGATGGACTCTGATCCGTACACAAGAGGATCTCCCATCAAATCATAGTAGTTTCTCAGATTACTAGTGATGCCGATCTGACGAGGGTAGTCTGTATCACCCCAATTAGAGTAAGTGTCTGAAAAACGACCCAAAAAAGTGCTACTTTCTAGTACTCTTTGCGCCCCAATCTCGTTCGCTTGCTCCGCGCTTTCACTATCAGAATTCTGAGCTATACTCTCACCACACAGTAAGCACATCAAGCACAAAAAATGTAGATACCAACGAGTGCAGACTCTCACCTTCATATTATTTGAAAGATTTTCTATCATACTTAAAGCCATTAAAATAGTGGTCTCAGACCCGCTATTACTCTAAGAAAAACTTGTGAATAATCTTTATTCTGCTGTTGGCGATCATCGGACAGAAACTCTCTGAACCGACGTTCATATCCCAAATTTACGTTTACCTGATATCCCAAGTACATAGATGTGTTGTTCACCTGAGCCAAATAGACACGGCTGTCAAAATCAACCCCTTCACTTACCCTGTTCCTGTAACGACTTGGCAGAAAAGGCATCCCTTGTGCTCCAATCTTTACAGACGTACGGTCAGATATTGGATATTCTAGCCGCAGTATTGGAAAAATGTAGTGTTCGTTAACTGACACTATTTGATCTAAATCATCCGAGAAACGTCGATGAAGCCACTTTATTTGTGATCGGATGAGAAGTTCTTTCCAAGGATTCCACAGATATTGAGATTTGTATACAATCGCCAAATCTGAAACCACATTTTTATTCTGAAAAGAGGTCGCTTGTTGACGATTCATCTCTCTTTTGACACTGAGTTCCGCTGTGAAGCTTTCGAATCTTTTTAAGGTTGCTTTTACGTAAACGGTATGGAACCAACTATTGCGCAACAGCATAGGATCATCTTGTAAGACCGCAATCCCGAGTGGATTTCGTAATTCCTCGTTAGTAAGCGAGAAAAGAGGTATTGGCTCTGGCTCTAGGTATATGGCACTCCTGCCCAGACCAAACACTCTGTCGGCGATATCGTCGCGCACACGCTTCGTGCGTCCTACAGCTTTTATCTTCGCCCAAAAAGGTATTTCGCGATCATACTCGAGGCGTACGTATGCCGTTTGTGCCTCATCTCCCAGCGAACGTGCCTGGGTCCGATGGTAGCCCGCCGTAAACAGATTGTATGGAGTGAGTCGATATTGCATAAAGGCATTCCACCCACGTTGCCCAACCTCGTATGGGTAGTCAGGCTCGTCGTCATCTTCTCTCTCGTCAATAACTCCATTATTATTCATATCCTCACCGAAATCATACGCATCCGGGTTAACCCGGTAGAGCAAGAACGGCTCGAAGTAATCAGGTATCCTGTTGTTATTCTCGTTTATATCGGGTCGGCCATTCAAGTCCAAGTCCAAACCGGGAAATATCCCATCCGGATCCTCTATAAACCGACCTCCTGTTTCTAAGCTCGTCGTCTTACGCAAGAAATAACTATCGGGGAATGGATCTTTGTCGTCATTGTCGTCAACAGAATTAAATTCGATCGTGTTTGTTGGTGCAGGACGCTCGCCTTCAATTGAGTCGGGCAAACGTGGCTCATTAAAGTTTGTCGGATATATGAACGGACTTGTCAAAAATTGAAAGTAACTCCGAAAATCATCGTCTTGTACACTGAGTCCTGTGGAATAATCATCGTCAATAGAAAATAATTCAACACCAAGAGTGACCCTCCGCCAATCTCGTTTTATTGCTGCAAATAAAGCGTTACTATGAAGCGTCTTATGTTTCAGTTTGGTAGTGACAAGAGAAGGGTATGCTCTGAAAGATAAATTGTGCACATACTCTGACCGAAACATGAACCCCTTCAAATCCAAATTGAAGTGAGCTCCTAGCAGCGTACGTCCTGTTTGCCTTCCATATCGCACACGCACGCGCTGAAAGTACTCATCATTGGGATTACCGTCTGCATAAGCTGCGCGATAAAAGTATGTAGCCGGATTCGCCGAAGCACCGTTAAACACTTCGGCTAACTCTATCTTGTAATCTCCAGACACGTCGAAATCAACAGATACCTTATCTACAATCACTGTATCTTCTATCGCGTCACCCATCGTATTCACGTATCCCGGTACGCGAAACCAAAAGAGCGTGCTTTGATCTCCTTGAACGGAATACCGACCATCCGGCGACGGCTCCGCGTGCGCAAATTCAATAACCAAATTATTGCTATTGTCTCGACGTATAGGCGGTATGAGCAAATGGCCAACATGCTCTGTCACTGTAAGTGTATATTGCTCAGGATTGAGCTTGTCGTATTCGGCCAAGGTATGATCAACCGGAACACCGTTTATACGCATTTTTGCGCGCCTAACATGCACGCCGCTTAAATCATCCGGCGTTTGATCAGATACACGTGCCACAATCCACTTTGGAGCATTGCCCGTAGTAGGCAAAGTACCCTTGTAAGTGGATTCGTCGAGTGACTTAAAGCTATCAGTCCTATATTGGTTGACCCATGTTACACCAGCATCTAGGCCGCCACGCTGTGTCCTAACATCACCTCCAAGCAAGTATGTGCTCCACCGAGGACGAAACTCGGATTTCTCATCTCCATGTATGCTATTGTCTGCATTCCTTGCTGCTTCGAACACTGGCTTATCGACTCTTGACGCAAGTAAAACGACTGAACCATTCTTAAAACTTGAGTCTAGTCTAAGACCATTCATGGCGGCAAGGTCAAGTGTAAGAGGCGTAAACTTAGCGCGTACTCGATCGCCGATAATAAGCTTCGTGTTTATCCCAGAGTAATTGTCACCTGATATCACCAGCCGATTCAAATAGCTATCATAAAGGCTTGGCTTGGTTATAATGCTGCCGGAAACAGGGTCAATCGTGCGGTACTCATTCAGCTCGTACACACTAACACCGTTCATGACAAACTGCCCTAGGTTGTCGAATTGGGGCGTGCGCGTACGACCAAAAATTAAAGATTCATACGCACGGTACCCTTCGAAAGCATAATTCGTGTAAGTTTCTCCATGCTTAAACAACAATTGTGCATCAGCCTGACCTGACAAAACGGCTATCAGGAAACCTGTTACTGTTAGGCTGACGAAGCGATCTTTCATCTCTTTAACCTATTAGCACGCGGAAAAAATATTCTATGAACCCGATAGCTGGACGAGCTGTATTAGTATATGTCTGCTTTGTTCGGTACAGACCCATCAGTATAGACAAATCGTACCCTAAGTAATTACTGTTGTTCTGGGCGAATATAGTGTATGTCATCCGGTTAAAATCTTGGTCAGACGACGCTAAATCCCGCGACATTTCTGAAAAAAAAGGAAGCCCCTGCAATCCAGTACGTATTTTTGTCTTCGGACCAATTTGCCAATCTGCACGGAGAACGGGCATGAGCAAATGGCGTTGACGGTAAGGCTTAGACCTATCCGGATACTTTATATACTGGAATATGTGCTTGAACTGCGGAAATATGCTCAGACGACCTCGGTCATGTGTCCAGCCAATCTTGTTCACAAGAGTAGCTTGCACAGTCGATCCCGGCTTGGCCATTAGCGGATCTGCCAACACATCACCGTTTAAGTGAACATGATTTAGCAAAGCAATGTGTCGAGTGACTATTTGCTGGGTCGGCCGGAGATTAGCTTCTACATACGTCACGTTATTCAAACTGTTTCTGTTCAATAACCTGTCGGAACGTAACGATGATGGATTGGTATTGTAAATTGTGTTGCCTATTCCATCTTCGACCCAGCGGACTCGGTGATTCATTTGAATCGAGCCGAGTCGACCTACCCCAAATGTGTGACCGACTTCCGCATACGTAGTCTCATTCTTGTCACCCAAGGCCTGACGGCGCACCCGATATGTACCAACACGCAGTTTGACGCCTGTTGACCACATTTTGCGCGCAAAAGCGTGGATTCCCTTGTGGTCTATCGGATAAGCATAATCTGGCAGATTGTCGTTCTCTCGAAAGTCAGCAATGCCGTTGTTATTAAAGTCATCTCCATAAACAAGCTCTGGTGGTTCAGCGTAGTAAGAGATGAATGGTTGGTATGCATCCGTACCGCCCGACCGATCAACGTCGAAATCAAGTACGCCGTCTCCATCCGGATCAAGACCCGGGTACACTCCATTACCTTGTCCCAACGAACGTTGGTACGGCATGAGAGGATCTTCGTGTTCAACCCTATCTGGCCACTGGTCCAAGTCGTCATTATCTTCCACGGTGTTAAACGGTGTGTAAAGTCGGCCGTTAACCGTAGGACCACGACTAGACCTCTCGAAAATAGAGAAATCTGTGTGGTAATCATGAGGCACGTCAAAGTATTCAAAACCTAAAAAAACTTGATCCCCTATCTCGCGCGATATGTTGAAGTACAGCGCCGATTCTTGTCTCTTATGGCGTTCGCCGTCTGAGGCAGGGGCCTGAAAAAAGCGCGTACTACGTGCGTATTCTCCGCTAGCAGAAAAGCCGCCAATGTTGGATTCGAAATTTACGCCTATAACAGAGGTGCCAGTTGGAAAATCATAACTAAATCGTATGCGACGCGTGTTACTAGAAAAATTTGGATCGCCTATTGCTCGAGTGGCATTATACCAATCATAGTAGAAATCACCTTCACCCGAAGCTAGCGTTGGAACGCGCATTGCGCCGACTACATCTATGCTGTAGTCGTTGGAGACGACAGCTTCAAACAGAAGATTTGAAGTGGTGTCAGGTAAATCGTACTCGTAGACTATTAGGTCCGTTCCGCGAACTTCTTCAGGGCTTGAAACTGTGGGCACCTGAGGTAGCGGCACAACGAGATCTGAGATCAAAGCAGTAAAGAAAGGCTGATTACTGGCCTCAATGACGCTGCGTATCCACGATCTGTTCTTCCTCAAATAATTTATCTCATTGGGACTCAAAAGGACCGTACTAGAAACGTCTTTCGTAACAGGCAGCTGCTGCAACAAATTGTTTATGCGGCTAACGCGAACAGGAAGGACTTCTCGGTCTGCGATTCGGAGCGTCAATTCATGGATTGACGCTCCGTTTAAATCTTCCTCAGGCGAGTCGTCGGATACGAACACGTAGACTTTACGCAACCCGTTTTCCATAACTCGCGGAATCACACCTCTCAAATTGTTTACTTTACCACTTGCCTCCGCGTCATATCTGTGTGTGTTAACGTACGTGCTACCTATTTTGAGTATGCTACCTATTTGGCTCTCCCAATGCCCGGCAAAAATAGACGTCCCAAATATGCGCCGTTCTCGAAAGTTCTGGTCTATGTCAGTGTTAGAAGGCACAAAAATACGGTCTGTTAACTGCGAGGAAAGTAAACTAAAGCGGTTCTTTTTTGAAGCTCCGTCCCACCGAATGCCGTTAAATTTAGGCAGATTGAGTGTCATTGGCGTGAAGAAGGAACGGAGATGATCACCTATTATTAGCCTTGTAGACCAAGGTCCAAAACCTTCATTTGAAATGACTAATTTATCAAAAAAGCGGTCATATCGTGCATTGCGTGATTCATAACTTCCTGGTATGCCAGGCAAGTCACGTCGTATCTCACTGTAACGGACGATATCCACGCCATCAATTAGCAGGTCACCAAAGTAATCAAATCTTCTATTTTCTTCGTTAAAATCGTAATCTCGATACCCGGCCGTCCCGTAATTCTCAAAGACTTCGTTGGACCAAAGGTCGCGAAAATCACGCGAAAGAAACTGAGCATCAGCAGGCGATACAGTGATAAATAACGCCGAAACGCATAGAGCAAGTAGTTGAGTCATTGACTTGTAACAGTTAAGCAATTTCTCTCACCACGCTACGCCAATCGATCCGACCGAAACACTTTCAGTCGGATTTAAATCGACAACCAGTTTATATAAATACATGCCAGGAGCTACCAGATAACCCGCATCGTCACGCCCATCCCAACGCACTAGAGAAGACAGACGACCTGAAGCCACTCTTTCATATGATTCCGTACGCACACGACGACCCGACAGAGTGTATATTTCCAATCTGAGGGTAACGCCCTCAACGCGGCCCAAAGTGAAACGCAACGCCATTTCGTCGTTTACATTATCTCCGTTCGGTGTAAAAACCGAAGACGTAGATTCAACATCCTGAAGAATTGGTATCTCGAAGTCGTCCGTTGTTACAGTCAATGCAAACGGTTCACCACTCAACTCGTTCACTCCGATGCGCTCATCTGTCTTAAGTGGATTCTGAGACTGAGGCGAGAAAAGAAACGAAGAAAAATCGTGTTTAGCGGAGAGTAAACGGGTGGAAAAAGGTATTGTGAGCTCGACGCTTTGATCTATAAATGGCGAAAAGTGTATGACTAGGGAATCATCTGTAACGTAAGATCTGTCCGAATCCACACGCGCTTGTCCAGTCAAAGAAATAGCATCGAAATCCACCACGGCAGGCCATTGAGTCAGTATGGCCACATGACTTACACCCTCACCTTCTACACCGTCCATCCCAATCTGCAAGTTATATGTGAAATCGACATCCTGACCTATCGGAACCTGTGAAGGGACTATCCATGACTGCGCACTGCTGGCAGGTATTATATTGGAATCGTACTCAATCAACAGGCTGTCTAGTCTCGGAGAAACCAAGACATTGCGTGAATCCATTGAGACCTGAAACTGAATGTAACCACGTGGTTCAGCAACGTTCAAACCCGATTCGCTTGCAGGTTGCCATGCTGACCATTCTTCCCAATTCACTCCATCATTACCGGTCCGAAAGCGTAATTCCATATCGGTTTGATCTGGAATCTCACCGTATGCATGAACCGAGCTAAAGTTCACTGGCGCGCCGCTTGCCAGTGCAATGGGTAAAGATGTGTATTGGCCACTACCATCTACACCATCGCCATATACTTCCATCTCACCGACACTTGGTTTCGATTCCCGAGTTGAAAAATCCGTCACAACCAATCGAACGTAGCGAGCAAAAATTGTTTCAAACTCTACTGTTGTTTCCTGGAAGTTCACTATGTTGTTAGCCGACCCAACTTCGGTAAAATCAACACCATCCTTACTGAGGAAAATGCTGTAACCCTTGAGCGAAACATCTTCAAAGGAGCCACGAGATGGCGGTTCGGTTAACACACGCACACTGTTTATCGGCACTAATCTACCCAAATCTGTTTCTGTACTTTGCAGTAGCGCTGATGCTCCTCGCCTAAAATTGAGAGAGGTATTTATATCGCCATCCACAAGATTGGGGTCTCCTGAGTAAGAACCCAAGGCCAAGTTCAAGCCTTTAAAGGAGCGCAGTTGGAGACCATTTCCACCCCCGTCGCAACCTCCTGGATAGCCAGCAATGCTCTTAACACTGTCTACTTGCAAGCCGGAAATCTCTGCGAATGAGCCCAACGGTAAGGATCCCTCTTGGACAGAGTTCCAAGACACCGTTTCCCCGTTTTCGGTATGTCTGTCTAACTTGTTGGACTTCAACTTCATCCATTTGGCATCCGCTTCGTTTTCCAGAGGATAATCCGACCAAAACCAAGAGGAGGTGCGATCACTAGAAGACGCAACAATCAGACCTTCTTCGGTCTCAAGCGCCATTAAAAATCCGTACGTATCTGGCGTTCCTTCATCATTCACAACCAAAGCGATGTTGTTGGTTTTGCGCTTAAAGGACACATCGTAGGTGACTAATCCCGCTCCATTCTCAGCCTCACCAATCAAGTCTCCACCCAGATAAAGCGCATATTGCTCTCCAACCAATACGTGTATCTGACCGTCTATTGCTTTTTCAAAGTCAACAA
>NZRT01000046.1 GCA_002696345.1 Myxococcales bacterium
AGAGTCCAAGTTCGGTCGGTTGTCGATCAACATGACGACGAGACTCATGGCCACCTTCTGGTGCCGCGGGCTCGGTTTGCTGCCAGCGCCAAAGATGCTTTCGGGCGCGGTGTCGGTTACAAGTTTCAGATTGATTTCGGTAAGGGGAAGGCGGGCCTCAAAGACTTTTACGTCGATGTACCTCTCTTTGATCGCAAGGGTGTAAGGCTCTGGCTCGGCCAAGGTAAAAAGCCCTTTGGCCGGCAACAGTTGACCTCATCGGGGCGACTCGCTTTGGTGGATCGAGCCTTCACGGACAAGTTGAGTGGTGCTGGCCGTGATGTGGGCTTGTATCTGCACAATCGCTTCTCCAAGAGTCCACGGTTCGAATGGGCCTTCGGACTCTTTAATGGGACCGGAGCCAATACGGTGCCTGACCATGCGGAACCCCAGTTGGTTGCCCGAGTCGGTTACAACCACGGGAAGATCAAAGGCTATTCGGAAGGTGATCTCAAGGGCGGGGCGTTGCGTTTCGGTCTCGGTGCCAGCGTGATGCATATTCCTGGGTCAGAAAGCGACCTGAAGGCCGAAGTGGATTTCGTGGCCAAGGCTCATGGTTTTGCTGCCACGGGCGGTTTCTTCTTTGATGATGGCGACAACGAGAACACGCAAAGCTATCACATGGAGGTCTCCAAGGTCTTCGGTCACTGGCTGCCTGCGCTGCGCTACGCCGATGGAATCTCGGGCACCGAGAAGTCCGAGTTTCGTGTGGGGCTGACCCGGCTAATGAAAGCCCACAAGTACAAATACCAAGCGTCCTACGGCCTCATCGACGGCGAGGAGCAACAAGTCCTTGGTCAACTCCAACTGGCGTTCTAGGTCTAAAGATCTGGCCGTCACACAACTGTCACAATAGGGGCGTAAAGGCACAGCCGTCGCCCTGGAGCATGTAAAAAAATGAAGAATGTAATCACAGTTTCTAGTCTCGTTTTCCTCGCTGCTTGTTCACAGCAACGGGCATCCCAGGAGGGGCAAAATTCCACAGCCACCGAAGGGGGTAAGTCCGCGGTTGCTGCCACGATTCGTATCGACGGGTCTTCCACGGTCTTTCCGATCAGTGAAGCGGTGGGTGAAGAGTTCCAAAAGGGTCGGGATGCCCGAGTGACCATCGGTGTCTCTGGGACCGGTGGCGGGATGAAAAAGTTCTGCACCGGTGAGATCGATATCTCCGGCGCCTCTCGTCCGATCAAAGGTAAAGAAATCGACAAGTGCAAATCCTCAGGGATCGACTTTATTGAACTGCCCGTGGCTTACGATGGTATCGCGGTGGTGGTGAATCCCAAGAATGACTGGGTGGAGTCCATGACTGTTGCCGAGTTGAAGAAGCTTTGGTCTCCCGAGGCTCAGGGCAAGATCATGAAGTGGTCTGATGTGCGTGCGGGATGGCCCGACAAGGAGATCCATCTCTTTGGTGCTGGTATCGATTCAGGCACTTACGATTACTTCACCAAAGCCATCGTCGGCAAAGAGCACAGCTCTCGAGGTGATTTCACGTCCTCAGAAGACGACAATGTTTTGGTCAAAGGGGTCACCATGGACCGCTACGCATTGGGCTTCTTTGGCTTCGCTTATTACAGCGAGAACGCAGCCAAGCTAAAGCTGCTCGGTATCGATTCGGGCGATGGAGCCATCGTGAAGCCGTCACTTAAGACGGTCGCCGATGGGAGTTACAAGCCTTTAAGCCGGCCTATCTTTATCTATGTCGCAAGCAAGAGTGCCAAACGCCCCGAGGTGACTGAGTTTGTGAACTATTACCTTAAAGAGGGGCGTGCCCTGGTCCAAGAGGTGGGTTACATCGCCATGCCAGAGGCGGTCACTGCCAAGGTAATTGACCGTTTCGGTGCCGGGACGACCGGCAGCCTGTTTGGTGGCTCGGGCTCCAAAGTCGGCGCCAGTGTCGAAGACGTGCTCGGAAAGTAGATCCGATGAAGAACGTGACTCGGGCTTCAGGATGGGGAGAGCGTCTGATCGAGATGCTCCTCCTGTCTTGCGGCCTGGTCACGGTGCTCACCACCATCGGGATCGGCTACATTTTGTTGAGCGAATCCTTGGTGTTCTTCAAAGATGTCTCGCTGATGCAGTTCTTTGGCGACACCCAGTGGACACCGCTTTTTGCCGACAAGCACTTTGGCATTTGGCCCTTGGTGATGGGAACCCTGCTGACGTCAGGGGTTGCGATGGCTGTTGCATTGCCTTGTGGCTTGGCAGCGGCGATCTACTTACGAGAGTTAGCATCGCCTACGTTGAGGCAGTGGCTGAAACCGAGCCTGGAGATGCTGGCTGGCATTCCGACCATTGTTTACGGTTACTTTGCCCTGCTTTTCGTCACGCCACTGCTGCAAGAATTCTTACCCAACTTGTCGGGCTTCAATGCCCTGAGTCCTGGCATCGTCATGGGCTTTATGATCACACCGATGATCGCTTCTTTGTCTGAGGACGCACTCAGTGCTGTCTCCAATGACTTGCGAGAAGGAGCATACGCTTTGGGGGCAGGGCGAGCCTCGACGATCTTCCGAGTCATCTTGCCTGCGGCGCGCAGTGGAATCGCTGCGGCGAGTTTGTTGGCTTTGGCTCGGGCGGTGGGAGAGACGATGATCGTCGCCATCGCAGCGGGTCAGCAACCGCGGTTCACCTTTGATCCTCAGGTTCCGGTGGAAACCATGACGGCCTACATCGTCCAGGTTTCCATGGGCGACACACCCCAGGGAACCCTTGAGTATCAAACGATCTTTGCGGTCGGACTGACCTTGTTTGCCATGACCTTTATCGTGAACATTTTCGGTCAACGGCTGGCTCGCGGGAAGCGATCATGAACCACCGCATCGCCGATCGAATCTTGGTGGTCGTCTGCTTTGTGGGGCTCTTTTTGCCCTTGGCTTGCCTTGTGGCCTTGTTGGGCGATGTGATGTGGGATGGTGTTGCCCGAATCGACTGGTCCTTCTTGACCAGTTATCCGAGCCGCCATGCGGACAAAGCAGGGCTTTTACCTGGTTTGGTGGGCTCCCTGTTTCTCGTACTCCTCACTGGATTGATCTGCATTCCCTTGGGTGTTGGCGCAGCGATCTACTTGCAGGAGTATGGTCAGGACAGTCGCCTGAGTCGATTTATCGCCATTAACATTGGTAGCCTAGCAGGCGTACCTTCTGTGATTTACGGGCTTTTGGGTTTAGGGATCTTCGTTCGCACCTTTGGTCTTGGTCGTAGTTTGATTGCCGGTGCTGCCACATTAGCCCTCTTGGTTCTGCCCATCGTTGTCATCGCAAGTATTGAAGCACTGCGAGCCGTTCCGGGAACACTCAGAGAGGCGGCTTTGGGATTGGGGGCGACCCGCTGGCAAGTGATTCGTCATGTGGTGCTTCCGGCCGCGCTGCCGAGTATTCTCACGGGTTGTATTTTAAGCATGAGCCGTGCGGTGGGCGAGACGGCGCCCTTGATTGTGGTTGGCGCATTAACGTTTGTGACCTTTCTTCCCGACGGTATCGATGCACCGTTTACAGCCTTACCCATCCAGATCTACAACTGGGTCTCGAGGCCGCAGGCAGGCTTTGAAAACACGGCCGCCGGAGGAATTGTGATTCTTTTGGGGCTCTTGTTGATTCTTAACCTAGGCGCCGTTCTCCTGCGCGCGAAGCTCTCGAAAGACCGTTAAAATGGCACAGTTTGAGGTTGAAAATCTGAAAGCTTGGTACGGGGATAAACAGGTTCTCATGGATGTGTCTGTTTCATTGCCCGCTCAGGGTGTGACTGCGATTATCGGACCGTCAGGCTGCGGTAAGAGCACGTTCATCCGTTGCCTCAATCGGATGCATGAGTTGGTGATTGGCGCACGCATGGAAGGGGAGATTCGACTGGGCGGTGAAGACATCATGGCACCTGCCGTCGACCCTGTTTTATTACGTCGCCGCGTCGGCATGGTGTTTCAGCGACCGAATCCCTTTCCCACCATGACGATTCGACAAAATGTTCTAAGTGGTCTGACGTTGACCGGGCGACTCAAGCGAAGTGAAGCCGATGAAATCGTTGAAAAGGCGCTCGGCGATGCAGCCTTGTGGGACGAGGTCAAGGATCGCTTAAATACGCCAGGAGCAGGCTTGTCGGGCGGACAACAACAGCGGCTTTGTATCGCCCGTTGTCTGGCTGTTGAACCGGATGTCTTGTTGATGGATGAGCCGTGTTCTGCCCTTGATCCCATTGCGACAGCACGCATCGAGGAGTTGATCGCCCAGTTGAGGGAACGGCTCACGGTGGTGATCGTCACCCACAACATGCAGCAAGCCGCACGGGTCAGTGACCGAACCGCCTTCTTCTTAATGGGTGAGTTGGTTGAGTTGAGTGAGACAAACACGCTGTTTACGCAGCCTGCAGACCAACGGACAGAAGACTACATCACCGGTCGTTTTCGTTAGGAGTCGAGATGGTCAATGATCATACCAGCAGTGCCTACTCGCACTCCTGACCCTCACCGCCTGTGCCCACGGCCCCAGCTTGAGCCGAGTCCAAGTGGTCTGTCCTCCGGAGGCAGAGGTTTACGTGGAAGGGACCTTACGAGGTGTCCATCGGGGCGAAGCTCAGATCCCCTACGGAAACTTCCAACTGCGCTGCGAACATCCGCAAACCGGTCAGTTCTACCTACAAAAACTGGTGGCACAGGCACCGGTCGAACGGTTTGATTTCGCCGATCTTCCGTGGACGGCTGAGGAAGCGCCGGAGCCGGTCGAGGAGCCGGAACCGCCGGCTGCTGAATCCCAAGAGAATACGCTCAGTAAACCGCAACTCTTCAAGCAAGGGGCGCCCGCCACCTTGATGTTGTTGGCCTACCGTCAAGGTACAGGTGTAGGAACCGGAGTCATCGTCAGCCCTGATGGCTTGGTGGTGACCAACAAGCATGTTGTGAAAAATGCCCGGAAGGTGATCGGCTTTCTTTACGATCCCGAAGCGGGTCCGAGCAGCACGAGCCTGCGGGAATTCGTCGGGGCGCATAAAGAGAAGGCGAAGATCCTGACGCTGGTACGAGAACACCCTCGCTTGGATCTCGCCCTCCTGCGCTTACCGAAAGCGGCAGCGCCCTACCCCTACATCGAGCCCCACACAGCGGGCGCTCTGGAGGTGGGTGAGGAAGTCATTGCGATCGGCAACCCCGACGGCCTCAGTTGGACCCTCACGTCCGGCAACGTCAGCCAGATTCGGAAAGACGCTATCCAACACCAGGCGCCCATCAATCCGGGCAACTCCGGCGGCCCCCTCCTCGATCGTCAAGGGCGTCTGGTGGGCATCAACACCTACATCCGCAACTCGGTGGAACGGCAAGGAGGTCGTCACGTGGCCTTCGACGGACTCGGCTTCGCCCTTCCCGCCGATGAAGTCACCAGCCTGATCAAAGGGGGCACCATTTATGCCGACAGAGAGGACAACCTTGACGACGACGATCCTCCCGACGGAAAAAAGTGGACGCCGACCCGGGTCCAAGTGGCACTGCTCACCGGCGCCATGAAGCATTGGCTCGATGGCAACGCCCCCCGAGCCCACAGCCTGCAGGCTGCTGCAGACATCATGGCAGCCACCAACCTCAGCGGACGCAGCCGCTTCACTCGCCCCTTCGACGGCGACTGGATCAACAGTGGTCTCTCGGCGGCTTTGACTGCGATCCCAGAGCCCCAGCAAGGACAGGCAACCCAACTGCTGCACCGGACTTGGCCTCGAGGGTTTCGGGACAGCCAAGGCTATCTCTGGCTCTTGCAACGAGCCAAAGGACGTTACCAACGAGCACTCGCCGTCCGCTCATGGACCATCGATGACACACAAGGCGACCTCTACGCCGTCAAAGGAGACGGGCAACTCTACCAACTCCGCCCCAGTGGCGCCATCACCCAAGCGATGGGACTGGGCGGTGTCCTCTCTGTGCAAGCCAGTGAAGGGCAGTTGTATGCCATGGGCTCGGATCGCCGCATCCAGATTTACAGCCAAGGCAAGTGGCGTCGCCTGGGACGATCCACGGTGGCCGCCGAGTTGCTCGCCACCCGAGGGCATTTGTACGTACTCGACAAAGACAAAGACCTGTTCCACCTCGACCGTGGCAACTGGGCAAACGGCGGCAACCCCATCGCCAACAACGTCATGGATCTCGCTGCCAGCGGTGGGCATTGGTACGGCTTGGATAAAGCTCGGCGGGTCTACTCCGGTGACTTGGGTCGATACATCGATCGAGATGGAGATGCGGCTGCCGTGACCGCCATCGGGCGGGATCTCCTGCTCTTTACCCGAGACACGAAGCTTTATCGCTTTCGCATGGCCGAGCGACGCTGGGAAGGCAGCAACGATTGACGCAACCTTTGCCCCGTGCGCACGATAAACCGGGTGTAGAGGATAGAGACGATGCCGCAAGCCTCCTTTCATACCGTGGTCCCCGGCGATACGCTGGCACGCATCGCCCGGGCGAATGACCTCAGCTTAAAAGCGCTGGAGGACATGAATCCACAGATCCATGACCCAGCTCGGATCCATCCGGGTGATAAAGTCTGGCTCAGCCCGGCGGAAGCTCGGGCCGAAGTCCACGGTGACGCTTTTGTGGGTCACGTGGCTGCCCCCCAAAATGATGGCTATCAGCCGGTCACCTTGGAACAACTTCGCAGCATTTTCCCAGTCACCTCTCGAAGCAAACTCCAAAGCATGTTGGGTCCGATCAACCGAGCCATGAATGAGTTTGAAATCAACACCCCCGCTCGCCAACGGGCCTTTCTCGCCCAGGTCGGTCACGAGTCTATGGGGCTACAACGAACGCGAGAATTTGCCAGCGGTCGAGCCTATGAAGGGCGCAGCGATCTCGGCAACACCCAGCCCGGGGACGGTCGTCGTTTTCGGGGGCGTGGGCTGCTGCAAATCACCGGTCGAGCCAACTATGCACGCATGGGTAAAGCCTTGGATCTGAACTTACTTCGCCATCCGGAACTTCTCGAGCAGCCTCTAAACGCCGCCCGCAGCGCCGCCCAGTTTTGGCAGTCGCGAGGACTCAATGAACTGGCGGATGAAGGTCGCTTTACGAAGATCACGCGTCGCATCAACGGCGGCCTTCGAGGTCAAGCCGATCGGGTCAAGTATCTGCGCCGGGCCGAGCGCGCCATTCCCTAAGGGATTCTCTCAAGGCGTCTAACGCATCATGGGGCAGGTCGGCGGCTTCGGCGCGCTCGCACCACGTCTCCAACATCGCCATGGTTTGACTCCCCACTTTACTGAAGTGGACCCGCAAAAAAGTCTCGAGGTCGTAGGGAGGGAGCCAGGGGCCGCCGTAGGTCACGGCTTTTAAAACCCAAGGCCGATTCAACAAGCCGGGCAGACGGGGCGCGCTGCCGTGGAATCGACGAACCACTTCGAGAGCTTCCTCTCCCGCCTTTTGAGCCAGCTTCAAAGCGACGTGCTTTCGCACCGTACGGAAACGCCAATCCGCCAGTTCCAGTGCGATCAGGTAGGGCTGGAAAACCGCAGCGACCGCTGCCGTCGACCGACCCACATCCACATGACTCGCCGCCTGTCCCCCGCCCTGCTCCAAAGCATAAATCACCCAATCTCGTCGCTCGCTCGGCCCGGAAAAGGGTGTGGGGGAAAAAGGAGGAACGTACCACGCAACACCCGGTTCAACGTTCCGAGTAGACCCAGGTAACGGCGCCTGGAAACTCATGAAAGGAATCATGCCCAGAACCACCTGTTCCTCCGGGACGAAACGACAGATCCGATCCTTGTCCTCGAGCCCCGGGGTCAACGACACCAGAGTTGCCGAACCAATCGCACCCGCAAGCTCCGCCAACCACGACTCCGTCAGTGCCGTCGACGCCACGCAAAGCCAGACCTGATCCCAGGATTGTTGCGCCACCTCTGACTGGTCATCCATGACGTCGTATCGGCCGAGGTCCTCTCCCTTCCATCGAGTCCGGTTGAGAGGATAAACCCGCTGTCCTGCGCCCATCGACTCCGTGTATTTTGGCTTCACGAGAAAAGTCAGTTCCGCCCCCCCACGGATGAGCCAATAGGCAAAGGCTTGACCGACCGCGCCCGCTCCCACCACCAGAATTTTCGCTTCAGGACGATTCACGATTTTAACTCTCGCTCGATGGCTGCTCGATCTGCGTTTAACGCAGGCGATTCGCCGGCAGCTTGGGGTGCCATCGGTAAGCCCGTCAAGAGCCGTAAGGTCTGGTGCCCCTGAGGGCGATCCACCCAACGATCACGGGTCTGGAAGTCTGGGTTCGCCATCGCTTCAGCAAGTCCGAGCACCGGCTCAACACAACAATCGACAGGCTCTAGAACCGCCATCCACGCCGAATTGGTCCGTGTCTTCAAATGGGCAGCGACAGCGTCCACGGTGGCAGCAGCTTCCGGACCCATGATGGCTGCAGATTGCAAATGATCAAGCTCCACAGCACGCAAGAATCGCTGCCAGAAAACCGGCTCTAAAGCGCCCACAGCCAGGTGACCGTCGGCGGTTTCGTAGATTCGGTAATTGGGCAAGAGACCCGTGAGGAGATCATCCCCAAGCCCGGGCTCCCCGGCGCCCCCCGCCATTCGAGCCTGAGCCAAGACCAGCATCGCCAGTACGCCCTCACTCATGGCCACATCCAAGACACAGCCTTCGCCGGTCTTTCCGCGCTGAATGAGCGCCGCCAGAATTGCAGTCACCGCGTGAAATCCCCCACCGACCAAGTCGGCAATCGGAGTCCCTGGCACCACCGGACCGCTTCGCTGGTTGCCTGTGACCCCTAAAATGCCGGTGACCGCATTGTAATTTAAGTCGTGTCCAGCGTGATCCCGACGGGTCCCACTTTGGCCGTAGCCAGTGATCGAGCAATAGATCAGTTGTGGATGCTCTGCCCTCAAGGTCTCAGCATCAACACCCAGTCGTTTCGCCACCCCGGGTCGCCAGCCTTCCAAAATGACATCAGACGTGGCGCAAAGCTTTAAAAATAGCGCCCTATCCTCCTCATTTTTCAAGTCAAAAGAGACGCTTCTCTTGCCTCGATTTACCGCATCGAAAGCCTGGGGAGCCGGCGGGGTAAAGCGCATCGCATCGCCATATGGCGGCTCGACTTTGATGACCTCTGCGCCCAGTTCCACCAAACACAGCCCGCAGAAAGGCCCAGGCAGCAAGGGCGCTAATTCGAGAACTCGGATTCCCTCAAGGGCAAAAGACATCTCACCTCACGTTACGGGCAATCCGCCGTGGCCCCCGCAACGATCCATGCTTCAATCTGATCGATCTGGACCGCTTCGAGATAACCACCTCCCGGTGGCATCTGATCACCGCCACCGCCGTTGACTACCTGGTCTTGAGTGCCACGTAACTTGTTCAAAAGATAACTCATGGCTGGATTATTCGGCACCACGGTAAAGAGCCTCGAGTTCCCCTCTCCGTTGATAAGGCTCTCGCGCAAGGCTTGGGGCGACGAATGATCAAGGTGCAACCCACCGCTGGGACTGGCCGCCGCCGGCCGGCCATGACAATAGCCGTTACTGCAGCCACTCAAATAACCCGCCGCATGGATGGCACAGATATCGGCTCCATTGGGCGGAGTCCCACCGGCATCCTCCGGGGGCTGACCCGCATCAGTGGCCTCAAAACCTGTGTCATTGGACGAAGGCCCCGCATCTCCTCGAACCGATCCCGAATCAACGGCCGACACGCCGGCATCAGCTTCGATACATTCGGAGCCGGAACAGGGAGGGTCGCCCGACTGCTCCTCGCCACAAGCATTGAAAAATAAAAAAACGAGCACAAGAAGACGTCGCATGTTTGAGCACTCCAGCCGCCATCATAACGACGAATGACCGTTGACATCAACTGCCTGGAAAGCTTGAGAGGGCGCCATGTACCGATTGATCCCACTTCTGTGTTGCCTGAGTTGCTCTGTTCCGCCTGCCGACCCAGCTCCCCCTGCCGTGTCTGTGACCCAGGCGGAGCCAAAGATTCAGGAACTCACCATCGCAGCTCGGGGAAATCTCATGGCTTTTGATCAGGGCGAGTTGCGGGCTCGAGCCGGGGGCAAAATTCGCCTGACCTTCAGCAATCCAAAGAACGCCAGCATGAATCATAACATCTTCATCGTGCAGGCGGGCAACAGCCAAGCAGTCGCAGAACAATGCAGTGCCGAGGGCTTGGTGGAGCCCAACGCAGAAGCCATGAAAAGTATCATCGCCCACAGCGAGACCATCGGTCCCGGTCAGAAGACGACCATCGAGTTTGAAACTCCCCCCCCCGGTCGCTACGAATACGTCTGTACCGTCAGAGGTCACTCCCAAACCATGCGAGGTTGGTTGATCGTGGAGCCTTCGCCTTAGCCTTCATCTTCGGCTTCTTCTTCCTCCGGTGCTTCGCAGGCGGAAAATTCGTAACCATCACGCACATCGCAGGTCCAACCCTCTTCACAATCGTCATTGGTGACGCAAAGGCGCCGACATGACGAGCGATTAAAGCAGTAATATCCATCGGGGCATTCGCTGTTCTCTTCGCAGCTTTCCCCAGGCCCAGGTAGTTGCTCTCGATCGGCAAAGAGTTCGCAATGACTGGTGCGTGTGCGACTACTCAGCACCGCACATCGTGCATCATCGCCACAACTGTCTAGGGCGACCGCATCGCATTGCTCTGCTTCCGGCAAGCAGACCATGCCAGAGTAGAAACCGCCGCGGTGCCCGGCTCGGATCTGGGCGACGACACAACGTGATCCCTCCGGGCAGTCGCGAAGACCATTCTGCCAGTCAAGTTGACAGGTCTGCCGACAATGGGAGGCTCCTTCAGCATCATAACCCGCGCAGGCTAAGCCGCCGCCGCATTGGGCATCATCGTCATCACGATCCACGTCCTGATCGCAGGGGTCGCCTTCGTCCAACGCCCCCCCATCGAAGCAGGCACCGATGTAGTTGCCACCGCCGACGTCATACTCATGGCAATAACCATCCTCCACATCCTCACGCTCATTGGCACAAGCACCGCCGAGTTGTCCTTGCGCATAGCCTGCGAATCCGGCGGGTAGTTCATCCTCGCCACCGCAGAACACCCAGTTGCAAATGCCCTCATCGCCGTCCAACTCGCAGGCCATCCGGGGGTCGGGGCAATCCCCGTTGGCTTCGCAGGGACGTCGACAGGTCTGATTACCACGTGTGCCCTGACAAACCATCTCTTCGCCACAGCCCAACAGATCATTGCAGCGACTCATCTCGAGGGAAAGGCAACGCTCCTCCTCACAAAGCAAGCCCAACGAGGTGCCAAGTACATCAGCCCCCTGGCAATCACGATCCTCGGCGCAAACGTGACGACGGGTATCCAGGCAAACGCCCCTGACATCTCCTGGTGCCACCACGCAAAATCCCGTCAAACCAGGGCAGTTGGAGTGCACAGCACAGGTGGCTTCACAGCCGGCACAATCGTCATTCGGCATGTCGTCGCCATCGTCGCAAGCCTCGTAACCGGCCTCGTCTGGATCGAGATCTCGGCGAACGATACCATCGCCGCAACGGGCGGCAACGCAGTCGTCCAGGCAGGCATCGTCCTCCTCATCATTCGCATCATCGCAGGCCTCGTACCCCTCTGCGTCGGGTTCAAGATCTCCTCGCGTGATTCCATCCCCACACTGGGCAGGGACACAATCGATGCACCCATCCTCGTCCACTTCATTGCCATCGTCGCAAGCTTCAAAGTCGACCTGCCCTTGCACCCGATCCACCCGCAACACACCGTCGCCACAGCGAGCCAACTCACAATCATTCGTGCAGCCGTCATTGCTCTGATCATTACCGTCATCACACGACTCACCGGTGGTGAGCCAACCATCGCCACAATAAGGCAACACACAGTCATTTGAGCACTCGTCCTCGTTCACCTCATTGCCGTCGTCACACTCCTCAGCGCCCACGGCTCCTGGCGTTAAGTCCTGACGATGAATACCATCGCCGCAACGGGCGGGGATGCAAGCCGCTGTACAGCCGTCGAGATCCTCCAAGTTGCCATCATCGCAAGCTTCATAACCCTCTTCACCGTCGCTGAGATCGCTTCGCACGATGCCATCGCCGCATTCGGCTTGCTGGCACGCATTGGTGCAGACGTCGCCATCCTCGGTGTTGCCATCATCACAGCCTTCCACCAAATCCTGAACGAAGCCATCGCCACAGCGAGCATCATCGCAGGCAACACATTCGTCGGTATCGATGGAATTGCCATCATCACACGACTCGTATCCAACGTCACCAGGTCCTAGGTCGACACGAACGACCCCATCACCGCAACGGGCGTCGGCGCAGGCATCGGTGCACCCATCTCTGGGATCGCTGTTGCCATCGTCACAACTCTCCATACCCGTTCTCACGACACCATCACCGCAAAAGGCGACGGTGCAGTCGTTCAGGCAGGCATCGCCATCCAGATCGTTGCCATCGTCACAGGCTTCATCGCCGGACACCACACCATCGCCACAACGGACGTCGGCGCCTCCCGTGTTGGGGTTATCCGGCGGCGGACAGGCCGCGAGGAAGGCGGTGATGAAGGAAACACAGAGAAGACGACACGCCATGAGAGCCCCCAGCGAAGATGGCAGTCTCGACTATCCCAAGCCAGAGCGGATCGGACAAGGGGCCGGACGTGATCGGGCTCTTTTGACCTAGCGACCTCGACGAGGAGAAAGCACCAAACGACCCACCGGACCGCCTCGACGTTGGCGGTTTAGCTTGGCGTAAGGCTCCTCACCGGTTTTGGTCGTGGCCACCCCATCCTCGTCGATCCGAGCATGGAGATCCACCACCATGGGCAGTTGTCCGCCCATCATCATGTCCCCGTCGCCCAACTCAAAACTGGTGGGCAGGGCTGAGATTGGAAACCTTTTCACCGCCAAGGGCGGTCCCGCCGTAACACCGGGCGCCCGGGCATAGACAAACACGACACTTCCGCTCGACACTTGATCCTTTAGGGCGGCTGGCAAGATGACTTTGACCTTAACCCCAGGCCGCTTCCCGCCCCCCAAGCCGTGCTTGTGAGGGGCGTGGGCGTGGTGACCGCGATCAGGGTGCCCATGGTCATGACCGGGTGTGCTTCCATGGGGTGACTGACTCGGATGGGGCGGCCGGGCTGCCACGGGCGGTGGCGCCGGCCCGGGATCAATGCCCGCTGCCTGCTTTGCCTGTCGGATCAAAGAGCCCAAACTGGGCGCTGCAGCGGGGTCGAGTTTCGCCATCGTCTCGAAGCTTGAGAGCGCAGCCTTTCCCTTACCAAGTTTCAACTGAGCCATTCCCCGAAGAAGGTATGCCTCCGGTGCCTGGGGCTCTTGCTTTATCACGCGGCTCATCATTTCCTCGGCTTCGCTAAACTTCCCCATGCGCAGGCTCACCGCCGACATAAAGGTCAGCGCTTGGGGCTGATCCGGTTGCCGATCCAGTACGCGTTTAGAGGCCTCAAACACCTCCATAAAACGACCGATCCTTAAATAGGCTCCAGCCATCTCCAGTTGCAGTTCCACGTTGTCGGGCTCTGCTGCTGCACGCTTTTTCAAATCGCCAAAGTTCCCGTGCTCACCACCGGCAGGAGTGTTTGCCTTTGCCCTTGGTTGCCCCGGCGTCGGAGGATTCACGAGTCCGTCATTGCCGGTCACGGACCCTCCTTCCTGACGGTCACTCAGAGCCGGTATCACCAACATCACAGGCAATAGGATGGCTGTTGCGATTCCAGCACCGGTAAACACCAAGGCTGTCTTACCCATCTCCGATTTGGTCTCTTGCACCGGAGTGGTTGGGGCCGGGACCTGTTCTTTCCATGTGTCTAACTGCCGTAAAACACGAGCAGCCTCCAACTCCAGCAGCAGCCGTTCCTCTTGTTCCTCCTCGCCCTTTGGCAATGCTTTCAACTGGGTAATCAGATCCTCAAATCGACTTTCCAGGTCACGACCCTCGAGATCCGAGGTCGGCGCTTCACGGCGGGCGCGAGGGCGCAAAATTAGAATACCAGCGATTGCCAATCCAGCCACGAGGGCGATGAGGCCGGGCAGCCAATTGGTTGGCTCATCCGGCATCGCTAACCGCCTCTCCGCTCACGAGCGCTCGTACTCTCAGGAGTTCAGCCTCATATTCGACCATTTCAGCATTTTGAGAATCGTCTGACGTTGGAAGGCTGCTGGCAAGATAACGTCGCAACACCCCCACAATGCTCAACAAGCCGACAATGCCGGCGAAGAGCGGCAGCAACCAAACCCCCCACTTCATCCCTTCTTTCTTCGGTTCCAAACGAACGAACTCCCCGTAGCTCGCTTCAAAGTAGAGGAAGATTTGCTCCTCGGTGTAGCCGTCTGCGAGCATCTCTTTGACCTGAGCTTTCATGTTTCGGGCCATCTCGCTCGGCGAGGCAGAGACCGAACTGCCTTGGCATACAGGGCACCGCATTCGGGAGCCTACCGCCTCCGTGATCGCTTCCAGCTCCGGTCCCAATGCAATCGTCGAACCCTTCGGATTACCGACGATTTTTGCCGGTTCGGGCAACTCGCTTACCGGCAGCACATCACCCGCATTACTCGCTGCAAAAATCATTAAGTAAACACCCAGCATCACGGCTTCTCCGCCAACAAGCGCTGAACCCGCTCTTCGATTTGAGGCGCACTCAGGGGTCCGGCGTACTTCTCACGAATGACGCCATTGGCGTCGATGAAGAAGGTTTCAGGAACACCGCCCACGCCATAGGCAATCGCTGTCTTTCCCCCCACATCCACAAGAGTGGGATAACCACTGCCGTATTGTTTTAAGAAAGCCTGAATACGCACCTTGGTGTCCTCGTAGACCAAACCCAGAAACTGAACATCCTTGCCGTGTCGCCCAGCGGCCCACTCCAAGATGCCGTGTTCGGTCTTGCAGGGCTGGCACCAGGTCGCCCAAAAGTTCAGGACCACCGGCTTGCCCTGCCCCAAGCGAGGGTCCACCACTTGGTCTGTATCCACCGCCTTCAGCGCAAAGGTTGGTGCCGGTTTACCCACCAGAGGTGAGCGGACGGCATGGGGGTCCTTACCAAAACCCATGGCAAGCACCACAATCAACGGAACAAGGACCGCCAAGCCGCCGGCAAGAACCTTCCAGTTCATGCCTTGGCTTTCCGGGCGCTCAAGCCCAACACGCTACCGAGAACCATCAAAACCATACCGATCCACAACCAAACAACCATCGGATTGAGGTACGCTCGCAGCCCCAACTGTTGAGTCCCAGGATTCCAACTCATGAAACTTAAATACAAATCATGGGTTAGACTGCTTCGGACCGCCGGACTCCCGAGGGGCTCACGCTGGGTGTGGTAGTGTTTCATCGCTGGCTTGAGTTGGTCGATCACCATCTCATCTCGACGCACGACAATCTGCGCTTCCGTCACGCGTCGATGGGGCTCGCTCCGAGTTTCCACCCCCTCCAGTTGAAGACTGTAATCACCCAGTTGAACGGATTCGCCCACCTTGACCCTCAACTCCGTACTCACACGACTGGAGTGGTACAGCCCAATGGCGACAATAATGAGCAGAACGCCAAAGTGCACGATGAATGCTCCCGTCTGCCGTCGCGCCGGCCCGAGCCAAAATCTCCAACCCCGTCGCCACAGAGGGCGCCCGATTTGTATGACCGTCACGTGCAAGGTGTAACCCGCTGCAAACAGCATCACTAAAGCGCTTGGGCTGCGTAAGCCAAACCCCAAAGCAAGTGCCATCAGAACAACAGCGGGAACGAGAGGTGGCAACAATTCCTTCTTCAGCCGTGCCGTGGTCGCTCGCCCCCAAGGCAAGGCAGGACCGATGCCCATCAGAAACAAGATAGCGATACCGGAGGGCACAGCGAACTGATTAAAATAGGGCGATCCAACACTCATTTGCTGATCTTTGATGGCCTCAACCAACAACGGAAACACCGTTCCAACCACGACCACGAAGGTGAACAAGACGAACAAGAGGTTGTTTAACACGAACGCACTCTCACGGCTCTTCAGGTCCCTGATCGAGCCCTCATCCTCGATGCGCCCCATACGAAGGGCGAGCAGAATCAGACAGAGCACGGAGGCGACACCGAGAAAAGTGAGGAAGGTTGGACCGATGTCACTCTGGGTGAAGGAATGAACGCTGTTGAACACACCGGACCGAGTCATGAAGGTCCCGAGGATGGTCAATAGAAAGCTAATGAGCACCAAGGTTAACGTCCAAACCTTCAGCAACCCTTTGCGTTCCACAACCACCGCCGAATGGAGGGCAGCAGTCGCTGTCAACCAAGGGAAGAAGCTCGCATTCTCGACCGGATCCCAATCCCAGAAACCGCCCCAGCCAAGCACCTCATAAGCCCACCAGCCGCCGAGTACGATGCCGACGGTGAGAAAGGTCCAGGCAACCCCAAGCCAAAAGCGGAGCGGGCGTAGGTAAGCCACACCCAAATGCCCGGCGAGGAGTGCAGCCACGCCGTAAGAAAAGGGTAAGGTCATGCCCACATAGCCACCGTAAAGCATCGGCGGATGAATGATCATCAACAGGTGATTTTGCAGCAAAGGGTTTGGACCGGGACCGTCAGGCAGCGGATTCTCGATGAGCCCAAAGGGATTGGCTGGACCGGCCAGTAAGAAGGTAAAGAAGACGCCACAAGCCAGAAGGGTACCGATGGAGTAAGCCTGGTAGGGTAGATCCTGGAATCGGTTGGTAAAGACACCGGCAACCACGAAGACACCGAGCATGGCACCCCAGAACAGGATCGAGCCTTCTAGACTGGACCAGAGGCTCACCACACTCACCCATGTTGGCACTTTCGTTGATCCAACTTTGGCGACATAACTTACTGAAAAATCGTCAATCAAAAGGGCGTAAACCATCAACCCGTTGGCGACGAACAACAGAACAGAAAACGCGTACGCCGCTCCCCGAGACGCCTTCAAAAGCCCTTCGTCTCGCTGGCGACCTGCGACAAACGCAGTGATCGCTCCGAGAACCGCCAAAACCAACGCGCTCAGGATGAGCCCACGTCCTAGATAAGAGATCACGGTTCAGCGGCACCTCGAGCAGTTTTCGCTAAATCCTCAACGCTTGTGTCGTCACCTTCTTTCGGAGCCCGGTATTCATTGTCGTGACTGACCAATAAGCGATCGGACACAAATATGCCGTTCTCCTGCAGCGTACCTTCGACGATCACACCGATCGACTCTCGGAACATCGCCGGCGGTAGTCCCTTGGCCTGGACGGGCACCGTGGCTTTACCGTCGGTGACTTCAAAGCGTAAAATATTGGCGTCTTCGTCGAGATCGATGGTGCCTGGTTTGACCTGCCCACCAAGTCGGATCGTTGCACCCACGGCTGTCGCCTGGTTTTCCCGCAACTGGGTAGCGTCCCAATAATAGACCAAGTTGTCGCCAAGGCCTCCGAAAGCCAGGGCAGCGACGGCAACGAACACCACCCCAATCGCCCCGATGGCGAAACGTTTCGTGGAGGGAGCGAGCTCGGCTCGTTCTTCAACAAGAGGGCGTTCAGCCATCCTTATTGAGCTCCGCTGCCCGCCATGTCTTCAGTGTCCAGCCTAGGTACAGCAATAGGCTCAACCCGGTCAGGCCGAAAGCGCTGTAGACAAACTCCCAATGCCCGGTCAGTACACCTGTCATACGACCCCCTCCTCTGGGCTTTTATCAACGGACTCCTCGGACGCTGCGAGCGGAGCCATCAGCGCCTGCCTCTGAAGCCGCAAGGTTCGTGCCCGGAGCAATGTTAAACCCAAAGCAAGAAACAGCATGGCGAAGGCATTCATTCGCAACGGAAGAACCATCGCTGCATCCACCGTCTTTGGTGTCGACTGTATCTGGTGCAGTGAGTTCCACCATCGCACGCTCATGTAGACAATGGGGACAGTGATCCATGCCAAGATGGTCGCCACGCTCGCCAAAGATGCCCTTTCACTCGGGCGGCGGAGGTTGGCTCGCAACGCCAAGATGCCCGCAAAGAGCAACAACATGATTGCTGTGGTCGTCAGGCGTGGATCCCAACTCCACCAAACCCCCCACGTCGGTTTGCCCCAGATGGCGCCCTGGGCACAAAGCAAGGCCGTGTACAACACGCCGAGTTCCAACTGAGCTTGTAACCAATCGTCGCAGCCCCATCGACGGGTCACCAAAAACCCAATCGCTGCACCCAGGGCGATGGTGAAAATCAGCAGGGCATTCCATGCGGTCGGGACGTGAACATACATAATCCGCTGCACATCCCCCATAAACCGATCCGGGGGAGCCTCAACCAAGCCGATGTAGGAGCCTACCCCCATCAACACGATGCCGATGCCCAAAAATCCCAGCCCAATTTTCACACTGGTTGTCATGAGAGCACCTCAGTCATCCACCACTTGGGCGAAAAGCACGCCCGACAAGGACCAGAAAATCGCATCAAATGCCAGCAGTAAGCTGCCCCAACCCTTGGCCTGTCCCATCGGGTCGCCCAAAAGCGACAGGGAGGTAAGTTGAGAGGATGCAATAATCACCGGAACCACCAGTGGGAACAGCAACAGCGGCGTGACAATCCCGCCGCTGCGGTGAATGCCTGCCATGGCGCCGTAAAGTGTACCCGGTCCCACCAAGCCAGCGGTGCCCAGAACGAGGGCTGCCATCAACCCCCCTGTGTCTTTTAGGGGGAGATCATACAGGGCAAACAGGATGGGCAGTAAAAAGAGCCCAACCAAAAGGAGGACCAACCAATTGGCGAGGGCTTTGGCGAAAAACAGGCGGTGAGCTGGTACCGGCAAAAGGAGCAATCCAGTCAAGGCCCCTTCTTCCTGATCGGGAACGAAACTGTCATTGACCAACAGGGCAGTGGCAAGAAGGAGTGCTACCCAGAGATACCCACCGCCGTGGAGACTCAACAACTCGGTCGCCGGTCGCGCCGTAAAGGAAAACAGCAACAGAACCGTTGCGCCGAAAGCAAAGAGTGAAAACGCCTGTCCCTTCCGGCGCCAAACCAAGCGAAAATCCTTTTTGATGAGTGCCCCGAGACTCATTGTTGGCGGCTCCACAGTTCGCCATCGTGAGGCAACTCATTGGCTGGACCTAACCAGGCAGTTTTTCCCTCTCGCAGAACCAATGCTCGGTGGCAGTGTGGTGCCACTCGTGCCACCTGATGTGTTGAAATGAGCACCGTTGCCCCTCGTTCTGCGAGCGATGCAAAAATACCTTCGAGTCGACCAAACCCTTCAGGGTCCAACCCGGCATAGGGCTCATCCAAAAGCACCACTTCCGCGCCCTGACAAAGCACACGGCCCAGCGCGAGCCGCTTTTTCATACCCGCAGAGAAACTCCCCAGCGGATCTTGCTCCCGGCCTTTCAAACCGATGAGTTCCACCACTTCTTCGGTGGCCATTCCGCCCGGCCGGCCCGAGAGTTCTAAGTTCTCCCACGCCGAGAGTTCACCATAACAAAAGTGTCGGTGGTCCAAGAGACTGACCCGTTGCCGCACCTTGAGCCGCTGGTTCACGACGTCGAGACCAAAAATGCGAACCGTCCCCGTGTCCGGACGGCTGATCGTGGACAGCACTCGTAAGAGGGTCGATTTCCCCGCCCCGTTCGGCCCTGCAACCATGAGGATCTCACCTCGAGCCACCTCTAAATGCAGACGTTGTAAAGCCCATCGGCGCCCATAGCGTCGGGAAAGATCATTAACCTCAATGGCGAAATCGTCCACGTCCGCCTCCGGCGGGGGGCTAACACAGCGGGCGGAAATGCGGAACGGCAAGAGATGCTGACCGGTTGACGCTGGTTCCCACCTTCCTGTCTACTGCTCCACCTATTCTTTACGACCCTCTTCGGAGCCATCATGTTGATTCTCACCAAGCCACAGCATTTTTGGATGAGCCTTGCCGTACTCGGATTGTCTCTGTCGGCCTGCCCCCGGGAAATTCCACCGCCCGTCAATCCCTGTGAAGAGGTCGTCTGCAGCAATCACGGCACCTGTATTTTACAGGGTGGTGATACGGCGACCTGTGCCTGCGATGAAGGTTACGTTGCGGACAGCATCAACGGATTAAGCTGTTTGGTGGTCGAAGGTGGCGGTGGCGGTGGTGGCCGTGATGCTGGGGGAACCGACGCCGGCTCTCAAGGACCGGATGGCGGAGCGAGCCAGCCGGACGCCGGCGCCGGCGGTGATGATGTTGACGGGGGACAAGGTGGTGGAAGTGGAGGCGGAGGATCGGCCGATGCAGGGCCCATCGACGCCCCTGTCCAACCCTGTGACCTGCCTTATTGCGGCGGCGATGATCGTGCCGAGCAGGACGGGATTGTTTGCGTCGAGGAACACTACAGCTTTCACCCGAGCCTCAACGCCCAAGGGGGTCACACCCGGATGATTCGCTCGAGCACTGTGGGGGGTGAGCCCGTCGTGACCGATCAACTCAGCGAGCTCATGTGGACAGGATGCGCTCTCGGTTTAAGCGGCGAGCGCTGTGCTAATGGCAGTCGAATCCGTGTGAACTATGAGGGGCATGAGACCGCCTGTGAGGAGCTCCAATGGGGCGGCTTTGACGACTGGGTACGACCAGCAGGTCATTTGCAGAACGCACTTCTGGACCGGAGCGACCGCAACCCAGTCATCCCCAACAGCCTGTTTCCGAACCTCGCTAATCCGAATGGCGCCTACCTACCGATGGGCCTGACGACGGCGTCCAATTCGCAACGTATTAACCTCAGTACAGGTGAGACCAGTTGGATTTCTAAAGCCACCCTAATGGATGCCGCTCTTTGTGTCCGGAGTACCAATGATCGTGGGGCGGATGGGACCCACCGCCGTTGTTTCCAGACCAACTACGAATCCACAGCTGAGCCAACATCTGAGGACCTGGGTACTGGTTTAATTTGGCAAAGCTGCCTCGCAGGTACCGCTGGCACAAGCTGCCAGAACGGGAGTCCTGAAGCCATGACCCATCGCCAGGCGGTCGCTTATTGTGATGATTTGGTTTGGGGAAACCATGATGACTGGACCCTACCGAGTCTCGACCAAATACTGTCCCTGCGCAGTGTTCGCTCCGGAGGTGGAAACAATCGAGCAAGTCGCCTTCCTGAGGGGGCCTTCGCCGAGGTCTATGCAAACCTTTGGACTTCCAGCACCGTTCCACGAGAAGGCTACAATAACTTCATTCAGTTCGCCCAAGAGCAAGATCTTACGTTGAGTACAAGCGAGACCCAATCACGTAATGTCCTCTGTGTCCGCCCCGGAATCTGGAGTTATCGACTTCAGTACCCCGAGCGGGTTTGCCGAGAGATGAGTCCGATTTACACGGCTCAGGACCGTCGTGGAGACGCATTGCAAGTGGTTCGCATACCCAGCGACTCCCCCGGTGAACACATTATTGAAGACAGCTACTTGGGGCTCCAATGGACCGGTTGCCCCGAGGGGCTCTCGGGTAATGAATGCCAAAATGGCGCCTTTGTGAATGCGCCTGGCGGCAATGACTTTCGCCAGTACTGCGAACGGTTGAGCTACGGAACCCAAGACGATTGGAGGGCGCCCACCCTCGTCGAGATCCGTACACTCTTCGACTATGAATCCCAAACGCAAGATACCATTCCAGACGCCGTTGACGCTGCTTTTCCCGCGCTTTCTGAACGAGGCATTATGGACGATGGGCAGCAATTTTTCAGTGGTACTGCATCCTATCGGATCGGCGAAAACGGGGTTGTCACCAATCTGAACAATGGGGCTCGCTATTGTGTACGAGATCACGGTGACAACCCACTACCTCGACGAATCAATCAATGCGTGGAAACCACGGCTTGGACCCAGACCGAGGGCACCGTGAGTATGCCAACGAGAGGCTTGCAGTACGCAGCCTGCGCCCATGGTACCAACGGCCGTGGCTGCACGAATGGCACAGCCAGCCAGGTTAACTGGCAAACTGCGAACCAAAACTGCCAAGACCTCCAGTGGGCAGGACATGCTGACTGGCGCCTCCCGACGGCAACCGAGGCACTGCACGTTTATGATGCCAGTCGCTTTCCCCACAGCTATTTCCCCATGGACCACCGAGCCTTCCCCATCCGTGGTGCAGCACCCGCAGATTGGACCTCGACGATCGTTGAGGAGGACCGAAATCGTCGAGCAAACGGCCAGTCGAGTTACCGAAGCGGGCTACAAAATACGGCGCGTTTTCTATGCGTCAGAGATTTGGACTAACCGATGAACTCCCTTGGCTTGAAAGCATTCGCCCTCACCCTTACAGGGCTCTTCCTGCTGGCTTGTCCCCCCGCCGAAACAGAACCTGTGGCGACCTGTGGCGATGGTCAAATTCAAGGGGATGAGGCCTGCGACGATGGTAATCAGGATACCGACGATCGCTGCCTCAATGATTGCACCAAAAGTCGCTGCGGTGATGGCTTTCGTCAGTCGGCATGGGAAGAGTGCGATGATGGTAACCGAGAAGCAGAAGATAGCTGTCTCAATGATTGTGTAGCCAATGTCTGTGGCGATGGGATTCCGAATCCCGCTGCAGAGGCATGCGATGATGGTAACGAAGATCCCACCGACCGCTGTGCGGACTGTGAGGAGCGGCAATGTGGCGATGTCGTCTTCGAAGAGGGCGAGACCGGGATCCGTCCCCGGGATCGGGTGGCAGATTTCACTGTGGAGACATTGGACGGCCCGTGGAATTATCGAGACCACGTCACGGGTTGCGACAGCGTCATTATACTCTTCTACTTGCCCAACAACGACTATTCGGTGGCGAACTGGCAAACGAACCCGCGGCGACTTCTAGACCGGGGGCCCCAAAACGCACACTACCTGTTCATCTCGACCGATCGCAGGGGTGCACAGACCCATGTTGAGAACCAGTGGCGCCGATTCGCGAGCACCCTCAACAGACTTTCTGAAGCTGACCAAGCTGCCTGGAAAGGCCGGCTCCATTTTGTCACCACCGGATTGCCTGATCTCGGCGGCTGGATCGCAGAAAAAATGGCGGCAGAGCCAGCCCACGCCCTCGCCATTGATCGGCGACAACGGCTCCGGGAAATCGGACTTCTACGAACCGTCGGTAGCGAGGAAGGAAGGATGGATTTTCTGAGCCATGAGGCTGAATACTTCAACTATGAGTTCAATAGAGATGAGGCGCTCAAGTCGGAGGATGATGTGGTCGATACCGTCGTTGCGCTCCGGGATGAAACGGCGCAGCGAAACCACGCGTTCAACCTTCAAATACCAGCCAATATTGCCGATTATGACCATTTGGAAATCGACTTGGGGCTCTGGTGTACTGACCATCGAGACGACAACTGTGGCGAGTGGGACTACATCGCCCACCTGAATGCTTGCGACGTGCCCGAAAATGAGACGGACCCTCGGCGAAACCAATCGTGTCAGCAGGCGATTCCTGCCAGTGAAGGTGTGGAGGCCATCGCCGCGGAAACAGCGACCTGTAACTGCGTCGATCCTTTCGGCATCGTTCAAGAACGCAGTCAAAGTTGCAATGAGTCAGGGACTGGCTTCAGCCCATGCAACTGCGGCTGCGGCACGCAGGTCGCTCGCTGGATTACAACCTATCATCGGGAGGGGCGGTGGGTCACGAACACAACGCACCTGCTCGCCCTGATGCAGAATCGCAGAGAACTACCCATGCGTTTAAACTCGGCGAACAGTTACCGAGCAGAGATGGATTTTCGATTTTCCAACAAGGGCAAGGGTGCACGCCCCGTCGCCTTGAAACCTCTTTTCAGCGGTGGCGGTTACAATGCCACCTATAATGATAAGTACGAACCTATTCCTTTCGCTGTGGATGCTGATCATCGGCGGGTTGAATTGACCGCACTCATCACCGGTCACGGGCACACCGCAGAGCGAGAAAATTGTGCTGAATTCTGCAATCATGAACACAAATATTCGATGAATGGATATGATGTAACAGAAGATCACCCAATGGCTGGAAACTCCAGTGTGAATTCAGATCGAGAAGGTTGCCGTAAAACTACAGGTGAAGGAACTGTAGCAAATCAATTTGGAAGTTGGCCATATGGGCGAGCTGGGTGGTGTGCCGGTCAAGACGTTAAATTATGGATTTATGACATCTCACATTGGATTAATCCCACTGGTA
>NZRT01000047.1 GCA_002696345.1 Myxococcales bacterium
ATCACATACCTCTAATTGCCCTTGAACCTGTGCGTGATAATAATCTGGACAAAAACCAGTAATTGGTCTAGAACCAGGACATTTAATTTCTAACATTCTACCAATATAATCTTTATTAATACTAATCGAATCTACAATACCATCAGGAGAAGCGCCGAAATGCGCTATATCAGGATGAGGGATACAACCATATTCAAAAACTTTAACATTATTTCTATATTCATATATTTTTATTATTACATCTTCATATTTTACTCCTCTTTGAATATGTTTATTAGTTTTAAATGGTTTTTCTAAACCACACTTTTTCTGAATGATACTATTATAATTTTCATATGGATTTTGACCTATAATCGTTCCTAAATCACTTGCTGTTAATCTATTATTTCTAAATGTATACCATTCAGGAGTTCTCTGTTCAGGCTGTGGTATTTTTTTCAATTCTATTATTTGGTTTTTTAACTTTTCTACTTGTTCTTCCTCGTCTTCGTCGTCATCATCATCGTAAATAATTTTAATATTATGCCATCCCTTCTTAAATTTACCATATTTCTTGTCCATGAATTCGTAAATTTCTCTTGCTTTAGGTTTGCCTTTTCCACCACCAAACTGCTCAACGTACCATGTCCTAAACACTTCTGTAAGTTCAGTTTTCTTAACTTTCTTACCTTCTGCAGCTTCAATCTTCTCATTAACAAACTGTGTAAGATAATCTTGTCCTTCGCGATATTTATCACTTGCCGCCATAACAATATCGCAATCATCGACAACACCGCCTCTTTCAAACACAATTTCAATCAATCTCGACACAAATATTGGTGCCCACTGCGTGAATTTTTTTTCTAGTTGCGGGTCAATCTTAAACTGATGCGGTGAATCGGGATCATCACTGACTGGAGTTTTTGTAAATTTACTCTTAAAAGGGCAGACTCTAACACGACGCCAAGTACCATCATCATTACTTGTAATATCAAGCATAACATTACAGCAAACAACAAGTGAGAACTGCGGAATAAAGGTAATTGCATCTTTAAATAGCGAACGAGCTTGAATTGGATCACCGCCAGTAAGCTCTTTCATAATACCTTCATTAATTCTGTCTCCTTTAGAAGGCTCTTGCATTACTGCATAACGTTTTCCTTTAAGTTGTGCGGTTTCTGGACTAGCAGAACCAATCTTGTTTCTGCCCTGCGTAATCAAAGTGATAGGAACAGTCCCTTTGTAGTCTCCAAGAACAATTTCCATAAGTTTAACAAGAATTGATTTCCCATTTGAACCTTTACCTGTGTACATGTTAAATGTCTGATTTTCATTGGTTCCTAGAAGTGTAGATGATAGATGCTGCCACATATATTTTTTAAGAGATTCATTAGGGAATAATTGCGACATAAAGTCCGAAATTTGTTTTAGCACATCATTATGTTCATCATTGTTGCGATCAATAGGAACATAATTGCGATTCGTACTTAGCGAAATAAAGTCGCTAGGCTTTCCTTTCCTGAATTCCTTTGTTTCAAAATCAATAACACCATTATCAAAACCGAGCAAAAGCGGGTTTTGATCGAGTTTCTGAATAAAGTTTCTTTGATAAAAGATCTCTCGCGCCTCTCGCATAATAGAATCCTTTGTACTCGTTTTCTTACATCTGTCAATAATATTAATGCAATTATTGATAATGCTTCTTGTCTTGTTTTGTTTTGCCTGGTCTTCATCAGTCGCACTCGAACCAGTAATGCCTTGACCCGGTGGAAGCGTGGTGTACATAAGCGGCATCAACTGTGATACCTTTTTGCTGTATGCTGCAGAAATATCAGTTGATAAAGATTGTCGGAGTGTTGTGCCACAGTCGTCTTCAATCCAGCGATGATTTTCGAATTTGTACCATGCATTTTGCTTAACACTTACGCAAACATATTTATCTTTGTAGAGTGCATGCAAGACACTAGCAATATCGTAATCATTACTTCTGCAAATTCCGGTTTTTGCATCAGGATTAATAGTCATATCAACATAGTAATCAGTTGACTTCTGTTTTACCTTCTCGTAGATTTCAGGACTTTCTTCTTTCAACCACCAGTGAATAGATCGGTGAGACAACCCTCGTCCAGCAGTCATTTTATCACACCATTCTTCCCAATATCCAGGCAAATCAGCGAAATCAAACTTTTCAGACTTACTACTGAAAAGCATCCATGTAAGAAAGCATCTGTCATCACTATTATGAAGAGCCACACCAACATTCCTCCACTCTCTATAAGGCTCATAAAACTTCTTGGACAGGTACATTGTGCACTCATGTAGTTCTCTCAGCCAGTGATCTTCCACTTTCAATGTTTCTGAATAAAACACGTCTTCAATCATTTTTTCCAACTCATCTTTGCTGCTAATTGATGCAAAAGACAAAATGTTATTGCTCTTAGACTTAAATATTGTTTTACCAATAGCTGATTTACCACTAGTATGGAAACTATTGTATTCAGAAAGAACATCTTCCTGCATTTCAAATGAAGGATTCTCACGATACCTTACTGATACTCGCCTGAATATTTCTTCACCAGAATAAGGTATATCAGAAATGTCTATTTCTTCAGTTGTCATTTCGCTTGATCCTTCTTCAATGACTGTTTCATAGTAGTAGCACAGCTCGTAAGCTTCATTACTAGGCTTTTTAGAACCATAAAGCTGCCAGTTTGTTGAACCTCTGCTGATACACGAATCAACTACATCATCCCAAGAATTTGTAAGTGGAAGTTCCGACCAATACTCTCCGATTTTCTTTACAATTCGGTTTCGTATCATTTGTTGTAATGTGTGATCAGCTTGGATTCCAATGATCATGTGAATACCATCTTTTGTATAGTCTTCACTATTACAATTTACATTCGGCTTTTGAAATATCCAAATCGGAAACTTTACGCCTTCTTTGATAACAATCAATTCTGAAAGAGTTGCTTAATATAATTGTATTATGTCTTGAATATGATCTAGGTTATGCTGACGCTTTTTGATTTCACTTGGATAGCGAAAGTCAAAATCAACAGCAATAGGTCCTGTACCATCTTGCAGCTGCTTCTCTGTCAAATATTCAGCTTTTCGCTGTTTAAAGACATTTTTGTAGTATAGTGTGTTGAACAGACTCATCTGGGAGTCAGGGATACTGTACTTACCGCCTTTAATTGGTGGTTTTGCACTTGGATCTCCTATTCTAGTATGAGTTATATTGTCATTTTCTTTTGTAAAATACTTCTTCAAGAAAGAAGTTAATGTCTTTGGATTGTTCGATGCCATGGTATGTTTGAATATATATTATCGAGAAATTTTTATCTCAATTTTTTTTTGTTTGTAATAAGTTGTTTAAAAATACACCTTACATAGTGCTATGAAAATATTTAGAATACCTATATAAATACATCTAAAGAAAAGTATATAATCTAACAACTATGACTGAAAATAAAACAGACATTATAATTTCAAAAGAAACCGTAAAAAGGCTTATTAAAGACGTTCGAGATATTGTTAAGCATCCGCTTACTGAAAATGGTATTTACTACAGTCATCATGAGACTGATATTCTGTCAGGATTTGCACTTATTATTGGACCATCAGATACAATCTATGCTAATGGCTTTTATTTGTTTGAATTCAAATTTCCACACGATTATCCACATAGACCTCCAAAAGTTAAATACCATACTAATGATGGTGTAATTCGTTTTCATCCAAATCTTTATAGAAATGGAAAAGTTTGCCTTTCTATTTTGAATACGTGGAAAGGCGAAACATGGACATCATGTCAAAACATTCGTACTATTTTGCTAACACTTGTCACTCTTTTTCACAACAAACCTCTGCTTAATGAACCCGGAATTGGAGAAGATTATAAGCATTTCAATCAATATAATGAAATTATTGAATTTAAAAATGTGGAAATAGCTATTTTAAATTATCTCACAAAAGAACGTCTTCAAACTTTGCCTGAAGCATTTTTATCTTACCATCATATTATGGTAGAACATTTCAAAAAAACACACAAGCTTATTGGCAGAAAAATTCATTCATATTTAGAAGAATATTCTGATACAAAAAACCTTTATTGTGATATTTACTACCGTACTGAAATTCAACTTAAACCTAAAAAACTAGAAGAAGAGTTTTTGAACACATTGAAAATGTTTAAAATGAAGGTTATTCCTGTATCTAGATGTTAAGTAATATAGAAAATATAAAATATAAAATTGAAATAATTTAATAAATCAGTTTTATATATTAGTACCGTAATATATAATGCACTTTTGCTCTAAATGCGATAACATGTACTATATTCGCCTTGCTGGCGAAGATAGCCACCAACTTATCTATTATTGTCGAAAATGTGGAAATGAAGACACTAACATTACAAAAACTAATTTGTGTGTTTCCAAAGTGCAACTCAAGCATGTTTCACAAAAACATGGACATATTATCAACGATTACACGAAGCTTGACCCAACGCTCCCGAGAATTAACTCAATTAAGTGTCCTAATTCCAAATGTGAAAGTAATATTGAAGGTAGTGATACAAAAAGGGAGGTAATTTATATTAGATACGATGACATTAATATGAAATATTTGTATTATTGTGCTGCTTGCAATGTATCTTGGAAAACTGATGAAAATATGTAAATATAAAATTGAAACATATAAAACTATCTATAATATATAAAATAAATAACAATGAGCACAGAAGAACCAATTTCCGATACTGAAAACATTGGCACTGGCAGTGATAGTGATGATATTGATGATGACATTTCCGTAGGTGATGACATCTCTATTGAAGACGATAATCTTGGTGATGATAATAATAATGATGATATTGATGATGACGACAATGATGATAGCGAAATTGTTGGAAGTGATGACGATGACGAGACAACTAATTTAGCAGAAGAAGGTCAAATAGGCGCAATTACTAGTGATGACAGTGATGACAGTGATGATGAAGACTATGACGACGATTATCTTCAAAAATTTAGTAGCGATATGAAGAAGTCTATTGTAGATGAATATCACACTGATGCGCAATTGCATAACAATGCTGAAATTAAACAGTTAGCTGTTTGTGTAAAAAATTCACAGGGAATTGTTGTTGATGAGTTGCACAAAACTGTTCCTATCATGTCAAAGTTTGAATACACAAGAATTCTTGGTATTAGAGCCAAGCAAATTAATAACGGATCAAAACCATTTGTTAAGGTGCCTGATGGTATTATTGACGGTTATGTAATTGCAAAGATTGAGCTTGAAAAGAAAGTTCTCCCATTCATTATTCGCCGTCCTATCCCAAGTGGGGGCAGTGAATACTGGAAAATAAAAGATCTTGAAATTCTCATGCAATAAAAAAAATAAATTAGCATTATAAAATTTTTTAATTGCATATAATAAAATGAACTATTCATTAGGTATTCCTGGTGCTGTCATATGGGCAACACATATTATCCTTGGTTTATACTTTATTTATTTAGGATACATTCTTTCATCTCAAAAAATGAGAACACACTCACTTGTATTATTCGCTCTTGGCGTTTCAATGGCGTCATACCACTCACACTTATGGTTCTTACATCTAAAAGGTGAGGAAACGCACGAACATGAATAAATAGTTAAATAATTTAATATTTAATAGATTAAATTATTTTAACACTTCCAACGATTACCACAATTAAGACAAGTAACAAAGGTTGTCATGGGCTCATCAGCCGAACGTGTTTGCAATTGGTAGTAAGTACATTTTGTTGCTTCTTTTTTGTTTGACAAACACTTATAGCAAGTAAAGTTGTCAGTTGCTGCCTCAATATTCGGTTCATATTTGTTTGTATCTCTTTCTTCTTTAAGCCGAATTAGTTCAGACCACTGCTCTGGAACCATCTCTTGATGTGTCATAAAAGCAACTTCATGTGGTTTAATCGTTTTTTTGATAATTTTCTGAACCAAATCCTTATTTCCCAAGTTCATAAAAACAGTGCGCAATCTATCTGTGTAAAGCAAAACAAAAGTTGCGTTTTCCCACTTCTTTACAATTTTTTCCGCTGTTGCCTTCTTGATGCAATAATTGAAAATGCCTTTCTCTAAGTTGCTACAAATAAGCGCTTTTTGCGCTTTATTAAGTTTTCCATATTTCCCTTTTTTAGGGAATATTCTAGCTTCTAGATGAGTACTAACATTGCTGCGAAATTTAACTGGATCTGCAATTTGAGTCATTGTTATATACAAGTTTTTTAGTATTATTTTTTAAATCAATTTTATTTAACCTAATCATCACTATATTCATATGCTTCTTCACTAAGCTCATCGCTTAAATCAGTTTCATAATCCATATCACTATCGCTCTCATGTTTAACTGGGAGCTTTTTTTTAGGTTTCTTTTTTGAATTTGTTTTAATTTTAATATTTTCCATATTATTAGTCAATGAAACAACAGAAATATCTTCCTCGTCCTCCTCAATATCCACGTCCAAATCATCATCAACATCTTCGTTATCGTCATTATCGTCATCGTCGTCCTCCTCCTCATCCTCATCTTCGTCTTCCTCATCAACGTCCTCCTCTTCATCATCGTCCTCCTCTTCATCATCGTCCTCCTCTTCATCATCATCCTCATCACTCTCATTATCAACAACAAATCCGTCTTTCAAATAGCCATCTTTCGTCAAATATTTTTTGGGAACATTTTCCAATTCATCAACGTCAGCCTTAGCATCTTTTTTATCTTCATCAGATCCACCTAGATCTTCAAATCCACCCATCAATTTTGTGTAAATATCTTCCCACTCTTCTCGAGTAAAATCAATAATTTCTTTATTTTGATAGCGAACAATTGCACAATTACCAAAAAACAATTCACTATCAATTGGAGGAGGAAAATCAAATTTATTTTCGGTATTTGCTTTTCCTGAATTTCTAGCGTAAAGAACAATGTGATATTTTTCGCCTACCCTTTTTACTTTCCACTCATGACGTTTACCAAAATTGTCAGGTTTGCGAAAACCACATTTTTTGTAAATATCACTATCTGTCAAGTTATTAGCATTAACAGTCTTATAATCTCCACCTTTTTCAATAATTACGATTGATGTCATTTTATTATCTATAAGATGTTATCGGCAATAGGTTTAAATGGTTTGTAAGATAATTATATAATCGAGATGAAATTTTACATAAACCATACTATTAAGGCTGAAGTATTTAATCCACTATCAATTGAAGATGATCTCGTAGATTATTTAACACGCCAAGAAACTAATATGTACCTTTATTCAAATGATGGTGTTTATAAATTTTCTCAAAATAAAACACTGAATAAAATGTCCTATATCGATAAGCCTATTGTAAAGATTGAAAATTACATAAAAGAAAATATGACTTTATTTATGGATGATAGTTTTATACGAACTGAAAAAGAGGAAACTGAATGTATTCCGTTTAATCATGTTGTTAAAACAATCCGTAAAAACACATATCAAACATCAGAGAAGGCTCCTGTATTATTTGTTATTGAAATAAACGAAACAGACAAAAATATACATAATTACTATTTTCTAACAAAAGAAGAGCACACAAATAAGTTTGTGCAAGATGATATAAGTACGTTTTTATCACTAATAAAGTAATATCATATATATTATATGTTATTTTGGTCTATAAAAGTGGTTGTTTTATCATTAATTTTAATTTTTGTTGTTCATAACTTATTTACATTCTTTAAGACAACCTTAACTACTCCAAAAATTAAAGATTTAGTAAATAAACCCGAAGAAAAATACAATGATATTCTTCAAACTATAAAAAATTCAAAAGCAAATATACCTGTAAGCAAAAATGCACCCAGTGAAAAAAAAATAACGCACGAAGATTCAATGAATATGAAACACGAATTGCAACATTTTTTAAGCGAACTAACCAACAAAAAGAAACCTGATTCAAATGAATTTCAAGCGGCAAATTTGAATTCTAATACTGGTGTGAGTTATTCATCACTTTAATTTTTAAACAGGCATAAAGACATTTTAACAGTATAAACATACTAACATCAAAATGATACCACTGCACCAACTAGAAAAAATTCTAGCACGTTTTCCAAAGTTCAAACTTTCTTATGAAAAAATAACCCATAAGAAAGTTTATTCTGACCTATGTATTACTATTCCTTTTGGCAAAAAATTCTTTGCATGGTTTACGTATTATCAAAATAAAGATGTTTGTATTCTTATGGAAATAGCATCTAAACAAACACAGCAAATATCAAGCATTCAAGTTGTCCCTGTTTGCTTTGACCGATCTCTTTCACTTGGAACTATATTTTACGGAACAATCGTTCACATACAGCAACAAAAAGTGAAATTTTTTAATGTTGAAGATGTTCACTATTATAAAGGAAAACATGTTTCATCCCAATTTATGATTAATAAACTTAAACTCTTTGATAAAATTTTTAGTCATCAAATTAAACAGGTAGCTTATCATGATGCGCCACTTGTATTTGCTTTGCCAGTTATGAGTACAAATTATGACAGTGTTGTAAAGCAGGCAAAAAGCCTACCCTATAACTTATATGCGATTCAGTTCCGCTGTATGACCAAACATCAGGCTTATCTTAATTTACGACATAATAATGAAAAACACCCACAGCAAAAAACGCTAACTAATAACCCTGTCTTGTTTACAGTTCGAGCAAATCTACAAAATGATATTTATGATCTTTATTGCATTAATGATGAAACTTCCAAATTAACTAAGCATAGTATTGCGTTTATTAACAATTACAAAAAAAGTGTGTGGTTTAATAAATTATTTAGGACAATCCGTGAGAATGATAATTTAGATGCGCTTGAAGAAAGTGAATCAGAAGATGATTTTGAAGACATTCGTCCAGATAAATATGTAGATCTCACAAAAGAATTTGTTATGAAATGTGTATATCACACAAAATTCAAAAAATGGGAGCCTGTTGAAATTGTTAAAGACGGAAAACCATCATCGTTGAATGTTATCGCACAAATACAGCAACAGTAATTTTGATATTTTAATTATTATCTCTGGATATGTATATAGTAATGTCATTCGTTAGACCTAGAAATGAACAATATCGTGTACCGCTTCTTGTAGGTGGTTCGTATGGAACAAGTGGCAAAGATTCTCTTGATTTAATCGGTCCTAATACTGGGTATGCGTCATTAGTAAAAAATGAACCAGAAGCCAGAAGTTCTGATCTTAATATGGGAGCATCTTCGCAACAAAACGGTGGTAGAACGCGTAAAAACAATCGCAGAAACAGAAATCAACGCAGAAACCGCAGATCACAAAAAAAAAACAGTTGTAGAAAACAACGTGGTGGTAGTTATGTTAAGTCATTATTTGAAACACGTTCAGGATACGGTTATTCTAATGGTACTCTTTCCGAAAACAGATTATATGCTGGCGCTCATCCTAAGCCGACACCATTAAGAGCTCATGGTCAAGAACAAGGTGGTGGAAAACGAAGAAGAACAAGAAAAAACAGAAACAATCGCAAAAACAGACGCAGCCAAAGAAACAGAAACAAGCGAAGAAACACACGCAAAAACCGCAGAGGCGGACGCAAACAAAGAAATAACCGCAAAAACAGAAATCAACGCGGTGGTGCCGCAGGTGCTCCTTACACACCTAGCTACTCAGTAGCTGGGTCTTCATTATCTAAACACGATTCAATGCTTGCTAATCCTCCTCCCACTACAAGCATGTCTAATTGTGGAAAATAAAGTATAAATTGTAAAATATCAATTATTACATAATCAAATTTTAATTATATAATAATTCAAAAACTTTTAAATATCAAGCAAAGTAGTGAATTTTTTGTCGCAAGCTTATTTGTCATATCTAACGGATAAACGATAAAGGTAATTATTCTTATAAAATTATATTTTTATTTCTTTGTATTATTCTAATTTTTGTTGCTTTTAATTTTTGTGTTTTTAGTAATGGTAAGACTATTCCTGTAAAACATGAATCTATAATATATATTTCATTACATTTTTTGATAATATCCAGATAATATATAAGTGGAATATTAACCATCTTATTACATAAATCGAATTTTTCTGCCTGATTTTTATTTAATGTACTGGTTGATTTATATACGTTGTGATCCGCACAAACCATGATAGTATTTGTTTCCATTACATTATTTTTATAAAGCATATCAAATCGTAATCTTTCACTTGATGCCTTAGAATGTATAAATATAATTTTATCGTATTTTGATAAACTATTATAATAACTTTGAGATTCTGTAGTTAATGGTAATTCAAAATATTCAAAAAATATATTCAGATCTAAATTAATATCAAGATAGAAATTTTCAATAAAACTATAATTGAAACTTTGTAAAGTATCATAATCGATAGTATATCTTTTTTTTTCAGGAATCCGCTGTAATAAATTTTTGTTAGTTATTTTTGATTTCAAATATTTTTTATGACAAACCCCTGAAATAAGAACATCATTTTTTAAATAAACAGATTTATTAATTATTTTTTTGCAAGAAGAAAATTCTTCTTTTGAGTTTATAGGTATTAATACAACATTATTATTATTTTTATAAAATAATCTAACATTATCATAATGTATATCCTTACATAAAAAATAAATATTTTCATAATATTGTAAAAGAAATCTTATAGCACCTATCATGTATAAATTATCACCTAATCCGGTATGAGATAATAAGTATGCGTTCATATTTTATATATAATATATATATATACATATATATACATATATATACATATATGAACGCAGATGTCATAAATGTACCAATTTCTCTAGGTGAATTATGGGACAAATATAGTATTTTAATGATAAAAAAAACAAAAATGTGTAATCCAGAAAAACTCAAATATGTTAATAAAGAATTAGATTACTTAGAACCAATTTGTAAAAAATATCAAATTGATAAATCATTATATAATAATTTGTTGGAAATTAATACTAAATTATGGGATATTGAAGATAAAATAAGAGAAAAAGAAAAAAATTTATCTTTTGATAAAGAATTTATATCTATTGCTAGATCAGTTTATAAAAATAATGATATACGAGCCAGAATTAAATACAAAATCAATACAACATATAATTCAACACTTTGTGAAATAAAAGATTATTAACTTTATTATTTTTTACACGCCAAATTACTTACGGTACCTAATTAGGATTTTAAATATCAAGCAAACATGCTCCATGCAATGGGTGATCTGATTCTGTAGGATTAACCATTTCGGTTTCTATTTTACCTGTTGTAATTAAAGTTTGTGAAACACTGTATGTATTACTCTTACCTTTGCCATTCCCCTTCTTCTTCGCATGAGGCTTTGTCGCTTTCTTTGCTCTTACACGTTTCATACCAGGTTCAAAAATTACATCCCAACTTTCATTTGTTGCCGTTTTATATTCTTCGCTATCAATTTGAATGATGCGATAATTACTTTTAGTGTAATAAGTACGTCGCTTCTTCCATTGCCGAACAAACAGATCATGAGGATCTATAATATCTATCACCAATGGTTGCGCATGTTTTACCCGCAAAATACGACCTATAGACTGCGTAACATCTGTTTTAGGCGTAGCAAGAATCAACGTTGTCAATGTTTTAATATCAAGCGCTTCTGATGCCATCGAATATGTGGCAATAACAACACGCTTTGATTCTGTAATTTTTAGATCTTTTTCTTTCATTCCACCAACATAATAACCTACACTACCTCCACCTATTTTTCTAGTTTCAATTGCATCATGCAAATAAGTCAATAAATTACGATTATGAGCCAAAATCATAACCTGTTTATTGGTTTCAACATTTAAGGCGTCTTCTAACACTCGCAAAATAAACTCACTGCGATGACTACAAGTACACAATTTACTAATCATTGTTGAATACTGCGGATTACCACGATAATCGTACTTAATAGAAAGAAACTCTGGATCAGTAGATACGTAATTTATAGCTTTTACAAGAACATTGTCATCCTGTTCTCTCTTCTCTGAGTAAATAATCTCTCCAAGAAATTGTTTAAATACCTTTGTCAATCCATCCTTGCGTTCCATTGTTGCAGACAAACCAAGTACATATGGTGTAACAACATGAAACAATGAACGAACAAATACCTCAGCGGCAATATGATGCGTTTCATCTACAACTGTTAATCCAAAACTTTCAAATATTTCTGTGGGATATTTCTTCATTGACAGCGATTGCAACATACCAATAACAATATCCTTGTCTTCAATATCAATCACCTGTCCTTGAATTTTACCTACACGAGCATTGGGCAAAAACTGTTCTATGCGTTCAATCCACTGGCTTACCAAGAAATTTTTATGAACGATTACTAGGGTCTTTTTTTTAAGTTTAGAAATTATATTAAGCGCGATTACTGTTTTACCTCTACCACATGGAATCTCTAACAAACCACCATAACCACTTCGTTTATGCTCTGGCGTGTTAGAACGTTTTGTATGATCCAAATAAACCGAAACAACATTCTCTTGATAATCACGAAGTGAACCATTAAAACTCAAATTAATATCATCTCCATGTGAAAGTCTCTCTTCATCTGGAAAGCCATAAGTATCTAACCCAAAAAAACGCGGAACATACAACTTCTGCTGAGATTCACGATATATTGGAAACGCCGGTGGTTGCACTGGCGATTTAGGAATATAAGGTCGGACGGTTAGCTGATCGCGAATGTATTGTTGCTCATGTACTGATATATTATTTTTATAAATAGTATAACCTTTATTACCTAAATACGTTTGAATATCTTCTGTTTGCATTTACTTTTATCTTTTCAATAAGTTATAATATTACACGGATATCTATTTATATTGTTTGACAAAACAAGAAAAAATCTTATTGTATGTTATAGAATATCATGGCAAAATTACCTTCCTTAATTAAGAAACAAAGCCAGAAACAACTTTTATTGACAGTTGTTCTTGTTTTATATATTATTACGAACGTAAATGTTCCTCAACCGCTTGCGGGCATGGTTGACTCAACCATGGGGAATATCGTTGTTGTCTTATTGGCTTTAGCCGTTCTTTTAACAGAAAATACAGTACTCGGTGTACTCGCTGTTATCGCGGCTTTTGAACTTATCAAACGTTCGAGTGTTCGTACTGGAAGCAACGGAATTCGCAGATTCTTACCTTCCGAAGAAAAGAAAGAACAACACTACTCTGCTCTCAACCAATTTCCCATTACTTTAGAAGAAGAAATGGTCCATAATATGGTACCCATGGTTGCTGATCCATTAATGACTGACGCCAGTTATAAACCTGTTATGAATGCTTCCCATAATGCTAGTGATCTTTAAATATTTTTTATTGATAATAATGTTTCATTATTACCAATTTACGTTAAATTTTTGGCTGTAATTGTTGTTGTTTTACCAGCCGCCACCGCTTGAGACGCTTTCTTTGCCAAATTACCAGGTATAAGAGGCTTACCTTGAATAGCATTTGAAGCTATACTCCATACTTGCCAGACCACAAAAAACATTAATATAGCAACCATTAATTGAAAGTAAGCATTATTCATAATTTCCTGCATAGTTGGAAATTTCCCGTCCGAACGGTTTGTTATTTTATTCATAAACTTTTTAACAGAACTTAATCCACCATCCTTCATTTTGTCATCAATGACCACTTTTGTTTCTTCACCTGTAGGCTTGCAATCAATGTAAATGTCATCCATTGGTGCTTCACCTGAACCACTCGCATTGTGTTGAATAATTGTTTTGTCATTAAAATTAACTGTACTTGTCTGTATATTTTTTCCACTCTTAGCGTCATTATTCTTCCTACGTTCGTCGTCATTACTTGGTGTTGGATAGATTTTTGCTGTAAGTACAGAGATTATTGTTTGCCATGTTTTTAGATTAATGGTGGGAGGTGAAAATTTCTCGGAATCCATAACAATACAATGGACATTATCATCAACAGAACCATATGGTCTTCTTGAGTAATAGTAGTAATATGCAGTTTTGGGTATAATCTCACTTAAGTTGTAGTTTTGCACACTAATTGATTCTTTTTCTCCCATACCTCGTGGCGATGTCTGTAAAATTTCATCTAATAAAGATAAAGAATCTCTAGGACTTGAACGATTAGAAATTAATGATCCATCAGCGATAACAGGTACGCAAATTAAAAGATCATCTCCAAAAGCAGCATTTTTGTGTTCAATTATCAATTCACCGACAATGTATTTTCTGGAAACCCCTTTTGGTTTTGGTCCAGCGTTTACAATTGTCATTGTGCCACCTTGATTTCTAGAACCATACTGTTGATGAACACCAAATGCATAAAACCCTATACGTGATACTTTATATGTTGCGCTATTAAAAATAACAGTACTCACGTTAGGATCGTATGATAATTCTATATGGTCTCCATTGTTTTGTATGGAACAATCACTTAAACCATAACTGAATGTTAAAGCACATCTAGAAGAACATTTTTGGTCTGTTTTAGTAATATGTTTGGATATTTTTCTTACATTGTTATACTTATCATAAACAATTTTTGACATATTGTATAGTATATATAAATTAAATAATAAAAAATTTATTGTTTAATTTATATATAATGAAACTCTCCAAAACAAAATTGGATAAAGTAATACGAGCAAAGCAACAAAGTAAACGTCGCTATAAGAAACGTAGTAAGGGTTTCAAAACTAATTTAACAACGTTTAGAAACAAAAAAACGACTGAAGGCGACGATTTACATAATAAAACTATGAAGAATATAAAGATTCGTAGATTTAAACCTCGTAAAAAAAATAAAAAACGTCAACGTCATAGAAAACAGAAAAAACAGAAAAAACAGTCTAAGGAGTCATCCGATGAATCTGAATCTTCTTCGCTAAATGATGACAAGCCTAATAAAAAAAAGTATAGATTTGATAATAACGATTTTACAGATGTTTCGAGTGAAGTTTCATCCTTCTTGACAAGAGAAAAACAAGAAGGTGGTGATGATGAACCTACTGATGGTGATGCTGATGCTGATGCTGCTGCTGCTGCTGGTGATGCTGATGGTGATGCTGATGGTGTTAAAAAAACTGAATCAAAATACTACAAAAACAGCGAAGAGTCTTTTAAAAATATAAAAGAAGATGAAAAGGACCTTCCAAACTGCTATGATAAACCATTAAAAGAATGTTTCTTGCAAAAAACAGATAACAAAGCGGAAATAAAAGAAAAATATGCATACATTTACAAAATTTTCAAAAGAGAATATGAACGTTGTTTGGACGAAATTGGAAATAAAGGTGAAGATATTGCTAAGACAGATAATCTTGGTTTATTTGCACGATTTTCTCAAATTCACAATGTGGTTCGTGTTATGGAATCTAATGAATTAAAAGTAAAAGATATTGTATTTATGATTTTGCAATTGAAATCAAGGTTTAAAACTATTGCAAAACGTGAAATACTAATTGATAATGCAAACATAAATCATCGCGAAAGATACACATTGGTTAAGAAAAGCATATTGGAAGAATTAGAAGTATTATACTCAATATTATTTGACTTGGCACAAATGACTGATCTTGATGAAACTAAACAAGAAGGTGGTGATGATGATGGTGATGATGCGGCGGCGGAGGAGCAGGAGGTTCTCGAGGATTGGGCTAAAAAATACTATCCTAGCGAAAATGAAGTGAAAAGAAAATTTGATTGGTACAAAAAGGCGTACAAGGCGGAAGGCGAAACATTAACACGATACCAATTTCTTAAAATGAGAAAGGAAGAAGAGAAAGATCTCTTAGAATGGGCTATGAAATACTACGAAAACGACGAAGATACTTTGCAAGTACGATTTGAGTCGAGCCAGGAAAGGGCGAAGAATTCGAATTTAACACGAGGCAGGTGGCTTCAAAAAATAAAAGATGGAGAAGAACAGCAGCAGCAGCAGCAGCAGCAGCAGCAGCAGCAGGCGAAGGCGCAGAACGACGCCGCGACGACGCTGCAGGCGAAGCAGCGCAGCAGAAAGGCGCGCGAGGAGGTGGAGGCGATGAGGGAGGAGAAGAAGGAGGCGGTGGAGGCGGCGGTGGAGGCGGCGGTGGAGGCGGCGGAGTCGGGTGATTTGGAGAAGATCAACGAGCAGTGGAGGAGGAAAATCAACTTGGCGAGGTACTTGGGGGGGGAGGACGGCGAGGCGGCGGCGTTGAGGGTGAGAAAGATGCAGGTAGCAGCAGTTTCAGCAGACACTCCGGCGGCGGGCCTTGTGGAGGTGGCGGAGGCGCTCGCGGCGCACAAGCCTGAAGAAGGCTCGTACGACTCGGAGGTGGCGCGAGGAAAGCTCATCGACGCGCTCGACGACGCCGCCGCCGCGGCGCAGTCGAAGCCGAAAGGTGTCGGAGAAGGAGAAGGAGAAGGAGAAGGAGAAGGAGAAGGAGAAGGAGAAGGAGAAGGAGAAGGAGAAGGAGA
>NZRT01000048.1 GCA_002696345.1 Myxococcales bacterium
CCGGATCCACTGAGATACCGTACATGTTGGAGCACGGAATACGCCAAAGACCAGTCCGCTGATTGGTATCGACGTTGATACGAGCGAGCGTTCCGCCCCCCCGGTTCGAACTCCACAAGATGTTCCCGTCAATCACGGCGCCGTAAGGGTTTCCGCCGGCGCTGACCGTTGCTAAACGGCGACCATCCTCCGGCGCGAGCTTATGATACTGCTGCCGACTCCACATCCCCGCCCACACATTGTTACTGGCGTCGATGGCGACAGAGCGAGCACAACTGCCGCCGGGGCGACTGGTCCACATAATGCACTCGTCGCGCCCCGTGGCAAGCATCTCGCCGCCCGTGATTCGGCCGTTGTTATCGACGTCCCGAGAAGTGTCGATTCGGCCGTTACTGTTGCGGTCGGTGCAGTCGCCCTCGTTCACAGCAATCTTTACCACGCAACCGCCACCACGCGCACCGACGATCACATTACCATCGACATCCACGGCTGTCCGGCTCGGGCTTGAGCAGCCACTTGGCATCCGGTAGCGACCCATTTCCTTACCGTCGTCTGTGTTGATTTTCGAGACGGTGTTCTCCCCGGAGTTCGCAGCCCACAAGAAGGGCAGTTCCCATGAGCTCTGCCCCAAGGTCACCTCATCACCGCTGACTTCGGTACCGTCGTGACTGGCCTCATTCCAATCTGCTTCCGTCTCCCAGCGCACTTGATCGCAGGCCTCGCTGCACTTACCACAGGCATTGACCGTCGTTCCGTCATCGCAGGTGCAATAGGGAGCTTCGTTAATCACTGCCAACTCTTCGGTCGCAGGATCCGCCCAGTACTGGTTGTAGAGTCGGACCACAACGCACCGATTGCCAATAAAACGATCCAGCGCTTCATCCACATCGCCTCCACGCAGCTCAGTGAGCCCCTCGTCATACTCATCGGCGGCGGTCAAGAATAGCGGATCAATCTCGTGATCCTCAAACGTCACAAGAGCATTTGTAGAGTACCAAATGGAGACAGAGAGCATGGCGTATACCGCATGACCGGTCAGCGCCAACCAGGTGTGGGTATCGACCAAAGCTCCCTGGACCTGACGAAGTTGGTCGACCACGTCCACAACCGCCAAATAGCACAATGTAAATTCCCGATCGTTCAGACCACGGCCGAGAAAGTGCCGTGACATGGTCTCCATGCAGTCACCGATCTGAATAATTTTCGTGTAGACGCTGTCGAGTTGCTGCCGGCCTGCCATGTTGGTTCTGCGAGCGAGATCGATCTCTTGCTTGACCCCCAACTGGATCACGTTGGCCAACGCAACGATGGTATTGACGACCGATCCGAGATCGGCATTGGCATCCCGCTCGGCTGCAGTCGGTTCCCCTTGCATATTCACCAACTGCTGCTGCGTGCGATAGGCTGCTTCGTATTGACTCTCCCACATCGATGCGACGCGGTCGAACGCATCCGCCGCCTTCTCCGCCTTTGCCTCACCACGTGCTTCCGCTCGGGCAGCCTGCAGCAACACCTCCGCAGCCGCCACATCGTCACGCCAGTAATCGGGAGCACCCGGCTCAGCGGAACGGTCGTTTAAAATGTCGAGGTATTGATCGACCTCGGCAATGATTTGGGTGCCGAGGTCACGCTCGACCGCTGCCAAGGAACCCGGTCCGCCCCGGCTCCTTGAACGGCGCATGGACTCGATACCTCGAATGGCACGTCTCAGGCTGACTCCCCAGTGGATTTGTCGGTTGTTAAAGCTTCCGCCTCCACCGGTCCGCTGATCCCAATAGTCGCCAGCAACCTCCAAATGTAGTTTGGCGTTCTCCAACTCATCCGTGTACCGCTCACCGTCCCCGTCTTCAATCTCTGCCTCAAGCAGGTCGATCGTTTCCGAGAGCGCTGGCCGGAAGAAATCTTCCGCTAAAGCAGTGGGTGCGCCCAGCAGAGTGCCGGTCAATATGAGAGTTCCAAAATATCGGGGCTTCCACATGGTGAGCGCCTCCTGTCCCGCGTGCGAGGTCTAATAATGCACCATATGCTGCAAAAAGTATACTCGCCTGAATCCGCCCTTTTTGAGTGGTTAACGGCAATCTTTGCAGTGGAAAGTGGCCCTAAATGGGCAGTCCCTGTGAAACGTTAGTGGTTTGCGAGGGCTTAACAAAGCGTCTCCCTCTGGCGTATTGGTAGGCTGCCAGCATTCACAGGAGCAATGGAATGATACGATTTTTACTTCTAATCGCCCTGATGATGCTCGGCATGGGTCCTTCAGTTGATGCGTGGGCACAAACAGCCTCAGCGACCGCTCATGGAGAGAGAACCCCCATCCTGATTGCGAAAAAGAAGCGAAAGAAGAAGAAGCGAAAGAAGAAGAAGAAGAAAAAACGGAAGAAGAAGAAACGGGCAAAGAAGAAAAAGAAAAAGAAAAAGAAAAAGGCGAAAGCGAAGGCAAAGGCGAAGAAAAAGAAAAAGGTGAAGACCGAGCAAACAAAGAGAAAACAGCAAGATTCCGAGGCAAGCGTTCCCCAAGATAAGGAGGTCGAGAAAGCGACGCAGGCCCCCTCTAAGGGGACCGCTTCAGCACCAAGCGAGGACTCGCCAGAGACTCCCCCTGTACAGACGGAATCTCTTCCCTCAAGCCCAGCCGCAGCAGGTGTTCCGGCTGACGCTGTCTCGGCACCCGTCAACGTTGCAGCCAAGGGGCCTATGGGCTTATTTTCCAAGCGAGGAGAAACGGTCATCTTTGGTGGGCTCGGCGTCGCTGTCGTCGGTTTTGGGACAGGGATCTTCGGTTTAACGCAAACCCTTTCGGGCGATGAGACTCGAAGGAGCCTGCTCGGCAGTGCAGTCTGGGAGGATAGTGAACGGACGAGCTTTCAGGAAGCGACTGCCCAGTCGTCCTTTGGCCGAACGCTTAACACAGCAGGATACAGTCTTGGGGCTGTTGGAGTGACTGTCGCACTCCTTGGAATCTTTCTATGAGTCGGGTTTACGCTACCGCTGTCCTGGCTTGGGTCTTCACTGCATGCCCAGCCCCCTTCGACCCGGTGGGTGAAAAGTTACAGCCACCACCTTGCACATCGGATGCTGATTGTGCGGCCGAGATTATCGGTGCCGAATGGGGGGATCGATTTTGTGCACTCCGCCCCTCCGGCTTCGGCAATTGCCAACCCGGCACGCCGGCACCCCCAACCGATGCAGGTCACTCGACAATCGATGGCGGCGAAGATGACGATGGGGGGTCAGCACCCGCTGCAGATAGTGGCACAGTCGAGCAAGATGGAGGTCTTCCTCCCGGAGATGCGGGGGATCCCGTATCAGACGGAGGCGAGACAGTTGCCGACAGTGGAACCACCCCCGTCGTCGATGCAGGCGAAGATGAGTGTGCACAGATTTGCCTACAGGGTCAGGTGTGCCGAGATGGCGATTGTGTTACCCCAGTTTGCGGCGATGGTTTGAGAGAAGGCGAAGAAGAATGCGACGATAACAACGAGGCGCCAGACGATGCCTGCACGGACTCGTGCACCATCGCCGAATGCGGAGATCGTATCCGACGAACAGACCTGCAGCCAGGGGAGGCAGGCTACGAGGAATGCGACGACGGTAACAACAATCCCAACGACGGCTGCGATACCGAGTGTGCTCGAGGCTGTTTTCCAATCTGCGGCGATGGCGAAGTATGCATTGAATCAGATGACGTTTTAGTCTGCTCGCCAACCGTCTGCGGTGATGGGCGCCTGGATCCTGGTGAAGAATGTGATGATGGCAACAATGAGCCCACTGATGCCTGTGTCAACCTGCCGAATGGCAACTGCGCCAACGCTCGCTGTGGCGACAACTTCATTCAAGCCAATGTGGAAGAATGTGATTTCGGCGACATCATCGATGGCGACGGCTGCAGTCGTTCCTGTCAGATTGAAGCTGACTGCGAGCCTGGCTGTCTGGAGGATCAAGTCTGTCGAGAAGGTGTCTGCGATGACATTGAATGTGGCAACGGTTTTCGTGAAGCTGGCGAAGAATGCGACGATGGGGACGATGACAACAGTGACGACTGCACAAATGACTGTCGTGAGGCTGTGTGCGGAGACGGTCATGTTCGAGCTGATGGAGTCGAAGCCTGCGACGATGGGGACGACAACAGCAATGATCGCCCCGATGCGTGCCGAGAGGATTGCACGCTGCCCAGGTGTGGTGATGAAATCATCGACAACGGGGAGGATTGCGACGATGGCAACATCATCCCCGATGACGGCTGTAGTGGAACATGTCGACTCGAAGGTTCCACCATCTGTGACTTGTTTCGTGACGGAGTATTCAGCGGTTGTGGAGGCTGCCACAGCGGCAACAACCCAAGCGGCGGCTTGCTAATGGACATGACCAACGCTCGGAGCTTTTTTGAAAGCCTACAACTCCACCAAAACCGCTTTCAACTAAATCTGATCGGGCTCGGACAGGGCGAAGGAAATCATCTTAATAGCTACCTCTATCATAAAATGGCGAATACGCAGGGCACCGTGCAAATCAACAAAGGTTTGACATGTAGCAACGATTTTGAGCGTCCCTGCCAAAGCGATAATGACTGTCAAAACGACGGCCGTTGCGAGGGGCGCTGCGAAGATCCAAACCAGGTGATGGGACCTCCACCCAGTTGTACGCCGGGTGGCAATGAGTGCGAGGCACCAACAAGCTGTATGAACCTGTTTTGTTCGGTTGATTTTGCCCTTTGCGAGAACGACGCGGACTGTGGTGACCAAGGTGGAGTGTGTCAGGGAATCTGCCAGCGTGACATGACCTGTACCCCCGGAGGAAATGAATGCCTTGCGGTTGAAACCTGTGGTAACACACTCTGTGACAATGATTTCAGTGAATGTAACGATGATGGTGACTGCAACGGGGGGACTTGCAGCGGCAATTGTGAAAGAGATCCAACCTGCACACCAGGTGGTGACCAGTGCTTGGACTCAGAAATCTGTGCAGGCTCGGCACCTATCGACTGCGGTGACCTCTGCGGTAGTCGTATGCCGATGGGTGGACCACCTTTTTCCGCTGAGCGTTTGACTCGAGTACAGCAGTGGTTGGAACTTCCGCAGGAGCAAGGAGGCCCCTTTGTATGCACGGATCGGCAACCATGCGCCGAGGATGATGAGTGTGCCATTGGTGAAGTCTGTGACACAGGCTTATGCAGGGAAGAATGAGACTTCTCGTCACTGGCGCTGCCGGCTTCATTGGTAGCAACCTTATTCATTTATTGCGTCATGAGCGATCAGAATGGTCCATCCGTGTTCTTGATTCACTGACCTATGCCGGTCATGCGGGGAATCTCGAGCCCCACCTAGGCGACCAGTCGGTGGAATTAATCGTCGGAGATGTGGCGAACACAGCAGACGTCAATCGGGCTGTCGAAGGCGTGGATGCCATCCTTCACCTGGCTGCAGAGAGTCATGTGGACCGATCGATCCTCGGAAGTGCCGCTTTCGTCCAAACCAATGTGGTTGGCACGCACCGCCTGCTCGAAGCAGCTCGCAAGAGCGGACTGCCAATGATCATCATCAGTACGGATGAGGTGTACGGTGATCTGGGTCCAAAAGACCCAGCGTTTACGGAGCAGCACCCCATCAAACCGTCGAGTCCATACTCTGCCAGCAAGGCTGCAGCCGATCACTTCGGCCTCTCCTTCGTGCGAACCTATGATCAGGATGTACGCATCACCCGGTGCTGCAACAACTACGGCCCTAGGCAGTTTCCAGAAAAACTAATCCCCTTCATGATCGGCCAGATTTTACAGGGAGCTCCTTGCCCCATGTACGGAGATGGTCAGCAGGTGCGCGATTGGATCCATGTGGATGACCACAACCGGGCGGTGTTGGCGGTCTTGGAAAAAGGCGAGGCAGGGGAGGTTTACAATATCGGTGCTCGAGAAGAACTTACCAACCTCCAGGTCGTCGAACAGTTGGGACTTGCATTAGAGCGCACCGTGGAGATTGAGTTTGTCGCTGACCGACCGGGTCATGATCGGCGTTACGCCGTGAATCCAGCAAAGATCGAGCGCGACTTGCATTGGCAACCGACCGTTGACTGGAAGACAGGACTCTCTTCAACCGTCCAGTGGTACCTCGACAACTCAGAGTGGATCGAGAGTATCAAGTCGGGCGCTTACAAATCCTACCTTAAATCAAACTATGGCCATCGATGACCGGCTGGTTGGTGTTGGGCGGTCGCGGTCGACTCGGAAGCGCTCTAATGGAGATCGCTCCCACTGGAAGCGAAGCGCCTGGCTCCGAAACCCTGAACCTGTGTACGACCTCCGCGCTGGCTCGCAAACTGGATCAAATGGAGCCCACACGCGTCATCAACTGTGCAGCGCTGACCGATGTCGATCAATGCGAGAGCGACCCTGAACGGGCTCATGAGATAAACGGTGTCGCCGTCGGGCGTCTCGCCAGAGCCTGCGCTGACCGAGAAATCCAACTCTGCCAGATCAGTACGGATTATGTACTCAGTGGCGATGGATTGCTGCACGAAGAACAAGCCTATGATCCCGTCAATTGCTACGGGGAAAGCAAGGCATTGGGAGAACAACTCTGCCTCGAGGCAAGTCCGGATCACTTGGTTGCGCGCGTGCAGTGGCTCTTCGGCGGAGGCAGTAGCGACTTCATTCGCTTCGTTTGCGACCGTGCCCTGAGCTACCAGGTCATTCCAGTGATCAAAGACCAGGTAAGCATTCCTAGCTACACCCGAGATCTGGCTCGATGGATCCGCCAACTGTTCAAAGCGCAAGCCAACGGGATCGTTCATATTGCAAATGCCGGTGAGACCTCGCGCTGGGATCAAGCCCTCAGTATTTGTGAAACGCTGGAAATTCGTGCCCATCTCAAGCCAGTGACTTGGACTGATTTGGGACGCCCAGCGAAAAGGCCGCGTCGGAGTGTTCTGGACACGGCCCATGCTGTCGCATTAACGGGCCACCTCAAGACGGATTGTCTAACAAGCGAAACCGCATCCCCTGGACGCGAAGGAATGCATCCGAGGCCCTGGCAATCCGCCCAAAACGAATGGTTGGAGCAACTCAAATGCTGAAAGCAAAACGAGTCGAAAAGCCCTGGGGTTGGGAGTTGTGGTGGGCACACACCGAGCGCTACGTGGGCAAAATACTCTTTGTCAAAGCAGGTCATCAACTCTCGTTGCAATACCACAACGTGAAAGACGAGGTTATTTACGTCCAAGAGGGTGAGATGGACTTTCTGGTGGATGAACACGACGGGCAGGGGCTTCGCACCTTGCGCATGACCCCCGGAGATGCATTTCATGTCCGTCCCAAAACGGTTCATCGAATGATTGCTGTGACCGATGTACTCATCTTGGAAGCGAGCACTCCCGAGGTGGACGATGTGGTACGAATGGAAGACGCCTACGGGAGAGCCGAATGAGCCTTTTGCTTTTCATTTTGCTTTCACAGCCGCCCGACGCCGAAACGATCAGGCAAGCTCACCTCGACGCTCGACTTGGCACTCGAATCACGGGGGATAGTATCGTTCCCTTTGAAGCGAAAACCCTCAATGGTGGAACGTTAATCTTTGCGAAGCTTCCCCATCTCACGCGAGTGATCGCCTTTCTCGAACCCCTCAGTTCCCAGGACGGCTTAAAGCGACTCGGGTGGTGGCAAAAGAACCAAGCCATCTTTCGCCAAGCTGGAATCGATGTGGTCCTGGTGGCAAGCGACGCACCGACCGAGAAAATCGAACTCGAAGAGATCCGTGTCGTCGCCGATCACAAGGGCTTCCTGGCCGCCACTTTTGGCGTTTTACAACGACGCGCCCATGGTTGGGGAGCAGCCGCATTGGCTTTTCTCGTTGATGACACCGGCGTGATCCGTCGAGTCGAAGACGTCGCTCTCCCATCCACCCAAGGCCCTCGGCTTCTCGAAGCAGGTAAAGTCCTTCGGCGACAACTTCTTGAGGTTCATGGTCGATGAGCCTTCTCGCCGAACAACTTCGCCAAATGCTGGACTATAGCATCCAAGAGGCTTGCAAGAGTGGTCAACTGACGACCTCGACACTACCAGATCAACTCGTGATCGAACGTCC
>NZRT01000049.1 GCA_002696345.1 Myxococcales bacterium
GACTGGAAGAGTCTCTAAAGGCCTACGAGGACGCCAGGAATCTCGGCTTGCAACTCGAGAATACCTTTTGGGTAGCCACGACCTCCTGCAATGTTGGCCTTGTTCTGCTCGCCATGGAACGAATCGATGCAGCAGCGCCCTATCTGGAGGAGGCTGATCGGATGTTTCGGCGGGGGGGTAAGCTTCTTTTTGCTTTGGTCAGCCAAGCAGGACTCCTCGCCTGCTCCGCCCTCGAAGAAGACAGCGAAACCGTCCTCACCAACTTCGAAGAAATCCAGGCTTCGATCCAACAAAGAGGTGTCGTGGAGATGGATCTGGCGATGTGCCTGCAACTCACCGGCCGCATCATGGCGCGCCGAGAGTTCTATGGTGTTGCCGCCATCATCCTGACCGCTGCGCTGCAGCAATGGGATCGACTCGGTCTTGCCGATCACCGAGACCGTTGTCGACGGGACCTCGAATCGGCAGGAGTGACCGTCGAGCGGTAACTCCCGGTTACTGAGGGCTGATCACCTTTCGGACAAATCCTGTGGCATTTTGCGACACGTTACGAAGGACCACCGCGCCACCGCCGAGAAGACGGTTCATCAATCCGGCGTCGGCGGGCGATGCCGCCGGGGAAAGCGTAATGCCATCGAATGTCACCGAGGTCAGGCGGGCGCCTGCTTCCTCACCAACGGGTATCGGGGGCGTAAACGTCACTGGAGCGTCGGCAGGCGGTGCGTAGACGACCACCCGACCCGCCGGACCGACCCCGACGAATCGCAAGAGATGGGCGCCGGCCACCGGACTCATGGTCACCGTGTTGTTCAACTGGCTTCGCTCAACGGTCGTCGGCACCGGCAGATGGGCGGGAAAACGCTGCTCCACCTCGAGACGACTGTTCGTCAGCACTCGAGCCTGTGTGGTCAAGCCCTGGTCCCTCAGAGCCATCGTTGCAAAGGCATAGGGTGCACCCTCCAAACCGCCGTAAGCAGGTGCGATGGCAAAGGGAAGACTCTGGGCACCAGCGCCGTCTCGAGACGTGAGTCCCAAGGGCACAAAGCCAGTCCCCGGATTCAAGACCCCTCCAACGACCACCTGAAACTCAGAGCCCTCTGCACCGGGAACGAGGACTAAGGTCCGACCATTCTGGCGCACGCCGGGACGCAAACTCCGACTTGGGAACCTCCGCCAGTTTGCCACCACCTCCGTCGTGTTTCCATCACCGTCGATGTCGTCGACATCGATGATATCATCCATTCCACTCAGATTAAGGCCAGCGATCAAACCATGATCAAAGCTCTCCACTTGTGGTAAGATCGCCGCCACCACACGGCCAACATCCTCGGATCCTTGAATTCGGCCAATCAAGCCAAGAGCATCCACCCTACCCGCAAAGCTCCAAGCGGTTCGAACCCCTGGAAAGCCACGGGCATAAACGGTGCTTTTGACGTCCAATTGGATGGGCTGACTGGCTCGGAACGTGATTCCGCCAGGGATCGGGACAACTTGGTTACCCAGTCCAGGAATCGAGACACGTGTATCGAAAGTATCGCCAACAAGACCCGGTAAATCAAAGGACAGTAAATCGGGAAGGCTTGCGCCCGAGATCCCTAAATCACCGCTGCCCTGGGTGCGGACCCCCGTAAAATCAACGGTTGCCGTATAGCCCGCCGAACGACCGACCATGGTTTGTGGGATGGCGATCAATCCTTCAAAGGGGGATGCGGCTGAGTGCTGCAGTCCAAACACAGCAACCTGGTCATGATTCTCAGCAAAGACTGAAACGCTGAACTCACCATCATCCAATGCTAACTGAAAGCTACCATCGTCCCCCGTAGCGCCCTCGAGCCAGGCTCCATCGATGGCAACTCGAGCCCCTGCCACTGCGCGCCCACGATCATCGACGACGCGCAGACGACCGGGCTGTGCCGCAACCACCGTTGCGGTGACAGGCCGACTCTCAACATCCATGGCGGTGACTGTCACCAAGCTCGTCCCTGCGGCTGCGGCAGTCAGCAAACCTGCTTCAGAGATGTTAGCGGCTCCCTGGGATGCCCATGCGAAAGACAATCCAGGGATCCCGACACCGTTGACATCAAGCGCCATAGCGTGAAGTTGAACCTGCTCCCCCACACGAAGTGGCAATCGACAGGCTCCCGCATTGCCGGAATCACAGGCACCATAAGGGGTAACCACCAGCACCTTGTCCGGTGCAATCGCTTCCGGTCGGGAGCAACTTCCTGCGGTACAGACCTCCCCGTCAGCGCACTGGTCGTTCGATCGACAAATCGCATCCACGCAGTTGCCCCCGACACACTCGGTTCCGTCAGGGCAGTTCTCACCCTCAGCACAACTCGGCACATCATAGCAAAAGCCGTCGTTGCAGGTCTGTCCGTCTTCGCAATCAGCATCCCGTAAGCAGTCTTCTCGGTCCTGACAGCGTCCGTCGTCATTGCAAAATGCCTGGGCACCACATTGCCCATCATTGTCGCAGGGCGTGTATTCCTCACAACGTCCGCCGTTGCAGTCGTGATTGGTCGGGCACTCGTCGGCGCGCTCACACTCAGGAGGCAAACACAATCCCAGTCGATTGTTTGGATCATCCATACAGATGGTCCCTGGATCCTGGCGTTCGCACACAGAGTCATTAAAGCACCGACTCCGACATGTCCCCTCGTAGCAACCTCGAGTTCGACCGCAGTCTTCATCATTGGCGCACTCATCATCGCCTCCGGCTCCAGCGTCGGCGGCCGACTCCCCCTCACAGAAACCATTGGAGCATTGCTGACCGGCCGGACAATCAAAGTCCCTAAAGCACTCATCACCTCGCACAGGGCCTGCATCGGCCGGTGTGTCTGCAATTTCCGCACACGCTCCATCTTGGCAAAACTGATTCGAAGCACAATCGGTATCTGCAACACAAGGTGCGCCGACGCTCGGGTTACAAGCAGCGAGACCTGCCAGCAGGAAAGAAGAGAGAAGAATCCGCATGGTCACTCCAATAGCGAAGGCACCATACCTTGTGATCTATGTGGGGACCAGCGTCCTCGGTCTAACGACCGATCCCGAGTTCTTTAAGAGCGGCTCGACCGAGGATGACTCGCCGGTGAACTTGCTCATCACCGCTCCACCCTCTTCCATCGGCTGCATAAAACCCAGCCCCCAGTAAGGCGCCTGGATCATCGCCCTGTGCTTCTGCCCGCGCCACCACCAAAACCACATTAGTGACTCGAACAATTTCCGGATTGGTCAGCACCCGATCCAACTGCTCCACCACCACATCGGGCGTGGAATCAGCAGGCAAAATAAGCAGCCCCCGGGCACGCCCCCGTCCAGAAACAACCTCGGTCTTTAAGGTCAGAAGTGCAGAAAAATCAGGCGACTTTGACGTTCTAATTCCAAGCCAATCGCTGGTTGCTGTCAGGATTTCGTCTGCACGTTGTGCCAGCGTGTCCGAGGGCTTTTCTGCATCAAAGCACCCGCAGACCATCCAACACAGTGTCAAATGAGCTGCGAAGACCCTGTTCATTGCAATCGCTTTAAACGTCGTTGAGCGTCCTTTTTGAAGCGCCCTTTACCACTCTTGGCGGCAATCTTGTAAAACGCTTTCGCCACGGCCTTATCCTGCATTTTCTCAAAACATTCCGCCAAGCGAAACACGGCACGAGACCACATATCAGCCTGCTTCATCGTCTCATAAACTCGCTGAAACTGAGGAATCGCCTCTTTCGCTCGCCCCTGCTTTAAGTAGCTCTCGCCAATGTACACGTAGACATCGTCCACGGCAGCCCGACGAGCTTTATCTCGGCTGTTACCGAAGCGAGCAAGCCACGTCTTCAACGCCTGTCGCCCTTCTGCATGCTGACCGCTCGCCAGAAGAGATCGACCCTTTTTAAACAATGTCCGACTGTCGTTGGCTGGTTCTGTCTTCACCTTGGGCTTCGAAGGTGGTCGAGTCGCTTCAGCGACGGGAGCCTTGGGTTGTGCTTTTGCGGGTTGATCAAACTTGGCTTCCAATGCCGCCACACGCTCTACAAGTAAGGCAAGCGCTTCAGTTTGCGTCTTCAGTGAATCTTTGAGTTGATCTCGGTCGTCCTGACGCGTCCCCTGCTCCAACTGCTCCAAGCGCCCCACCACCGTGGAGAGTTCTCGCCGAATGGTTGCGAGATCTTCACCGAACCCCGCCTTCGCTTTCCGGGCGAGTTCCTCCACTTGGTCCAGCGTTTTGGCGAGGCGCTGACTTTGCTCATCGGCCTTTGCCAATTGCCCCCGCAACCTGCTTTCGCTGTCTTCTGCCCGATCCTCCAACTCCATGACCCGGTCCCTTAAGGTCCGAATGTCGGTCTCAATAACTTTTCCCTGGGTCATCGGGACCCAGCAACCGCAAAGACAGAAACTCAGGAGAAGCTTGAATCGCATCAGACTATCGCTCGAACTCCGCTCGGCGATTCTTCGCCCAACTGGACTCGTCCTGCCCATCAGCGATGGGCCGGTTCTCACCATAGCTGACAACCGGCAACTTACTGTCGGGAACGCCGAGGTTGACAAGGTAACGCTTCACCGCACGGGCGCGACGCTCACCGAGATGGAGGTTGTACTCTTCTGTCCCCCGCTCGTCAGCGTGTCCTAAAATGCGTATTTCAGCACTGTCTATTTCCCGAAGACACCGAGCGAGTCGATCAAGCCGCTCTCGAGCCACATCAGCTAATGAGTCCCCGTTAAACTCAAACTGGACTGCCGCCCACAGGTCGCCCGCTTCATCAGCGCAGGCTCCCTCGCCTGGCTTCTCAGTGACCAATGGGAGGCACGTGCCTCCCTGGCACCCTTCGTTCTCTCGACAATCACTGTCTGTCGAGCAGGATCTTAGCGCCTCACAGCGTCCCTGGACGCACCGTTGATTCTCCTCGCACTCTTGGTCCACCTCGCAGGAACGAAGCTGCGAAGCCTGTGCTTCCACACAGCGCTCCTCTCGACAGCTCTGTCCGGAAGGACAATCACCATCTGCCTGACACTCTGGCTTCTTGACGCAGACGTTACGCTGACACTCTTGCCCCTCGCTGCAATCCTTATCGTCAATGCATTGCTCACATTTACCAAAGACACAGCGCTCGCTTTTGTCCGAACAATCCGTGTCGGTTTTGCATGCAGGGTAGACCGGTGGCTTCGGACAAGCAGACAGTCCCAATCCAATGGTGATCAAAAGCAAACAGCGAATCATCTTCGACAAGCCTCCAAGCATCACAACGGCCCGGTTTGCCATTTTGTTCAAACCCGCCATTCTGTCTTTTCCGAAACGTCCCCCCGACGCCCGGTTGGCCAATCGGAATGGCCTGGCCAGCCGATGTACAGGAAGCCCATCACCCGAGCATCGGCGTCACAGTTCAGATGCTCAGCGACGTAAGGGTGTGCCATGGGCGTACCGGTGGACCAGAACAATCCGAGTCCTCGGGCCGCCGCTGCGATCGCCATGTTTTGTACGGCACAAGCGACAGCCCATTCATCCTCAAAGTCCTTGGCTTTCGGATGTAAGCCCCCTTGGCGAATCACAGCGATCAGCGTCTGGGACCGAAGTGGTTTGCCATGCACTTTTTCTCGAACCCGGTCGCTTGCGTCCGGGCGTTCTTCGAGAACCGCTTTTAGAAATACATCCGCCAGCCGCTGTCGAGCTGCGCCCTCGAAAACGACAAACCGCCAGGGCTCTGTCACGTAGTGACTTGGGGCCCAGTTTCCTGCTTCCAGAATTGCCTCAACCGTTTCGCGCTCAACCAAGCGGTCCGAAAGCGAACTCGGACTTAACGACCTTCGCTCCCGTATCACTTCATCGATGAGTGCTATTTCGTTCTCTGCTAAATTCCGCCCGACCATCCTCGAATCGCTCCTGCCGCACTAAATGCAGAGGAGAGATTGCGGTGTCCACCACGACTTACAACCCCACCCCGTAAAAGAGCGACCGCACTGCGTCCGTGAACGCTGGAATGACCGAGAATGGCCATGGAGCTGTTGGCGATAATTTCGCTCTTGGTCATGGCAGCGGTCTCAAAGGCAAAGTCGGCATCAAGGACGGATCCTTCATGATACTGATCTTCAGTCGCCGATTTCATAATGGCGGCAATCGATTGTTCGAGACGCCGCTGCATGGCGCCCAGGCGAGCCCGAAAATCCATCACTCGACCCAACGCCGTCGACACCTGGTCCATCGCCTCGGGTACTTTCGCATCTTCCCCTTGAACGAACTGATTGTAGTTCAGACCGAGCACTGGAGAGGCACTGCTGTTGTCCGTCCCGTTGACCTGGTCGTTACTGTTAAAACCGAGGAGATTGTTGGCGGAGCCTCCTCCGATACGCACTTCGCCCCGTCGTCCCTGGGTATTGCTGGTAATCCGGACCCGAGCAGTGCCTCTCGTTGAATCGCCAGCATTAAATCCGAGGGTGGCCACTCCATTGCTGTTCAGAATGCGTAGATGAGCACTGGGACCTGAACCGGGCGGCCTCAACACCACTTGCCCACCACGAACAGCGGCTAAACCGCCGCTGACATTATTGATCGCACTCCGAATATTTTCTGCTGTGTATTGGCCTCTCTGGGTGACGAAGTTCCCAAAGCCGAGCAGGCCATTCATGTTTCCATTACGAACCTGAACCGCAGACCCAGCAGCTGGTTGGAGCCGAAGGGCGCCACCAGCGACTGAAGCTAAACCCGCATCCAGTGCGTTGATTTGATCTCGAAGTTGACCCGGCTGATAAACGCCTGCAGCGAGGCTAAGCACTCGCATGTTGCCCTGATACTGGTAGCGAAAGGTATCGTTGACGCCGGAGAGTACCGTGTAGGGACCCGCATTTGCAGCATCCAGAGGGCTGGTGTCCTGAAAGACGACGGTACGGTTGACTCCGTTGACCTCAAGATTGAGGGTATCGTTAACACCAGCCCGGATATCGAAAGGACCTGCCTGGTTGGATTGGATTTCACTTGCTTGCGCTCGATTGATCAGTTGGGCTCGACCTGGAAAGACGCCGTTGATCGAATCCACAACTTGCTGCGACGTGATGGCTGCACCAACGGGCAAGTTAATGTTCTGGACGCCCCCACCGTCCATACCCAACTGAAAGATATTGTTTCCGCCACGCGTATCGTATTGCCCCGAATTCGTACCATCTAAATTCGGCGCCGTCGGAGCTGGACCATTTAACAGAGATGTATTCGACCCAACCCCTTCCGCTCGCAGAAAAACGCGATTTCCCACGTCGTAGGCTAGATCGGGAATCACAGCGTTGATCTGGGCGACCACTTGATTTGATGTGTTGGCACCTGGGTTGAATCGGATATCCTGGAAACCTCCCCCATTCACCTGGATTCGAAGCGTATCTGTCTCCCCCTGAATAAAAGTGTAGGGGGCAGCATTGAGTGCGATAGTCGCCGACGACGAAAGCAAGAGACTTCGATTGATCGAGAGTCCTGCGCCGCCCGCCTCAAGCGACTGGTCCAATGTTAAACCGAGCTGACTTCGACTGGTTCCATCGATACCGACCTGGAAAGTGAGGTTCACCGAGCCGACAAAGGGTGCAATGCCATCAACGACGGTACTGGTCGCAATCCTATTAATTTCACTGTGAAGGTGAACCCATTCCTCATTGAGTGCTGCTCGATCACGAATAGAAAATGATTCACTCTGAGCCCGCACACCGAGTTCACGCATCCGATGAAGGATGCCTAAAATCTCACCACTGGCATTATCAATCCCAGCCAGCAACTGAATCGACTCCACGGTATTTTGTTTTGCGCTTTGATAACCTGCAAGCCGATTTCGAGCGCGGCTTGAGAGCTGAATAGCCACTGCGTCCTCAGCGGAACTGTTCGCCCTCTGACCTGTACTTAGGTGTTGGGAATGCGATTGTACGTTCGCCTGCTGCCTTTGCAGGCGATGAAGGGCATGAAGCGCCGAAATGTTCGACCGTATCGCAAGCATCTTACGACCTCTTCCTTGAAGTCCAACCGCTCCATCCTTGGAGCAGGGAGAACATGTCTCCACTTCCGACATCGACAGTCTGAGATGCTTTGTTTAGGCCTAATATTCTTCCTCGAGGAGATCGCCTTCAGTCTCTCCCTCGATGGATGTCATTTCTTTGGGCACGGTCCCCGCAAGAAAAGTCTCCTGTTGGGCGCCCGGCATGCCTTCGGAAGCGAGCAATCCTGTCTTGGGGTCAATGCGGGCAAACACGACCCCAGGGGGAACCGCAAATCGCTCTTTCGATTCAGGATCCAGAGCCGCTTTCATAAATTCCAACCAAATGGGTGCAGCAATTCCTCCTCCGGTCATAGCGCGCCCGAGGGGATCGTTGTTGTCGAAGCCCAGATAAACAGCGGTCACAAGCTCCGGAACTGCCCCTACAAACCACGCACTGCGCTGCTCGTTGGTCGTCCCTGTCTTTCCAGCCACATCCCGCTTCAGCGCTTTAACGGACTGGGCGGTGCCGCTCTCCACCACGGAACGCATGAGTGACAGGGTCAAATAACTTACCGCCGGATCGACCACTTGGCGTAACTCCGCTCGATTCGCCTCGAGTTGCTCGCCGAATCGATCATCCACTTGGGTGATGAAAATTGGCTTTGCCACTTTTCCACCTGCGGCAAGGGTTGCGTAGGCATTGGCAAGCTCCAGGGGAAAGACCTCTCCACTCCCGAGCGACAAGGTCAAATCGTTTGGCAATCGACTTTCGACGCCCATCGAGCGAGCCAGCCCTTTGATTCCGTCGTAACCGACGCTCTCAGCGATTTGAATGGAGCAGGTGTTCTTGGAGAAGGTTAAGCAATAACGAACCGAGATATCGCCTTCGAATGCTCCCGAATAGTTTTTCGGTTTCCACGAGGTCCCTTTCACCGCATCCCGAAAAGTTGTGGGCTGGTCGGTGATCATCGTTGCAGGTGTAAACCGCCGGCTCTGAATACCGGCCGCATAGACGAGCGGCTTGAACGCTGAGCCCGGCTGTCGGCGGCTTTGAACCGCTCGGTTAAAAGGACTGTCGATGAAAGAATAGCCACCGACCATCGCCAACACGTCTCGAGTTCGAGGATCGATGGCGATCAAGGCTCCCTGCACCCGTGGCCTTTGGATCAACTGCGCCTCAAGACTTTGATCCTCATTCACCTTGGTGAGACGAACGAGAACCACGTCGCCAACCTCCGTCCGAGTGTACGGGCGCTGTCGATTCCCCCACAGCTTCGGCATTCTCGCCGGCAATGGCTTCTGCCAAGCCCGCTCGCTCAGATTGACTCGCCCTTTTCGCTCTCCACCGAAATCCAAAATTCCAAAGCGCTGCTTTCCCCGACGGGTCTTTTGTTTTTCGATGGCTGTAATCCGTGCCCCCACACTCAATCCCGGTGCAAGGGCGACAACGCGAATAGCTCCTGCCAAATCCTTGGGCGCTTCCTCTCCTGCCAATTCCTGCAAATCCAAAATTTGTCCTGCCTGCAGAGATTGACTCTTCATCGCAGCGGTCAACTTCGACTGAGCAACCTCATCCACCGGTCGATAAAGGGGACCTCGATACCCCTGGGCTCGGTCCACTCGCTCCAACCCCGAAGTCAATGCCTTGCGAGCCGCTCTCTGCATGGCGAGATCCACACTGGCGCGGATTTTCAACCCGCCTTTGTAAAGCGTTTCACGACCATATTCCTCCTCAAGAATCTGCCGTACGTGCTCCGCGTAATAGGGTGCCTTCTCGTAATAAGGGTTCGTCGTTGGTCGGGTCAGAACAGGGGTTTCTTTCGCCGCTTTCGCCTCTTCTGCGGTGGCGAATTTCTTTTTCACCATCATCGAGAGGACCCAATCCCGTCGCTTCTGGGCTTCTTCCGGGTTCGTCCTCGGATTGTACTTGTTCGGCGCCTTGGGCAACGACGCAAGAACTGCGCCCTCGGCGAGGCTCAATTCTTGTACATTCTTGCCAAAGTAGCGCCGACTCGCCTCCTGAACGCCGTAGCAACCAAAGCCATCCTCAAGGCAAGCGCCGAAGTAGATGTGATTTAAGTAGAGATAAAAGATCTCTTCTTTATTGAAGCGTTCCTCGATTTTCCACGTGAGTAGAATCTCTCGAATCTTACGAGTGTAGGTCTTCCTTCGGTGCAACAAAAAGGCGCGGGCGGTTTGTTGCGTGATCGTGGAGGCACCTTGCACACGCCCTCCTCGCACGAGGTTTTTAAAAACCGCCCGCATGATGCCCAAGTAATCCACACCATCATGGTTGTAGAAGTCCGAATCCTCAGCGGCTAAGAAGGCTTCCCGAACGTGCTTGGGAACCTCATCAAAAGAAACCAAGGTGCGTCGTTCCTCGCAGAACTCCGCAAGAAGTTGGTCGCCATTGCGACCATAGACTCGAGTGATCAACGGAGGACGGTATTCGGCCAGGCTGTCAACCCGGGGCAAATCCCGACCAAAATGCCAAATGACACCGTAAACAGTACCGCCAGCGGCAAGCAGACCCAAAATGAACAGGACGATGAGGACTCGCAACCAACGCCAACGGCGTTTTTTCGGAGGCGGCTCGACCGCTTCTTCTTCATCCACCATAGAGGCTCCCGCTCAGGGTTAGATGTCGATCTTCTGCCACCGATCAGACATCCACATTAGACCCATCGCCACGAAAAGGATCAGCGTAAAGCCAATGGCAGCCACCCAGGCACCGAGCAAGCCCCAATCCAACACAATACCAAACAGATAGGATCCAGGAACGAGCCAAAGGATGCCCAAACTCGTGACGACGGCCACGTAGATTGGCATCCCTGCGCTGTAGAGAGCTTGGGAGAAGATTAAGGCACCGGCTGGCAGAAAGGCACAGATCCCAACCAAGCGTAAAGGTCCGACAGCGGCTTGCTGAAAGGCAGGGTCTTGAGGGTTAAACACCCTGGCGACCTCCACCGGAAATACAGCGAGTAAGGCACCGAAGACCGAGACGATCACGCCTCCAACAAACACGGTGCGCCAGCCAATTCGACGAGCCCTCTTCACAAAGCCGGCGCCCAACTCATGACTCACCAAGGTGCTCGCTGCACTGCCAAATCCGAACCCTGTCATGAAGAAGAGCATCATGACTGCGATCACGACCTGATGGATACTTTGATACAAGGCGGTCCCCGTGCCCAGTTGATCCATGATTTCGGTACGCGCAGTCATCGATAGATTGGCGACGACATGACCCGCATCACTCAAAGCTCGTTCGACTCGGAGCTCGTCGATCATGGCGATCACTTTATCGAAAGCAAGGAAGCCCAAAGTCATAAATGCCGTCGCAATGCCGTTGGGCAAGCTAAAGGTGATCACTCGCCACATCATCTTCGGGCGAAGTTGGCGCCACTGAAAGATTTGGTAGCCACGGTAGTCTTTCAGAAAAAGCCAGCCGACCAACACGACGAGACCGATGAATGCAGACAAATCGGACGCCCAAGCTGCCCCGGCCACCTCCATACGAGGAAGTCCCCAGGCGCCAAAGACGAGGCCATAATCCAAGATCACGTTCAAACTGTTCATAAACAGGGCGACCCACATGAAGATGTACGTCCTGCCGATTCCGTCGAAGAACGACCGAATACTGGCGGTCATGACGATCACACCAATGGCGAGTAAACGGATCTCAGCATAGATAATGCCTTGTTTGATGACACCGATCGCCCCCTTGGAAATCACTTCGAAGAAGGTGGGTAAAATCCAGATTGCAATGACGGTGACCGCCACACTTGAGACGAAGGCTGCAGCGATCGAATTAAGGGCAACAGTCCCCGCCTGAGTTGGGTTCCCTTCGCCGTACCGGCGGGCGACCATGGCCTGGGTTCCAATCGCCAATGAACTGAGAAAGCCCGCATACAGCCAGAGCAACTTCATGCTGATTCCGATGGCTGCCTGCCCATCCTTGATCCGTGTCGCGAGTTCGGCTCGAGCAGCTTCCGAGAGTTCGAGACCCGCGTACATCGGATCCCAAGTGCCGCCGAGGTGACCAATGAACAACATATCCACCTGGTTGATGGCACCTTGCGTCACCAAAGCCAGTGCAGCGGGCAGAGCCAGAAGCAAGATACGCTTACTGGAATGAAAGAAGGACTCTGGCGCCTCGCTCAAGGTCACTCCCGCTCATCCCGGACCATGGGGTGCCGGCAGTTATCCATCCCCTGACGGACTTTGCAAGCGAAGCCGCCACCCAGCAGGTCCTTGCAAGCCATCCAATGCAGGGGTTCCTGTGGTCGGGTCGAGTCGAAGATAGATCTTCACTTTGCCATCAGAAAAGTGCCGATCTCCAGCCGCTCCAGTGATAAGTGCGCGCCGCCACTGCAAAACTGGGAGCCGAGAAGCGAAGGGTGAAAACCCGATATATCCAGGTCGTCCGAGGGGAATCAAAGAGACACTCGGCTCGGGAGTTAAGCCGTTCAAACGGGGGATGGCCATCCCTGTTTTAAGTGCCAATAGAATCAATACTTCTTTACCATTCGCACTCAACCAGCCGGCGGTCCTCTTTCGATAGTCAGCGGCCAGGAATCGTTTTGCGCCAGGCCCTCTCATCCAGCGCTCATCATAATGTATTTGCCCCGCTCGACCGATCGCTTGAATCCTCAAACCACCAGGCAGACGGGCTTTGAGTTCTGCCTCTGCGTCGAGCCCAGCAGGGTCCATGGCGAGCGCCTCTTGCCGCTCGGACGAGCCAAGGCTGGCCAAAACCAACAAAGCAGCAGCCTCCGCCCCATCTTTGGGTTGGTTTTGGAGCCGAAGTACACGAGCTCCCTGGCTCATCAGATGCTCGAAGGCTTTTCGAGTGGCAGCGGATTGACGGTCCGCAAGTGAACCGCTCAACAAGAAAAGCTGCGCTTGGGGAATCACTTCGGTCAGTTCCGTGGGCATTGGAACTCGACTCGGGAAAAAGCTCACTGCCAGATGCCGACTGGACCGAGCCTGAAGCTGCTCCAGCAAAAATGCGAGCCGGGGGAGGAACTTGGTATCGTCCCAACGCCCTCGTTCCCGACGCAATACCAAAGGGATGGCGTTTTTCAGCACATCCTCACTCACCTCCGGTAGATTGAAGGCTGTCGGCAAGGGCAACTCTTCCTTCAGAGGACCTCTCACTTCCTGAACACCAGCA
>NZRT01000050.1 GCA_002696345.1 Myxococcales bacterium
GAGCCGTTGGACTGCGGCGCGAGCACGAAGGCAGGGTGCTCGCGGCGGAGGTCTTCGTCGGCAAGCCACTCGTTCCAGTTGCGCAGGCTCTTGATGTTTTGGTTGCCGCGCCCGCCGGCGCCATGCAAACTGAGGATGAGCGGGTACGTTTTGCCGGGGTCGAAGTCGATGGGTTTCATCAAGCGATACTTCATCCCTTTGAATTCGCCAGGCTCGTATAGGGCGAGGGTCCCAGGTGAGACGGCGGGTTTGGGTTGCTTGTCGTTTTGCGCGCTAACGGGCAAAGCGACGAAGAGGAGGAGGATTGCGGCGCTAATGAGATTTCGCATGGTGTTTTCTTTGTATATAAAGATATCGATATATAAAAATGCCTACTTCAAATGCTCCCGAAACCACGCCAGCTCCATGGCGTCGATTTCCTCTTTACTCGGTTTGATCTCCGCGCCCTGCGGAGATGGGCGATAGCCGTGTCCCGCGTTGGCGACCGGTACGAGCTTCGTCACGGCACCCGCATTTTTCAAGGCCGCGTAAAGCAACTCGGATTGATTGAAGATTACCCCAATGTCTTCGCGGCCGTGGATAATCAGTATTGGCGGATCATCCTTGTCGACATATGTGATCGGATTCGCGCGGCGCACCTGCTCCTCGAGTCCCGTGATCTGGCCTCCGAGAAAACGCGACTCGGCTGACGTTGGCATTGAATGATTCCCGCCCAACTTCAGGAAATCGGTTGGGCCAAAGTGATCGACCACCGCCTGCACCTCGCTCGAAAATTCGAAAAGCTCCTCTTTCTGTCGATACTCGCGAAGTGATGTATGGGTCGGCAGGCCACCATAGCCTTCGAGGTAGGGATCGCCACCCGAGGTCCCCAGAATCGCCGCCAGATGCCCGCCGGTAGACGTGCCCCAAACACCGATGTGTTCTGCGTCGATCTGGTATTTTTCCGCGTTGGCTCGCAGCCAGCGGATCGCCGCTTTGCAATCATGCACGGCTGCTGGGAAGGGGGCCACACCGCTCAGTCGATAGTTAATCGACACGCCAACAAATCCCGCCTCCGCGTAACGTACCGCGTGCTGGGCGCTTTTCGACCCGCCCCAAAAACCGCCGCCGTGAATGTGCACCACGGCCGGTACCGGTTTCGTCAGTCCTTTCGGTACGGCTATATCCAACGCCACTTCATAGTCGCCCGCGACCAGATAAACGATGTCTTCCTCAAGCGTCACGCGATCGGAAACAGCCTGCGGGCGCGTCGCTGCGGCCGGGCGTGCATTCCCCTGCATGGATTGGCGGAACTGTTGGAACTCCTCCGAGGTCAGTTTGCCGTCCTTATCCGTATCCGCTGCGGGAAAACGCCTGAGAATTTGGGCTAGCTGCTCTTCGGAGCGCTGTTGTGCCTGCCCATTCGAGAAAGTCGCCGTCGCCAGCAGAGCGAGGATCATGAAGAGCACGATGGGGTGTTGTTGGTTCATGGGTTTTATTCCGTATTCAATCCGTGGTTGCCGATCGCTTAAACCCTAGCATCCAATCCACCAACTCCGCAGTACCGAAAACGGCTCTTCCCCCCGCGCGATGATCCGCCCCTTCGAACTCCGTATGTTTCACGTTCACATTGCCCGCCGCCCTCAATCGCTCCACCATTCTTCTAATTCCAGCTGGATTTTTCCCATCCTCGCTGCCCGCCATCGTCCAAATCGGTAAGTTGGCAAGCTTCTTCGCATCGTCCTGAGCGCTACCACCCGTAAAACCACAAGGAGCAGCCGCGGCAAACCGATCCGGCGATTGATTGATCCATCTCCAAGTAGCCCCGCCCCCCGCGCTGTAGCCCATCACATACACGCGATCCTTATCGATTTCAGGGAAGTTCTCCAACACATAATCAAGCATCGTATCGAGCGAATCAGGAACCCATCGCTCCGCGGTGTTAGGATCGAGCGCCATCAGCCCCTTCCCCCCTAGCTCCGCTATATCATACCCCCGCTTCATCCCAAGCCGAGCCGCAATCTCAAGCTGCTCATGCAAATTCATGTCAAACCAACGCTGTCCTCCCCCATGCAAATTAATAAGCAACGGCAGTTTCCCCTCAACCTTCTCCACCGGCCGTGTCACAAAAGCCAGTTTGGTCATTTTTCCAAGTTTCTCATGCAACTCGCTAGGCCACTCAAGAAGTTCTACCTCGACATTCTTAAACTGCGCGTTCATCCCCGCCAGCGTCTCAGTAAGGTTCGCATCCCCAGCCTGCGTCGGTTGCGCCGCAGCGGCCTGGCGCCTATTCCTCTGCCTGGATTGGCGGAACTGCTGGATCTCCTCCGCGGTCAGTTTGCCGTCCTTATTCGTGTCCGCTTGGGGGAAACGCTTTAGCGCTTGAGCCAATTGCTCTTCGGAGGGTTGCTGCGCTTGCGCATTCGCGATGGGCTCAGTCGCATGCAGAGCGAGGATCACGATGAGCAGGATGGGGTGTAGCTTGTTCATGGTGGCGCGACTCCTTATTTCAAATACACATCATCTGGACTAAGGGGAAAGTTCCACGCGAGTGTAGGGGCTTGAAAGATACTGCTGATAGCCGTTGGCCATGTGCCCGTGATTGCTGAAGAAATCGATGCGGGAAGCCCCTTCCTTCAATGGGATGGTGGCGGTCCAAGAACCGGTCTTGGGATCCCGTTCCATATCCGCCCATTGGTCTTCAGGGATGGCCACGAGCAAGAACGGAGCGGAGCCTTCGGGCGCTCGGTCATACATCCACCAGATACGCCCGTCTGTCGGCTGAGGCCCTTCCTCAAAGCTCACGCGAACCGTAAGTTTATTCTTGTCGACTTTATGGCTCGACGTTGGAGGGCTCAGCAAGGAATCGCCGCCGAAGAAGTGATGCCAAAGGAAGGCGTCTCTATTCTGTTCGTCCTTTGCCGTAGCGACATGTGGCGTTTGCGAGTGCCCGCCATTGGGTTGGTAATAGACAGGCACCTGAGGATGGTTTTGCGCTCCCCAGACAATATCATAGGCGACGTAGTCATGCGTTCCCGGCTCGAAAAGAATATCGACGCCACGCCCCATCAACCGATCCCAATTCTCCGTAACACACGCGCTAGACCATAAACGATCCGAAAAGCTATGCATTTCGTCCATGGATTTTCCCGCTTTCAGCGCCATTTGACGCATCCCGCTCCCAGATCCCACCATGACGCGCCGAAAAACCCTCTCGCGGTTTTGATCCAAATATATATCGCCCGCCTTGACGGCTGCAAAGAATGCTTTGTTTGCCTTTTCAGCTTTAGCGATTTCTTGCCTCTCGGCTCTTCGAGTCGGTGAATAATAAGCGCCCGCATGATTGGAGCAAGTCGCGGTAAAACGCTCATCATTTATCAAGGCGCCCGCGGGCGCCATACCGTTCTTGGAGCTACCCGAACCGGCCACTTTGCCTTTTTCGAAGTAGTCGGTTTCCGCATACGCCGCGGTGGTTGCCCGCATTAAGGTCATCGACCAAATCCAGAGGGTGGTATACCGCGGATTCAGGTCCTTCATAAACTCGCGCATCATTTTTTGATCCAGGCCCCGTTTGCCCTCAAGCTGCCTCGAAGCCCTGACGAGCGTCTTAACGATGCCAACGCCCCCTTCCAGCAGCTTCGCCTCAAAGTCGCTTGGCTGCGTGTCTTTCCTCAGCGCCTCAAGGTTACCATTGGCTCCGGTAATGCTAAAGCCTTTCGCCTTGCTTTCGAGCGGCACGATCATACGCACCGGGATCCGATAGTCCTGCCCCGGCCACCATTCGGCGACATTGATTTCAATCAGCTTCTGCCGCGTGTCTCCAACAGGATGCCAATCTTGCAGAATTTCTATATCTAGCGAACTTTCATCGAGAATCTCTTCGGTATTGAATAGGGGTTTCTCGGCGGCACAAAGCGTTGTGGCGAGGGTGATCGTCAGCGCTGCTAGTAGTGGAGTTAGGCGGATGGTTTTCATGGGGTTGTATTAACGTTATAATTATCCTATCAAATCGCTCCCGTGAGCGATTTCCAATGGCTATTCCAAGTGATCCCCGATACCGTTCCCGTTATTGTCCGTAACGCCGGAGAGGGGATGCCCCACTACAGCCTTCCAAGCGATTTCGCGGAAGATCTTGTCCAATTCATCGCTTAAGAAGCTTGGATTATTGCTGAACTTGATAGGCTCTGAAATGAGTTGGGGGGATTTGCCGTAAATCGTGGCGTAGAAAACATATCCCTCCAAGCGGTCGAAGCCGGGCCCCAAGTGGCCACGTTGGTCATTCCAGATGGAAAACTCTTTTCCGCCAATCACTTTATATAGGCCTTGAACGCCGGGAAGCTCTCCTCGATTGAAACGTTTGGCCGCCTCCGTCATGGCCGCATTCGTCGGAAGGATGTACACTTTGTCTGTGGTTTCGCGCACCGCATTCACGAGCTCCGCAACACGTTTGTTCATGGCATCGTTGAGCTCATCGAAGACCTCATCGGTAAAGAATGATTCCGATTTCGGGTTTCCTTTGCGCTGATATTGCATCTGGACCTGACCCAGCGTGGGCCAGGCATCCATCAGAAAGTACTTCATACCCGAATTGTATTTTTCGCAAAAATCGATCCAGCTCGTATAGAATTTCGGTCTATCTGCCGTATACGGGCCCCAGATCATCGCCTCCCATTCCGCATTGGAAATAGCGGCCAGGAGCTTGGGCAGGGGCTTGCCGTCGAATTGGAATATGCCGTTTTCCTGTTCCCATTTGTAGCTAACGCTCCCCGTACGCCCTCCACCGTTGTGCAAGCTAAGCGGCTGCTCGAAACCAGCGGCGCGGGTGATGGACGGCAAAGTTCTATAGCCTGGCGCGGTAAAGCTGTGGCCCGTCCCCACTATGCGCAGAATGCCGTCGGCAGGCTTAGGAAAGGACATCGCATCGGCCGCTTCCGCATAGGTGCGCCCCGGCTTCCCACTTTTATAAATGGCCATGATCTCTTCAGGCGATTTGAGACTGACTGCGTGCGGCGGAAACTCATCCTCCTCCCATCCCGGATCGAATTTTGGAATCGCTCGCGCGGCGGCCGCTTGGGCCATTTGACTAGCGGCCTGAAATTCTTTCGGGCTCAGCTTGCCATCGCCATTCGTATCCGCCTCTGGAAAGCGGTTGAGCATTTGGGCCATTCGCGCTTCGGAACGCTGTTGAGCTTGCGCATTCCCAATGGATGCGATCGCCATTATGGCGAGACTCGCAAAGAGAGGGACCAAGGGGTTCGTCTTCATAATGTTTGTATTCAAGTTTTAGTTAACTATCTTAAAATCCTAACGCTTGAGAATAGCCGAAAGGCCAAAGTTGACGGTTTGCTCAACGAGATGGTCTTCGTCTATTTCGGAAAACATCGGATACCAGTCAGCGATACCGGAGATGGTTTTCAAAAGGTGAATCGTCCCGATTTGGATATCGAGGTCACGGAGCTTCCCCTCCATTGCCAACTCCTGCAACGTGGCTCCCACCAGAGCGAGATAAGCCCTCGTTCGCAGGGCGATGGTTTCCTGCTGCGCATCGTCAAGGTGGTGTCTCTCGCGATACAGGAGGGTGAACTCCAGACCCCCATCCAATATACCACGAACATGCCGTCGGGTAATTTCAATCAATCGGCGCTCCGGGTCACCCACTTGTTTCGCCGGCTCGATGACGAGGCGCTCCATTTCGTCATGGGCGTGTTGCAGAATCTGAAAGAGCAGGTCCTGCTTGCCAGCGATGTGGTGATAGAGTCCCGCTTTGGTCATGCCGACCACCTGAGCGATGTCACTAATGGAAGTCCCTCCATAGCCTTTTTGCACCATCAGTCGAGCCGCCGCTCGGTAGACCTCCGCGTTACTCGCCTGTCCTTTTGGAGTGGGTTTGGGTTCAGCTGTTTTTGGTAGAATCAAAATTTGGAAAATGAGTATTTTCGGTTCGAGCAGCGAAATATCGAGGGGCGCTCATGATATTTTACGAGGGAGTAAATACGTCGGGACAAAAAACCTACCGATCGTTCGGAAATCTTGTCAAGCTCAACGCTCCGTCTGGGAGAACGGTTACTCCTTCGCGCACTTATTTCTTTCTAAGCCGATTTTAAGGGGTGCAACCAGTCAGAATGGAACCAAGTCAAGCTGAGTAATTCGGATTTCACTCATCTCTAACGATACAGTACAAGCGGGCGGACGTGCGGATGAGCAGCTTATTGTCGGTCATTGCCGGAGTTGCCATGCCCATATCGTCCTCGGCCAGACGGTTGACACCAATGAGTTCGTACGACTTGCCCGCTTTGAAAACGTAGGTCTCTCCGTCTTCGTTGAGACAGAATACTTTTCCATTGTAGGCCCAAGGAGATGCGGTGAAACCCGACTTGGTATCCTGTAGCCGTTCTCGCTCGAAGTGGAACGCGCCGGTCTTCGGGTCCATAACAGATAGGAGGCCCCGGTCCAGAAGCGAATAGAGCAATCCATCATAAACCAACGTGGTGGGATTATAAGGAGCCGCCCGCCAATCGCACCAGACTATGTAGTCATTCGATCGCAGCGTCTCGTCGATTGAGATATCGCCCGAAGCTCCAGGACGAATCGCGTAGATTGGCTTATGGCGACTGCCCACGTATCCAGAGCTAACGTAAAGCAATCCATCCGCCGCATAGGGAGTCCCGATCGTAATACTCGACATCCCCTCAAACGACCAAAGCTCCTTCCCGTCCAAATCATAGGAAATGACCCGATAAGTTGCAGGGACGATCAGCTCCGTCCGTATTTCGTTTTCCCATACATAGGGAGTCGACCAATTACTTTCCGGCTCGCGATCAATCTTCCAGATCTCTTCTCCAGACTTCGCATCGAGAGCCATCAACCACGACGCCTCATCATTATCGTTAACCAGATAGAGCCGTCCTTCGCGCAATACGGGCGAAGCCGCCGTACCCCACCCATGACGCGTCTTGCGAGCGGGAAGGCTTTTCGACCATTGAAGCTCGCCTTCCAAGTCGAATGCGAAAATCCCGAGATTCCCGAAATAGAAATACACTCGTTCGCCATCCGTAACCGGCGTTTCGGATGCATAACTATTCTTCAAATGGATCGACGATTCAGGCGGCGCTTCATGAATCGTCTTCTCCCATAAAATTGTCCCAGAGTTGAGATCGAAACAGTAAGCAACCCAACGATGAAGCGTCGTCGGCGCGTCAGGTCGATTGCCCCCGAAGTAAAGCCCTTTCTTCGGTTCCTCCGATTCGCCGGAGTTGATTACGGAGCTAAGAAACACCTTGTCGCCCCAAACGATCGGAGATCCCCAACCGCGACCCGGAATGTCGGTTTTCCAAGCGACGTTTTCAGTGGCTGACCAACTATCCGGCAGCGCATCGCCCGTCCCTATCCCACGCGCCCCAGGACCTCGAAACTGCGGCCAGTTGGATGCTTCGACGGACTTCTCGGCGGCAACGACCGTCGCGGCGAGGGCAAGCGTCAGAGCTGCCAGCAATGAAATGGGGAGGAAAGTCTTCATAGAGGTTGTATTCGTTTCCGTCTAAGCGCGAAAATTCTCAGCATCCAAAAATGCCCAAAGGTCTTGGAAACTTCAATGATCTTCACTCATTCGACTAGCGTTAGGCTTATAAAGCGGAAGCGGCGATGGAATTCACTCGCGAGACGGGATGGCAGTCGCGTAGGCCTCTGCTAGGTCATCCGTCCGCTTCCTGAGCTGATTTAGAATCGCTTCGAATTCTGGATTCGCCACCAGATTCACGAGTTCGTCAGGATCGTTTTCGAGATCGTGGAGAAACTCATACTCGGGGTCCTGATCGGTGTAGCGAGCGTACTTGAAACGCTCGCCTCGCACGCCTTCCCAGGACATCGAATAGCGGGGATTGAAATGTTCGCAGTAGAAATCCTTGCGCCAGCCAGTCGGCTCAGGTTCGCCTTCGATCAATGGTTTTAGGCTAAATCCTTGGTAGCTCTCGGGAATCGTCACGCCTGCCCAGTCGAGAAAGGTGGAAGGCAGGTCTAGGTTGAGAGACATCGTATCCACGATTCGGCCACGCGATGCATCCGGCTGGCGAGGATCGTAGACAATGAGAGGCACCCGTTGCGATTGCTCGTGGTGCGACCATTTTCCTGCAAAGCCGCGATCGCCCATATAGTAGCCGTTGTCGGCCGAATAAACCACGATGGTATTGTCCGCTAGCCCCTCTTCCTCGAGAACCCGCAAGACGCGGGCCATCGCATGGTCGATCCCCGAAAGCATGCGGAAATAGGCGCGCATGTTGATTTGATATTTCTCGGGCGTATCCCAGCGCCAGTGGTAGCGCTCGCGGTGATTCGAAGTTTTCAGAAATTCTGGGTGGGCATCCCATATCGCGGGATCGGACAAGCGCGGCTCCGGAATCTCGACGTCGTCATACTTGCCATCCATTGCCTTTGGCCAAGGGAAGTGACCTGTACCGGGAACGCGATCGTTGTCTTCGGCGTGTCCCGCATTGAACCAAAGGTTTAGGCAGAACGGTTGATTGTTTTCTTTATGTGATTTCAGGAATTCGATACCGCGATCGGCAATCAACTCCGTCTCGTGCCGTTTTGATCCGTCCGGCATGGTTTTGAAATAGGGTCTGCGAAAGATCCGCTCGAATTCATCGAAATGCTCCTCCGGCTTGAAGTCCTTTGGCATCTTCGCATGCCACTTCCCATAGAATCCCGTCCGGTAGCCTGCATCGCGCAATAGGTCAGGAAAGAGTTCAGTTAACGCCTCTAGCTTTATCTGATCCGATCGGTCCCCCTTTACCGAGGAACGCGAGGTCAATCCAGTTAGGATGGTGGTACGACTCGCCCAGCAAGTCGAACGTGTAACGAACATATTGGTGAAACGCACCCCTTCTTCTGCCAGCTTATCGATCGTCGGCGTTTCCAAGATGGGATGCCCGGCGCAACCCAAGGTATCATGACGCTGGTCATCCGCGAAGAAAAAGAGGATATTCGGGCGATCCTGGCTGATTGCGTCGACCGACATTAGGAGAGCGATTACAAGAGAGAATAATTTCATCAATCTAAACTTGGATTCATGTATTAGAACCACAGATATAACGGATTTTCACAGAATTGATTCGTGCGGCACATCCACCAATCCCTGAACCCAATCATCTGTGTTATCAGTGGTTCAAACTTCATCTGATTCTAGAAGCTATTGGCTCGGCCACCAACACTCCATCTCAACGCTCGATGCGTTAAAACATCGGTTCCTGCATTTCGCCGTTCATCTTTTCCCAGATGGCTACCAGCTCGGCGAGACGTTCAGGGTGAGTGCTAGCGAGGTTTTTCTCTTCTGAAATGTCATTGGAAAGATCATACAATTCCCATTTTGCGTTGCCAACTATTCTCCTATTACCCATGCGTACAAGTTTCAGATCGCCGTGGCGCAGCCCCGACTTGCCACCTTGGCGCCAAAATAGGGTTTGATGCGGTCGGCCGGAGTTTTTGCCAGTAAGGTAAGGCACCAGATCCACGCCTTCGATGTTCTCGGGCGCAGCAGCCTGCGCATTCGCCGCGGCGGTGGCATAGATATCGAGTGAGGTCACCGGGTAGTCGTATACTTTCCCCTTGGGCAAAGTGCCTTTCCATTGAACCATATACGGTACGCGCAAGCCGCCCTCGTACATAGAGCCTTTTCCATCACGCAAAGGTGCATTGGACGAAGTCAGTTCCCGAGTCGGGCCTCCATTATCGCTGAGAAAGAAGACGAGCGTATTCTCTTCCAGCCCCGATTTTCGAACCTGTTTCAAAATATCTCCCACGCTATCGTCCATATTGGCCAACATTGCCGCGAAGATGCGTCGTTGAATGTCTTCGATGTATGCGAACTTGCGCATGTAGGCATCGGCTCCCTGAAGCGGACTGTGCACGGCGTTGTAAGGGACATATAGGAAGAAAGGCTTGTCGTCGTGGCGGTCGATAAAGTCGACGGCTTCGAGCGTGATAGCGTCGGTGAAGTATTCCTCTTCCTCGACCGGTTGGCCACCGCGTACGATTGGGTTGTTAGCGTCGTAATCGGGCTCGTTGCTAGGCCAGGTATGGTAGATCAGTTTCTTTTTGCCGACCCAACGTCCTTCGCCCCCGCCAGGAATCGTTTTGCGTCGCAGCATCGTGGTTACGCCCTTCCAAGGCGGCGGCACGAAATAGTGGCCTTCGTGAGTGAAGCCGAAGAATTCTTCGAAGCCGTGCCGAAACGGATGATAGGCAGCGGTACCGCCCAAATGCCACTTGCCGATTATTCCGGTGACGTAACCCCCGTCCTGCAAGGTTTCGGCGATGGTGGTCTCTTCCGCTGGGAATCCGATGGACGGGTCTTCATTGCGATGCCCGATGGGATTGTTCTCGTAGCCGAAGCGCGTGGGGATACGCCCCGATATGAATCCCGCTCGCGAAGGACTGCAGTTCGGGCCGGTTGCGTATCCATTCGTGAAGCGCACGCCGTTGGCGGCGATGGAGTCGATATGCGGCGTAGGAATCTCGGGATTACCTTGAATACTCAATTCACCATAGCCGAGGTCATCGGCGAGGAGAACAATGATATTGGGTTGCTTGGCGGAATGGGCGAGGCTGGCAAAAGCCAAGGCAATCAAAGCGCCGAGAAGGGAAGTTAGAATACTATTCATAAAAGTAACTTGCATTTAGGGTTTGAGAAGTGGCCTTGTCAAAAGGGCAATTGGTATGGAATACAGAGAGGAAAGAGCGGGTGTGCGTTTATATCTCCCTTCCATCGCCGATCTGCCGACAAATTCCGAAAATGGATTATTCCTGAAAGGTCGAAGACTGATGTAGGAGCGGCTTTACGCCGCGATTGTTGCAGCGCTATCGCGGGATAAACTGGCTCCTAACAAATCAGTTTCATAAGAGAGCTACGTCGCTAGGCAGCGTGGTTTGAGACGTAACGTTCGATGCTACTCGAATACTTTCACGACGTTTCGTTCCGTGACTGGGTACCAACTGTCGATCTTCTTCACGAGTCGCTTCACGACATCGGGGTTATTCCCGGCTACGTTTTTCGTTTCGTGCGGATCCTTGAGAAGGTCGAATAGCTGCGGACGTTTCTCGTCGCGCGGATGAGTGGTCTGGTAGTGAGCCACCTCGCCATCGTAAGTGAGCAGCAGTTTCCATCGCCCCTCGATTGCCCACCGATACAGCAGCGTTTCTTGAGGGTTGTGGAGGTCGGCGATGTCGTGGGCGAAGCCTTCGCCGAAGATCGCCTTGCGTTTGATCTTCTTGCCGTTCTGCAAATTCGACCAGAGGTCCAGCCCCGGCAGTCCCTTCGGCAGGCGAGCTCCGGTGGCTCTCACAATCGTAGGGAAAAGATCGATACTGCTCACCAGTTCGTCCCGGTCGGCCGGTTTTAGCTTCGCTGGCCAATTGAAGAAAATCGGCTGGCGAATACCCGTCTCGTAGGGCGTTTGCTTGGAGCGGGGAGCGTATCCCTTCGCGTCCGGATTTTGAATCCACCCATTGTCGCATACGTAGACTATCAAGGTGTTGTCTCGAACCTTTTTGTCTTCGAGGAAGGTTACCAACTGACCGCAGGTTTCGTCGAACAATTCGCACATCGCGTAGTAACGGGCAACGTGGGGCGAATCGACTTTGTCCTTATATTTATCGAAGAGACGAGCGGGCGGATCGTGTGGGGTGTGAGGAAGCTTGGGCGCATACCAGACGAAAAAGGGTTTTTCCTTGGCCACAGAATGATCGATGAAATCGAAGATAGGCTCCATACTTTCGCGTCCAATCGTTTGCCCGTCATCGCCGGCTCGACCGTTTGGATGCGGGAAGCCTCGCGTCATGCCATGGGTAAACCCGCCGTGCTGAAAACTTCCCTCCCACCATTTGCCGCTCTGGTGGCTCAAGTAGCCTCGCTCGCCCAGCAGGCTCGGCAGCGTATCATAATTTTCGATAAACGAGATCAGTTCCGCTCGTAACTCATTGTACTCCGGCGAGTTTCGGTCGTTCCGGGCTCGGGAAGGGTCGTTGCCCGTCACGCCGTGCTGGTGGGCATACAGACCCGTCGCCAGCGTCATCAGCGATGGACGGCAAAGGGCGGTGGGAACGTACCCGCGACGAAACAGAACGCTCTCTTTGGCCAATTGGTCCAAATGCGGGGTCTGGATCGAATCGTGGCCCATAAAACCGTAATCGGTCCATGCCTGGTCATCTGATATGATTAAGACTACATTGGGCTGTTCCGACTGGTCCGCGCGGACGTGCCCAGCGGTTATCAGGATCCCAGCGGTAACAGCGAGA
>NZRT01000051.1 GCA_002696345.1 Myxococcales bacterium
CCGTTGAGCTTCGACTTTAGTTCATGGACTGAGTCCAGCAAAAACTGGATCCTATGCGGCATTTGAGATGTTTTGTCGGGCGCAAAAAAGTAGGGATCAAAGATGAAGATCGGCAGGACCTCGCCCATGGCTAATGCCGAGGTCAGCGGCCGATGATCGAGCACCCTTAAATCCTTCCCCCGGAACCATACAATCGACCGCACTTGACTCACCTCTTGAACGTTTTGGACGATTGCACTATGCTGAGGTCACGATAGGAGTGCAAGAGATGACAACTTCACCGGAGTCTTCGGACGATTCATCCACCGGGAAACCCGTGGTGGGCGTCTCCCACTGCTTGTTGGGTAAAAACGTGCGCTACAACGGCGGGCACACCATGGACAAGTTCATCGCTCACCAGTTGAGCCAGCACTTCGACTTCGTGCCTGTTTGCCCTGAAGTTGCGATCGGCCTTGGGACGCCCAGACCGACACTGCGCCTGGTTGAAGGCGGAGAGAAGGAAGGTGTCCGGCTCGAGACGTCAACCGGTGATCAGGACGTGACCGAGGCCATGGAGCGCTTCGCCCGCCAATGGGCCGAGCAAGAGGGACCGCGACTGCGAGGGTTCGTGGCGATGCGGAAGTCACCGTCGTGTGGCGTCCATCGAGTCAAGGTCTATGCAGCGAAATCAGGCATGCCCCAGACCTCTGGAGAAGGGGTCTTCGTGCGCGTGCTCCGGGAGGCACAGCCCCTGCTGCCCATGGATGAGGGAGGTCGTCTAAACGATCCCACACTGCGTGAGAATTTCCTGACACGGGTTTACGCGTACAGCCGACTCCGAAGTCTGTTCGAAGGCCCGTGGACACAGGGAGACCTGGTCAAGTTTCACTCCCGTGAAAAGATGCTCCTGCTCGCCTACGACAACAAAGGCTATCGGGAACTTGGACGCTGGGTGGCGAGTGCGCACGGTAAGGACCGCAACGAGGTGGAAGCGACCTACTGCCAGGGGTTTATGGAAGCTTTGATGACGCCGTCGACTCCGAGGCGTCATACGAATGTCCTTCAGCACTTGGCCGGCTACCTGAAGCGAAAGATTCCAAGTCAAGAGCGGCAAGAGTTAGCCGATCTCATTCACGGCTATCGGGAGGGCGTTGTGCCCCGATTGGCACCGCTGACGCTCCTTAAACATCACCTTCGGCGCCTGAAGGTCGACTACGTGCTCGCCCAAACCTACCTGCAGCCGCACCCTCGTGGCCTCGACCGGTTTCATCATTTCTAGGGGTTGGTGATGCACAAGCTCGTTTCTGGTTTGAGTCTCGTCCTTCTGTCAGCCACAGCCTTGGCTCACAAACCCTCTTACTCGGAGGGTCAATACAAAGACTCAGCCTCCGCCTGGACCATTGAGGACCCCGATGTTTCGATCGTTCTCTACCATCCGGTGGAATGCAGCTCACAAGTGGTTTGGTTGCGATATGAGGTTCCAGAAGCACGGGAGATCTTCGTCCAGCTTGGGGTGCCCAAGATTGATCGCCTGGCTGATTACGAACCCAACCTCGCCTTCGTGCACAGCGCCGGAGAGACCGCACGGGACGTCCCCTTCACACCGCCAGAGGGTTACGGCGTCGACGCCCTCGAACTCGATGAGGAACGGCAAGAATTTTTCGAGCCCTTCACGCAAACCGAATCGTGGATTCTTCTGGAGCGTAAGGTTCAGGTCCCAGCCGGGGTCGGTTACGTGGCCGCCTGGCATCCAGAGGGACGCACAGGCAAACTTTGGGTCGCTGTCGGTGATGTGGAAGAGTTCGGCGAACAGGATTGGGCTGACATCGACTCCTGGTACTACAATACGCGGTACTTCCACGAGCTCATCCCCGAGGGTGAACCACCAGCAACAGCCTACTGCGAGCCGCCAGCCGACGCCATCACAGCCGGAGGATGCTCTACGAGTGTGGCGAGTTCAGCACTTCTTCTGGCCAGTCTGGCACTCCTTCGCAGGCGACGAAAGCGCTGATCATGCACCCTGCGGCGAGCATGCTCGCTGTCGGAATGATCGTGCTCGGTTGTTCCGGTAGCCCCAAGCCACCGGAAGCGCCCGTGTTGGACGCCCAGATTGCGCCCGCTCAACAGGTGAAGAATCCGACGCTTCCCACCGCCCGACAAGGAACGAAACCAAATCAAAAGGTCGCGATGACGGTTTCGTGGATGCAAATGGAACCCAGCCAAGCCCCGTTGTTGGTGGCCGCACTGGAGCCACTTCCGGAGTGGTACATCTATTGGTCTCACCCGGGGGAAGCGGGCTTGCCCACTCGATTTCGCCTGAAGCGTCAATCACAACAGTTGGCTCACACAACCCAAATGCCTCTGCCGAAACGAATGACGAGCCCAGGGGACATCGTGAGCTATGGCTACGAAGGCAAAACCCACTTTTTCATCGACAGCGATGCAAGCCGAAATGGAGAGGACTTTACCCTTCGAGCCGACTGGCTTGCCTGCAAAGAAGTGTGCATCAAAGGCCAGGCGACGATCAAGGTCTCCGCGCCCCCAGCACAAGGAAGAACCCCTTCGAAGAACGCTTTCAAAGATTGGCAGTATGTTCCCAAACCAGAAGCCATCAAATGGACCAAGACGGGCCCCGCTTGGATGCTTGAGATGGAGACATCGAAGCGTCTTGAGTTGTATCCCCACGAGGCCTTCCAGCTAGCCCTCGATCAAACCCGTCCACCCTACTGCAAAGGCAATCGTTGCCGGATCAAATTGCCTCCATCAGCCTTTGAGGGAAATAAGTCATTGGCTTACACGCTTCGAGTGGAAAGCGCCGGAACGGCGCAAGGATTTACAGCAGACTTTTTAAAAGGAACAAAACCATGATCATTCGCCTTCTAACCCCCCTCGCTCTCATTGCCCTCGCAAGCCCCGCACTGGCAGCACCACCGGTGTTTGCTCACTGCGGTGGATGCGGGACCGGAGGCAGCAGCCACGGAGTCCACAAACACAGCCCCAAAAAAGCGAAGCTTGGTGCTCAGGCTCCGGATTTTACGCTGACGGATCTTTCCGGGAAGAAACATGACCTCTCGAACTACAAGGGCAAGACCGTTGTCCTCGAGTGGTTTAACCCGAAATGTCCCTTCGTGGTTGCTGCCCATGAGAAGGGAGGCGTCTTACAGACCATGGCGAAAGATTACGCGAAGCAGGGGATCGTGTGGCTCGCCGTGAACTCGGGCGCGCCCGGCCGGCAAGGACATGGAAAAAAGCTGAACTCGAAAGCGGCGGCAAAGTGGAAGATGAGTCACCCCATTCTGGTGGACGAATCGGGTGACGTCGGCAAAGCATACGGCGCAAAGACGACGCCGCACATGTTTGTGGTCGATGGCGCCGGCAAGCTCGTTTACAAAGGCGCGCCGGACAATGCCCCCTATGGCAACCCGGGTGGCGCATTAAAGCCTTACCTGGCGAATGCGTTGGCCGATGTGAGTGCAGGTAAGCGAGTACGCAAAGCCAGCACGCAGGCATGGGGCTGCAGCGTGAAGTACAACCGATGACCACGCCTGCCCATCCCCAAGCTGAAGTCTTCTTCGATGGTGACTGCCCCTTGTGCGTCCGTGAGATCCAAATGATCCGGGCGATGGATCGCAAAGGACGAATTCAGTTCACAGACATCGCTGCTGCTGACTTCCGGGCCTCTGACTACGGTAAGACGCAAGAAGAGTTCATGGCCCGCATCCAAGGACGGGGCGCCCAGGGCGAATGGCTGGAGGGGGTCGAGGTGTTTCGTCGGCTGTACACGGCGGTCGGACTAGGACCTCTCGTGATGCTGACCCGGCTTCCCGGTCTGTCCCAACTGCTGGACGTGGGCTACGTCTGGTTTGCGAAAAACCGACTCCGCCTCACCGGTCGGTGCGACTCCGAGGACCTCTGTCAGCCGCCGGAGACCTCCTGAACGACACCGATGCGTTGAACCGGCTCGCTATGAAAAGTCGGGTCCGGCCCGCCACTGGCTAAAACCTGCCCGGGAGAAAGGCAGACGGCGAATCCGTTGCTGGGTCGCATGAAACAGGGCGTTGGCCACTGCTGGAGCAATGGGTGGCAAGCTAGTCTCTCCCACGCCTGTAGGGCTGTCTCCTGAAGTCAGGATTTTGATGTCGATGGGAGGGATCTCATGCATGCTCATGATCGGGTAATCGTGAAAGCTACTCTGCTCCACCGCACCGTCCTTCAGGGTAATTTCACCCCGTGTCGCAGCGGACAATCCATAGACGATGCCGCCCTCCATCTGACTTTTCACAGTGTCCGGGTTCACGACGAAACCACAGTCGATGACGCACCAAATACGGTGCAGGGTCACCACCTTTTGAGCGGAAACGGAGAGCTCGACCACCTGTCCGACCACCGAACCAAAGGACTCGTGAACGGCAACGCCTAAATGGTGCCCTTTGGGGCGAGGCTGACTCCACTTCGCTAGATTGTCCAGGGCGTCTAAGACTGCTCGATGGCGGGGGTGGTCATCGTAGAACCGACGCCGGAAAGCCACCGGGTCTTCGCCAGCGAGGTGCGCGAGTTCATCGACCACACATTCGACAAAGAAACCATTGTGAGAGTGGCCCACAGCTCGCCAGTACCCCAAGGGTGTGTGCAGATCGACGCCCAATGAATCCACATCTTTACTGCCGGTGGCATAAGGTGGATTTTTAGCCCCATCGAGACCGATAAAGTCCCCCGTCATCCCCCAGACAAAGTCGGGAATCTTGGGTTGTTTAAAGGCAAAGATGTTGGGCATTGCCATTTGATTGTACCAACGGTGGGGACGATTTTCTTCGTCCAAGGCCACTTGGAAGCGGCTGATGACAGCCGGTCGGTAGGCGCCGTGCTGCGTGGTCTCGGAGCGGGTCCAGATCAGCTTCACGGGGCGCTTCACCTTTTTTGCGATCGTCACCGCCTGGGTAACGAAATCCGTTTCTGACCGGCGCCCGAAGCCCCCCCCTAAGTACGTGGTGTGAATCTGCACTTGATCGCTGTCCAAACCCGCGGCTTCTGCGGCTGCTGCTCGGCTTGCAGTTTGCGCCTGAGTCGGCACCCAAACGTCGCAACTCGTGTCGGTGACGTGGGCCGTACAGTTCATGGGCGACATGGTTGCGTGGTCCAAGAATGGCACCTCGTATTCCAGATCCAGGGCTCGCTTTTCTCCCTTAAGATCACGTTTTCCATGGTCGTCCAGAGCCTTCAGCAGGATGAGCCGCTGATCCGAAGTGCTGGGTGCAGGTCGGCCCTCCGTGGTGAAGACGAGTTCCAGAGCATCCAAAGCTCGCTGAGCCTGCCACCAATGGGTTGCCACCACCGCGACCCAACGTTCAGCGACGATAACCGCCAGCACCTCGGGGCGTTTCTCAATCGCTTTCTGATTCACGACCTTCTTGACCTGCCCCTGAAATGCGGGTGCATGGCGGATCGCCGCGTGAACCATGTTCGGACGCCTGACATCCACACCAAAGATCGGCTCGCCTCTCGTTTTTGGCGGTGTGTCCGAACGAGGGACGGGCTGACCGATCAGCCGAAAGGATTTGGGCGATTTGAGTTTTACCGACCAGGGGGGATCCAGTTGGGACGCTTCCTGAGCGAGTTCACCGTAACTTAATCGTTTCCCGTTGGGATGAAGCACCTGACCCTGATCCGTCTTGAGTTGGTCGACTGAAACGTTCCAGCGGGCGGCGGCGGCCTTCAACAACAAGGCTCGAGCTGTGGCGCCGGCCTCTCGCATCGGTTGCCAATAGCCCGCAGTACTGGTGCTCCCGCCCGTGATTTGTCCGCCAAACATCTTCGGGTTGGAAAACTGCTTGGCAACGGGTGCCGGAACCGGACGCACTCGGGCAAAGTCCACGTCCAACTCCTCGGCCACAAGCATCGCTAGGTTGCTGTAAACCCCCTGACCCATCTCAGAACTTGCGACGGCGACCCGGACATCACCCTCTGGAGTAATCAGGACCCAGCCCAACATTGGATCTTCATCCCTTGGGCTTGGTTCGGGGGTTCTGCTCCGAGCAATAAACACAACGTGGGAACTGCAACCGCCCGCCGCCGCAACCACGAGGCCGGCACCAAAGCTGGCGGTCAATTTCAAGAAGTGACGTCGGCTGAAGTGATTCACGGTTTTTCGTCCCGGAGGGCTTTGGCCGCCCGATGAATGCCTCGACGAATTCGCGGATAAGTCCCGCAGCGACACAGATTGGTCATCTGCTCGCTGATCATCGCATCGGTGGGATTGGGCTCCCGGGCGAGGAGCGCCGCCGCCGCCATGATTTGCCCTGGCTGGCAATAACCGCACTGCGGAACCTCTTCGGCAATCCAAGCTTCTTGCAGTGGGTGTAAACGTCCTGAGCCCAAGCCCTCGATCGTCGTGAGAGAGCGACCTTCGAGGACTTGGCATGGCACCACACAACTCCGCATGGCTTGCCCCTCCAAATGCACGGTACAAGCACCGCACTGACCCATCCCACAACCAAACTTCGTGCCTTGGAGTGCGAGGACATCCCGTAACAACCAGAGTATCGGCATCTCGCCGTCGGCTTCGACCGACGTCGCTTCACCATTCAGTGTAAATTTTAACTTCATGAGCACCCTCCACCGGCTAGGAGCACTCCGGTCGCCTTGGGTGAAACTTCTTACCCTAGGGAAGCTTTACGATCCAGCCGGCGAGCAAAAGGCTGTGAGAACCCATGGAGGCGAGATTCACCACCGCATGCCCTTTGGCGATCTTTTGCCGGTAGGTGAGTCGAGCCAAGGTCCCAGCAAGGCCGAGACGTAGGCTACGGGGCCCCTGGGCGCCCAGGGTCATGCCCAACTCCGTTGAGAGCAGCACATCGAGCAGACCCATGGCTTCGAATCCCTGCTCACGGGGGTGTCCCGGTCGAGCCACCAAACCAACGAGAGGTAAGGAGGCGTCCCAGCGGAGTCGAGGCCCGCCGCCGGCGAAAGCCAATCCTGCCCGCAAGGCGAGCCGCCGATCCAGTGGGGTGAGGCCGGCGAAGAAAACCGATTGCAGAAAAGGGGCGATCTTACCCTTTTTTCCCAAGCCAAAAGGCCGGCTCAGCCCCAGCATCAGGAAACGCTCATTGGACTGAATACCGCTGATGAATTCGTGGGCAGTGAGGGTGAGGTTGATCTGTTGAGGCAGGGCTGTGCTGGCTTGGAGCCGAACCAGGCCGATACTTCCCTGGGGAAAGGGAGCGATGCCTGCGCTAAGTTCCAGCTGATTGGGGATCGTCTCTGCGTGGGGCACAGCAAAGGTCGGGCTCGAGGCCTCGGCCGCGGCAGCCCACAGCACCGCTGCCAGGCTAGCGACGCGTGTAAAGAAACAGCACATTGTCTTCATAGCCTGTCACCAGCAGTTCATTGCGGCCGTCGCCGTCCACATCTTTGATCAGCATACCGCCCGCTTGGCCTAAAAAGTCCTCGAGTACATGTTGGGTGAAAGTGCCCGGTGCGGTTTGCTCAAAGTAAAAGATCCGGGGATCGCCATCGCCGGAGACCAGCAGGTCCAGATCGCCATCATCATCGCCATCGCCGTAACCAAAGATCCCTGGTGCTGCGGTGCCCGTTCCCGGTCGGGAGACGATGCCTTCGCTGATCACTTCCTTGGCCCAGGGAGCCTTCGGGTCAGCGCCTGGAGTGTAAACGGAGATTTCGGAGGGCGCATCGTCCGCCACGCTCACCGTGTTGGTGTGATTGCTGCCAACCCCACGGGTGATGCCATCACCATAAAGATCAGGGATCAGACTGAACTGGATGCTGGGACCACTGGTGTCGTCGATAATATGGCGCTGCCACTGCCCTGCCGGGTTCGCTTCACTGGGTGCGGCCACCTGCTCCATCCAGACGTAACTGGCTCCCAACTTGGCGAAGTACTCGGCGCTGATGAGATCCACGTCGCCATCGCCATCCACGTCGGCGCTGTGCACCAAGCTGCCCAGGCCCTCACCGATGATGTGGGGGGTAGTCTTGAAAACACCGGGGCTCGAGGCTTCAAACCACCAGGCTTCCGCACTGTTCTCGCCGCCGAAAGGCGTGGCGAAGGATTCCACAACCGTCACCAAATCAAGATCCCCGTCGTCATCGATGTCGATGGGCAACCCTTCATGGGCGAAGCGATCCAAACCCGGCTCGATCACATCATGGCGGATCCATCCCGAGTCGCTTTGCTCAAACCAATGCAGTCCACCGCAGCCACCGGTCCAAGGCACCAGTTGGCAGGTGAGAAAGCCCGTGCCCACGATGACATCCTGGCGACCATCCCCGTTCAGGTCAGTGACTCGGTTAGCGTTGGGCCACTTCAGTCCTTCCCGGTCATCAAAGATGGCTTCGGTCTGCCATTCTCCCTCCTGGAGCCAGAGGCGATCCAGGGAGCCATTTGGAATCGATAGCCCCACCTGTTTGTGGAAGTTACCCACGATCAACTCCTGCTGTCCCTGCCCCTTGAGGTCCGCCATCGTGACAAAAGCAGGACCACAAATCCCCTTGGTCACCGCCTGACGATCCCAGGTGTGTTCGCCCAAGGTCACCTCGGCTCGGTCGCCGTGCTCGTAGGTGGAAGCACAAGGATCCGCACAGCCCGCTTGCAGGGAGGAAAGCAGAGAAACCAACATGAGAAGACCGCTGCGCATACAAATCTACTACATGGTAGATTCCTAGCTTTCCAGCGCCTCCGGTTCGGACGTTTGCCCGAGATTCCCAGGCGGGCGCAGGCGGTCGGTCAGCCAGAAGAGCCCCACCAACAAGTACACCACCAGATAATCCAGCACGGGAATCCGTGTCACCTCATGGATTTGACCCAGCCGATCCGTGAGGCTGTAAGCCACGACCATGGAGACCACAAACAGCAATCCGATGCCCCGCCGCAATCGAGGCGACCATCCCAAACCATGCATCTGAGTGAGGATAAAGACACTGCCAAAGCCAAAGCCAAACATGGCCCACAGGCCCTTGCCTTGGGCGATGGCGACCAGGACGGCATGGGGTATTACCAGGATCTCGAGCAACAATGTCCAGCGCCGATCCAGGTGGGCTCGGTGGAAGAGTAAGGTGGACTGCCACAACAGCAAGAGCAGGTAGAAGAAGCCCCAGAGATGTCCCGGGGTGGCCACCGCCGGGTGATACCAAAAGGTGTAGATCAGCGCCCAACTGAACAAATAGCCGTGGTACCGCTTACAGACGATCAGTAACCGCTTTGAAAAGCGCACTTTACGCCCCCAGAAGAGACCACGCCTTGGGCTTTCCATCAGGAGAATGACCATGAGCATGAGGGCGACAGAACCGAGGGCCGTCACCTCAGGAACATCCTGAGCCAGACCGTCGTACCAAATCTGTGTTTGCAGAATGTGGAGCCCTACAAAGACGACATGAACGCCCACCATAGCCCAATTAGCGCCCCGGAACCGATCCGAAAATCCAAGCTTCACACGCTGGGCGTAAGCGATGATGCCCCAGACACTGAGGTTGTGAAGCGCATAGCCGATCCACGCACTGGCTCGGCTCCAATCGGTGGGCTCCGTGAGTCGCCATGGGTACTGAAACGGCCGGGTCGGACCCACAACCTCAAAATGACTTAGGGAACCGGCGGTGGCCGCAATGACTGCAATGGACGCCAGGGCAAACCCCAAGCCTCCAGCAAGAGCAGCGAAAGGGAGCGGCTTGAAGGAGAACGGTGACATCCCCTTCCCCTTAGTGTCGAAAGGTCGCCTTGAACAGACGGTGCATTGGCTTGCCTGGAATTGGGCTCCTGGGCGATGACGTGGCTCCGGGAGCGCCCCTTGTCACTGCAATGGATCAATCCAGGCCTTCGGACCGTCGCTGCGATGGCTCGTCAATTGCCCTCGTGTCGGGCGCACGCTCGCCGCACGGAGCGCTTGGGTCGCCATGTCCCCTACGGTTCCGATGGCAACCGAGCACAGGTTTTGGACATCTTCGCCCCCAAGGACCGCACGGAACCCCTCCCTGTGGTGCTCTACATCCACGGAGGCGGCTTTAGCCTGGCGGCGAAAGAGACCCACACCCATGTGGTTCAGCGCATCGCCGCCGCAGGCTACGTGGTCTTCAACATCGATTATCGTTTGGGTGCTGAGGGCGCTTTTCCGGCCGGGCTTGAAGACAGTTGCGCCGCGCTTCATTGGGTCTTGGATCACGCCGCCGATTATGGCGGCGATCCGGAGCGACTGGCTTATGCGGGCGAGTCCGCCGGGGCAAACCTCATTCTGGCCTTGAGCTTGGTGGGTGCCCACCGCTTTCCTGCCCCTTTCGCCCAAGCCCTGTACGAGCGACATCCCAAGCCCTTAGCCATCCTGCCAGCCTGCGGGATGCTCGAGGTTCACCGGGCGGAGCGCTTTATCGACAACGAGGCCTTACGCCCGCTCTTTCGCAAGCGGATTGCTGCGGTGTGCCGGGGCTATCTTCGCAACCAAGTGGCCGATGACATGCTGGCAAGCCCCTTGGCGGTTCTCGAAGGTTTCGACGAGCTGCCCGCTCGGGGGTTTCCTGCAATTTATACCGTCTGTGGCGGTGCCGATCCCATCTTGGACGACAGCGACCGTTTGGAGGCAGCCCGCCAGCGCCTGGGCATCGAAGGGGGCTATCATGTGGAGCCCGATCAAGTGCATGCCTATCATCTCTTTCCCTGGTTGGCGGCGACGCCTTCGGCTTGGCAGCGCCAACTGGACTTTCTGGACCGCATCGTTGCGCCCAGCGGGATCTAAGCAAATGCTGCCAAAGTGCCTCGGGACGTCACCATCCCCAAAACAACGGAACATTGCGACGAGAGACGACCACGAAAAGCCCATGGCCGCAACATGGCATAAGATGCAATCAAAGGTCTGCTGACTGGCACTTGCGGCCTCAATTCAACAGATTCTTGCAGGCCACCAATGCCGCTCCATCTGCCACTTTCGCGCGCAAATCGGGGGGCACTATCTGGTGTCTAGCGCGCGAGCCGTGTACACCAGGGTGCCCGGTTTGGAGGGGGTTCTTATGCGAAAGTCGATCATGTCCGAGAAGTCCGCCATTACCGTGCACGTGGAAGACGTGGATTCCCTGCGCGCCGACCTCGACGATCGAGTCCATGTGGACGTGGAGCCGGAGACCAGTGAGAACGGCTTACGACGCATGGTCGTTAGCCATCCCGATGGCACCACCTATGAGTTGACGTCTGAAGACAGTCTTCGCTAGGCGACCCAGACGGTCTTTGCGTTGACAAACTCACGGATTCCTTCAGCGGAAAGCTCCCGGCCATAACCGCTTAAACCGCGCCCGCCAAAGGGCAGCCTGGGATCGCTTCGAGTCATGCCATTGATAAAGACATTGCCCACCTGCAAGCGGGCGGCCGTGCATTGGGCTCGCTCCGTGTCGGCACTCCACAGGGACGCCCCCAGCCCATAAGCGCTGTCGTTGGCAGCGGCGATGGCGGCTTCTCGATCGGCCGCCACATGCAAGGTGGCGACGGGACCGAAGAGTTCTTCGTCCCAGGCCGGCATGCCCGGCCCCACGTCGGTGAGCAGCGTGACCGGATAAAAGAAGCCGGGCCCACCAGGCAGGGTTCCGCCCATCGCCACCTTGGCGCCGGCCTGCAGGCTGGCTTGGACTTGTCGGTGAAGGGCGTCCCTGAGATCGGCCCGAGCCATGGGGCCAACGGTGGTCTCGAGCGCGGTGGGATCGCCCACAACAGCTTGGCCGAGGGCCGTTTTCAAATGGGCTAAGAAGGGCTCGGCAACGGCAGCCTCCACGATGATTCGTTTGGCGGCGATGCAGCTTTGCCCGCCGTTTAAGAGGCGGCTCGCAGCGGCTTCTTGGGCGGCGGCTTCAAGGTCTGCGTCGGCCAAGACAATGAAGGGATCACTGCCGCCCAATTCGAGAACCGTCTTTTTGATGTGGGCTCCAGCCTGGGCTGCCACCACCCGCCCCGCACCGGTGCTGCCGGTGAGGGTGACAGCGGCGATGCGTGGATCGGCGATAAGAGATTCCACCTGATCCACGGGCACCACGGCGTTGTGCAAAGGCAACCCGGCTTCTTGGGCCAAGCGAGCGATGGCTTCGGCACAGCCGGGCACATTGGGGGCATGCTTCATCACCACCCCATTGCCCGCCATCCAGGCCGGTGCGGCAAAGCGGAAGACCTGCCAGAAAGGAAAGTTCCAGGGCATGATGGCGAGGATGAGACCCAGGGGCTCGTAGCGCACCCCCGACCATTGAACGCCGGCTTCTCGGGTCTCGGTGGCGAGGAACTGGGCTGCGTGTTCGGCATAGTAGCGACAAACCCAAGCGCATTTGTTGGCTTCCCCTTGGCCTTCGGTGAGGGGCTTGCCCATCTCTTCAGCCATCAACTGGGCCAAGGCCGGTGCGCCGGCCTCTAACTGCGCCGCCAGTTTCAGGAGCCGCTCCGCACGGCTTGCCATGGGCTCCAGGGCCCATTGGCTTTGCTGGCTGTTCAAGGCCGTAAGTCCTGCCTCCAGGGCCTCCGGGCTGAGGTAAGGGTGGCGTCGGATTTCCTGACCATTGCTGGGGTTGATGGCGACAAAGGCCATAGCGTCTCCTCACTCGGCGCTGATGCGGAGGGTGCAGTTGGATTGGGGAGGCAAGTTGAAGGCCACGGTTCCGCCAGAGCCGGTCACCACCAGGCTGCCCAGGCCGCCACAGTCCGACTGCCACTGGTAGGTGCCCGGGCGCAAACGCAGGAGATGGGCTTGGACGGCTTTTTCGCTGGCGGAAAGGTTGACCACCGAGGCCTCAAAAACCGCCGTGCTGTTGCGGCGGACCAAGGCGGCAAACTGGTTCGGGTCGGTGGCCCAGCGCACCGCCGCCAAGGGCAGCACGTTGGGATCGCCGGGATCGCCGGTGAGCATGCCGTAGAGCAACTTGGTGTCCACCTTGGGTTGAGGGCCCCGGTACAGCTCCGCATAGGCCCGGTGAAAGCGCAGGACGCGGTCGGTAAAGCGCACCTCCCGGGTGTAGGCGGGACCATCCTGGCTAAGGGCCGCCAGCGTGCTCAGTAAGCTGTTCGTGAAGCCCGCTTCATCGCCACCAAAGACGAGCAATTGCAGCAAGGGGTTGCCCTGGGCTCGCAGGAGGTCATCGTAGCGATCGTCGCCGGTGAGGATGCGGCGTTTTGTCAGGGCTTTCAGCAAGGCGCCTTTGCCCCGGTTCACGGCCCAGCGAGCTTGCCCTTCCTCATCCCCCTCCAACTGGGCTTCGTTACGCAAGGCCTCCGCCAGGCTATCGAGGGCGTTATCAAAGACCGGATCCTCCGATTGCAGGCTGGCCTGCACGAGGGCGCTGAGCATGAGGGTGAGGGCCCGGGGATAGCGGAAGGTTTTGCCGCTGTAGTGGCAGCCCGGATCCCACCAGTCTTTGTCGGCCAGGTTGTAGTTGCCGCTGGGAAAGCGAATGGCGGCGGGCAAGACACCGGCCGGTTTGCCGCCGCCCTCTTCGGTCACCGAGAGGGCCCAGGTCCGCAGCCAATCGGTGAGTTTCCGACCCAGCAGCGAGTCGCCGCTTTGGAACCAAGCGAGAAGGGCCGGTTGCAAGGCGCGGACATGGTAGGAGGTGTCACAGGCTTGGCTGCTGGCGCTGGAACTGAGTTCGTGGGTGAAATAGGTGGATTGGAATTGGCGGCGCCCCTTGTCATTCTCAGCCCACCAGTGGGCTTCGGCCAGATCCACCAAGCGTAGGGCGCGGCGGCGCCAGGTGGCGCTGGCTGGGTCGAGGAGCAGGGCGGGGGTGATGGTGTCGCCGGTGTCTTCGCCGGAATGTTCCACATCGGTGAGGATGCTGCTGTAGCCACCGGCCAAGCGCTGCAGTTGAAAGACCCCCTCCCCCAATTTCAGATGTGCGGCTTTCCAGGGCTCGTGGTCGAAGCCCAGGAGCAGGGGCGCCCACCAGCGCCACATCTCCACATCATCGCCCCAACCGCCGCCGAACTGTCCATCGGGGGCTTGGCGGTGGCGGATCCAGAAGTCGATGATGACCGCCAATTGCCCCAGGGCTTGGCTTTGCCAGCGGGCCCAATCGGGGGCTTCGCTCCAGCCGGCCGGCGGCAGAATCCAATCCATGGGGCTGTCCAAATACATGCCGATGACCCGATTGCTTGGGTACGCGCCTTGGGCTTCCCGCAACAGACTGCGCCCCTCCTC
>NZRT01000052.1 GCA_002696345.1 Myxococcales bacterium
CAAAGGGGATTTAGAGTTTCATGCTTTAACTGGCTTAAACGCCGAACGTGGCGCCTATGTCGGCGCGGGCTTGACCTTCCGGTTCTAGGAGCCCTCAAGCCTTGTGTTAACTGAAGTTGTAAGCCCCTGCGGGCGCTCGCCGCTCGACCACAAGTTTGACTTTGTCCGGAAGCGCTAAGGACTTCAGTAGTTGGGGAGCATGGTCCAGCCCCGCCAGGTTGATATGGATCTTCTTTAAGTGGGGAAGGTCGTTGAGAACGCTCAGGCTTTTGAGGTTTTGGCAGCCCGATAAGATCAACAGAAGTTTCTCCAGTTGCTGAGCGCTTTTGAGCCCATCGAGATCTTCAAGCAGACGACAGTTGGTGAAGTTGACATGCAAGTTGGTCAGAGCTGCACCCAATCCTGCAGTGGACTTCAGTGTTGTGCAGTCTCGTAGATTCAACTTGGTGGGTCCTCCCTGTGGGACCTGACGAAGCGCCTCAATGCCTTCGAGACTCTCTAGCGAACTGCAGGAATGTAGATCCAAGGTGTTCAACGCGAAGCCCGCTGGCAAACCTGTTAAATCTTGAAACCCACAAAAGCCCATTTCAACATGACGTAAATGCGCCAAGGACCCGAGTAAGCCGAGATCGTGTAAACGGTCATTTAAACTGATCTCGAAACTTACCAGTTGCTCACAGTGTTCGATTCCGGCCAGTGTTTCCAATTGGGATGCACCTCGGAGACTCAGGCGTTGAAGCTTCGTGCCGTACTCCAGACCTTTCAGGTGGGTTAGCTTTTCGCATCGTCGCATGTCCAAGGTCTGCAGACTGGGGAGGAAGGCAAGGAAATCCAGATGATGAATGCGATGGCATTCTTTCAGGCTCATGGACTTTAACCCGGCAAATTCGTGAGGTTTACGGGAGAGAATGAGTTCGAGAACCTCCGGGAAGAGGGATGCGCCTACTAAGGTTGTATTTGGGCACTGGACACGGGGGAAACTTCCCCAGGTTTCCAGGTCTCCAGATTCGACCCAGACGACTCGCTTGCTGGCTTCCAAATGCTTATTGGCGAGCAGAAGGCCTTGTTGTCGCTCCTGTTCCTTGTCGGAGAGAATTTGTCTCAAGATCCTCGCTTCGACACTGTCCAGATCGAAATTGAATTGAAGGGGGTCCGGTGCTTTGGCTTTTGGGTGATAGGGGTCGCCGTAGACCTCGATATGAATACGGTTTCCCGACTCCAGGCAGATGTAATCGGCGGATTTCCACGAGGGAGGCAAGATGGGCTTACCCGCAGCCGCTTGGCGTAACTCGTCGAGACTCCACTGTGCTTGTTGTGTCCAGGGCAAATGACAGTCGTGAAAAATGGGTTCCTTGAGCTTTTTACATTTTTGTAGACGGCTTGATTGGATCAGCGGACTGGCTGCTGAGATCTCCAAAGACTGTAGATTTTCAAAGTGAGCGATGGGACTGCAATCCACCGGAAATTCTCGTTCCCATTTGTACACATCGAAGCTTGCATCGATGACGAGCCTTTCGATGCCCGATCGAAGCGAATTGGCTCGTTTGCATTGATCGGGAGCAAAGCCGACCAGTCCTCGAATCTCGTGATCGATCAGGATCTCAAAGCCCTCTTTCACCGGTAGAAGACTGCGTTCTGGATCGACGCTGAAACCATCCCGGTTCGGCGAAAGTTCGACCCCGAGGAGGAGTTCTTCAAAAAGTTGGGCGTTCGCCAGTTGACGAGCTTGGTAGAGTCCGGCGTTGACGAGATGCCAGCCCAGATCGAAGCTTGGATAGGTGTAGCGACCGGCCCGGGGCCAATCCAGAAGGAGTTGTCGAGCGAGCGTCGTATTACTTCGAAGTTTGGGGAGGATGGAAAGGCACTTCTTCGGGTCGATTTGATCCTCTTGAAGGCACTCGGCAAAAAAATAAGTGAGCCATAGGGCTTCAAAATCCGCTAGTTTTGGCTTTTCGAGAAGGGGCTCGAGTTTGAGTGTGTTCCAAACCTCCCCGAGTAGGCTCTCAGCGAGCGCTTTGCCCTGCGCACAATGACCCGGATCATCCCACTGGCATAGACGTTCCAGGCGATCGATGTTCTCTGGATTTAACAAGGATAAGCTCAAGGTGGAGCCAAGCGGCTGGGATCTTCAATATCGCTCGATAGGCAATCCGTAGGAGCATTCACGGGATTGCACCGGCTTGGACTCCCGTCAGGCATCTTGAACACGTAGTCGGTGCGGGGATGATCGCCGGGAAAGTCCGTACTGAGTAAATGAGCCCCGCTGTCCAACGCCAAGCGCCGGCGGGGCTCAATGGCGCCGGCAAGGACATCCATCGGGTCGGCGTCAGCACGGCTGCGGATGATAAAGCCTTCAGAGACGGCTGCTTGGATTTGAGCGAGATTGTCGGCCGTCGGCGTGTTGAAGTTGGTGATGGAGCCCACGGGGGAGTTAAGATCTGTCTCCGCAAAGACCAACCTGCCGGATAGATCCTGGCCGTCTCGATCGAGAACTCGGCGAATGACTCCGCCGGTATTGACCCAGAAAAGGACTCTTCCTCGAACTTCGGAGAGGAGCGGCCAGCCGGTTTTCGTGATTTGGTCGCGCAAGCTGGCTGCGTCTTTCTGGACCTCGTCGGGGGTGATCACTTGGGCTCGGTCAAAGACTCCATCGATTCGCTGCTCCAAATGGTCGATCCAGAGCGCAGCGATTGCTTCATCCAGATCACTTTCTTTGGGTTCGATCATGATGAAGAGCGGGTGATGCCCGGGATGAACTTCGGACCAACTTTGAATTTGTCCTAGACACAATGTGAGGGTTTCACAGACCGTCCAATGGTCAACCACCGGGACGTGGTACACCTCAAAGGTGCCTTGATCCCGATCCCAATAAATATCCAACTCAAACTTCCGCACCCCTTGATCGTTCAGTTGTTGATCAAGGGGCAGGTGGTCATAATCCCAAAACGTATCGGCGCCACCAGGAGGGATCTGGTGATAACTGTTGTGGGTTCCCACAGCCTGTAGGTGATTCATCCGCAGCAGATGGTCTTTGGGATGGCTTGGGTCAAATTCTTCGGGATCAGTCGGAGCGCAGGAGGCCATGAGCAGACTGGCAGTCAGCCAGCCACAAAAGGTATGAGTGAGGTTCGAGCGCCTCAATCATGTCTCCATGCGGAAGTCATGGATCGTGTCGAAGGTTTCCCTCAGTTCCGTTGGATGTTTTGGATCCCAGTTGGTTTCCAACAACAGGTGCACGGCATCGGGCCAAATCTCACGGAACGCGATGGCATTTTTCGCTTCATTCTCGAAGGTTGCCACCACGTTGGGGGTGTGGGTGTTAATACTTCGAATCGCTTCCGCCTTGAACTCGGGATCGGGCATTTCAAATCGAGGTTTCAGTACCAATTCCGTGCCCGCCACACCGATCGGAAAACCCCAGTTTCTTAAACTACGACTGGTACCGATAATCATCCCTGGCACATCACGTCCGGTCAGATAAATAACTCGAGCATGACGCTGATGGCAGGCTTGGACGAACTCGACTGCACCGGTGATCGGCTCATCAAAATCGATGTAGTCCTCACTAAAGAAGCGCTTTGCCCAGAACCCTTTTACAGACTCTGCAATGGCTGCCCCTTCCCCAGGTACAGCCAGTTCGCAGATGGCCCCGAGATCGTAGGGGAGTCGATGTCGTTGCAAGTGTTGCATCGGTTCGATGAGATCTCTTCGCTCGTGCCGGGCAAACTCCGACAAAATGCGCCAGGTTCGAGGACCATTGTCGAAGAGGGTGGAATCAAGGTCGAAGATGACCCCAGAGCCGGGGTTCTCTTCTAAACGGTTTAGAATTTCATTGAGCATACAGTGCCTCCAGGCGGATCTTGAATGGCGGAAAAGGAATGAACAACGCAAGCCCCTGTGCCATGGGAGACTTGGAGAAACAGGATGACCGACCAACTTCTCGATCGAGCTTTGTCCCGACTCAGTGGCGAGGGCTTGGATTTTGGCGATGTACGTTGTGTGAATCGACGTACGGAATGGATCACGGCCAGGGGTGACCGGATTGATAATCACCAGCAAACGGATGAGCAGGGCTACTGCGTGCGGGCTGTCGTCCAAGGCGTCTGGGGATCGGCGGCCGGTGTTGTTTCCGGTGAGATGGCGATGGATCAACTGGTTGAGCGTGCCGTGGCGAACGCTCGGCAACGGGTCGAGCGGGGAGCAAAATCAAGGGCATTGTACCCTCGGACGACGGAGGGAGGACAGTGGCAGACGCCGGTGGTCAAGGATCCCTTCGGTGTCTCCCTCGATGAGAAATACGGTCTGATTCTTAGTGCAAACGAGAAGATGTCTCTGGCCGAGTCCAGGGTGATCGCCACCGAGAGTCAACTGGTGACTCAGCAAAACGAAACTCGGGTTCGAGCTACGGACGGTCTTGCGTTCGATCAAGTTCAGACCAGCTGCGGTGGCGGTATCCAGGCCATCGCTCGAGGCGAAGAAGGTCGGACCCAATCCCGCTCCTACCCAAAGAGCCACGAGGGCGAAATTCTTCAGGGCGGATGGGAAGTGGTGGATGGACTTGATCTGCTCGGTCATTGCGATCGAGTGGCTGTCGAAGCGGGCTTGTTGACGGCAGCGCCGCCCATGCCCGACCAGATCGCCACCATCATCCTGCACGGCAGCCAGCTTTCCTTGCAGGTCCATGAGAGTGTCGGACACCCCCTGGAGTTGGATCGAGTCTTGGGCGACGAGATCAGCCTTGCCGGTGGATCCTGGGCGCAGCGTGACAAACTCGGGACCCGGTACGGCTCCGAGATCGTCAACCTCGTCAGTGACCCAACCCGATCCGGTGCCCTTGGCTCCTTTGGTTGGGATGATGATGGAACGCCTTCCCATCGAAGCGATCTGGTTCGAGATGGTATTTTAGTCGGTTATCTCAGCGGTTGGCAAAGCGCAGGCCGCGCAGGTTATGAGCCCGCGGGTACAGCCCGTAGTGATGGCTGGGCGGGGTATCCCATCGATCGAATGGCAAATGTGGATTTGGAGCCGGGAACAGCAGGCAGTCTGGCGGATCTCATCGCCGACACTGAGTCCGGCTTTTTACTTTCCAACAATCGATCGTGGTCCATCGACCAGTTACGACTCAATTTCCAGTTTGGTTGTGAGGTGGCGTGGGAGATTAAAAATGGGGAACTCGGAACCATGTATCGAGACCCTCTTTACGTGGGAAGAACCCCAGAGTTTTGGGGTAACTGCGATGCCATATGCGGTCCCGAAGCCTGGCACAGTTGGGGCTGGTACTTTTGCGGCAAGGGCGATCCGATGCAATTGGCTCATGTGGGTCACGGCGTGGCTCCTGCCCGGTTCCGCAATGTCCAGGTGAGGAGCGCATCATGAATGCTGAAGAACGCCTCGAAGGTCTGATGAGGGCAGACCGTGCGCTCGCCGAGCAGGCGGCAGACGGCGCTGTTTCCGGTGTTTTGGAAGTTCAGGTCGGTAGTGATGAGACCCATCACCTCCGGTATGGTGGCAATGAAGTGGTTCTCGATCATACGGTTCGTTCTCACTCCGTCACCATTCGGGCCGTTGTGGACGGTTATCTGGGCGTAGCAACCACGGAGCGTTGTGATCGGGAGGGGTTAACTTGGGTCCGTGATCAAGCGGTGAGGGCAGCGGAAGCTCAGGCTCGACGGGGAGGCAGTCTGGAGCGTCCGTATGAATTGCCCGGACCGGAAGCAGAGATCAGCGAATCTTTCGGCGACCCATCCTTGGTGGATTGGGGACAAGGCGGTGGCAAGATACAAACGCTCCACGATGTTCTTGCTCGGGCAGATGCGGACTCGGTCGTGATGGCGGGTAGCGTGAGTACAAGCATGCGCAGCCAGACCCTGTTGGCAGCCAACGGCCGCTTCTTGAATCAGCGATATGCCGTGGGTAATGGGCAGTTCATCGCCCAGACCCCGACCGGCTCTGGGTTCCGGTGCGGGCAGTTTACCCAGAGTGGTCAAGTGGGCCTCCAGGCTCTTTCTGAAGACGCCACGTTCAAGGCGAAAGCGGCAAGCCATAAAGTGGATCTTGATGTGGGCGCATACGATGTGGTCCTCGAGCCACCGGCCGTGGCGGAGTTGCTGGACTGGATGGGTTATGTTTCGTTCACCGCCAAAAGCGTTGAAGATGGCATGAGTTGCCTCGCCAATCGTCATGGTGAGCAGATTACGGGTGAATCGATCACCATCTTTGATGATGCCAGCGCGCCCACGGGACTTGGTGTCGCCAGCGCTTTTGATGGCGAGGGAGTCGCACCGCAGCGCGTCACCTTTATCGACGGTGGTCGCGCCGGAAATGTCGCCCATTCGTTAGCCTCAGCCGCTCGTTTCGGTGGCGGAAGCTGTTCCACTGGGCATGGCGATGGAAGTGGCGGGGAATCGGTCGGTCATTTGCACATGGCGCCAGGGCAGGACGACCTCGAAGCCATGGTCAAGGGGTTGGAGCGTGGTCTATGGATCAATCGCTTTCACTACGTTAACGGACTGCTTGACCCCCGTCAGGCGACGATGACCGGCTTGACCCGTGACGGCTGTTTACTCATCGAAGGTGGAGAGGTGGTGGGTGGTTTTCACACCATGCGTTTTACCGAGAGCATCCTTGAGGCTTTCAAGCGAGTGGATGGAATTGGCGCTCAACTCGAGGCTGTCGCTCGTTCCATGGGCAGGGGAGGCCGAGCCACCGTGGTTCCAGCACTCCGGATCCGTCAGTTTCCTTTCACCAGTAAGCAAACTCGGTGACGATCTTGCTCACACTTCTGCTGGCTCCGAAACCAGCGATCAAGCCAGAGGTGAAGCCACCAAGGGTGGGCAGTTGGGCATCTTACACGATGAGTGATGCTTCGGGCCGCACGCAACGATGGCTTCGATTTGCGGTCGTCGGAGGCGGTGAAGACGGCCGTCGGCGGTATGAGATTGAAGTGAAGGATGCCAACCTCGGCCAGGGCGCGCTCATCGCCTACGAGGTCGATGCTTCCGGGACCATGACGAATCTCATACTGCAGCCTGGAGTGAATGCCCCCCCCCTCCGACTGCCAGTGAGTCAGGGCAAGGCAATCGACGAGGCGCGAGACCCTGCGAAAAAGCAGAAAGCTCGCACCGCCGAACAGGGGCAACGCCAGGTGCGAACGCCTGTGGGCGTCATTCCCTGTCGGTCCTTTCGATCGGATCGGGGGCGAGGCTGTGTCTCGCCAAAGATTCAACCGCTGGGGCTCGTTGAAATGGTCACCAGTGCTGGAGAACGCTTCCAACTCCTTGGGCGCGGCGATGATGCCGTCCCCAAGATTACCCGTGCAGCGAAAACCTTACCTGCTCATCTTCTCGGTACGGTCGATCTGCCCTTTTTACCGGCGGCTCCATGAGCTTTTTGATTAGCGGATTGCATTTAGTACCTAAGAACGCGGTGAGTCGAATGGCGGGCCGGTTTAGCCGAAGTAACGTCTCGAAAGCCATTATCCCGTGGTTTGTTCGTCGTTACCGTCTTAATCTAGACGAGGCAGTCGTGCCGGAAGGCGGTTTTGAGACCCTCCATGATCTCTTTACCCGTGCCTTAAAGCCCGGCGCCCGTGTCATTGATCCGGTGGCGAATTTAGTCAGTCCTGCGGACAGTGTGCTCGCCCAAGGGGGGGCAGTGGAGTCTGACCGCATTGTTCAGGCCAAGGGGCGAACCTATTCGCTTGCGGAGATGTTGGGCGAGGATCCCGGGCCAGGAGCGTGGCAATTCGGCACCTTCTATCTGGCGCCAACGGATTATCATCGGGTACACAGCCCTGCCGATCTTGAGGTTCTGGAGCGTCGAAGTGTGCCCGGTGCCCTTTGGCCCGTGAATCCCGTGAGCGTCGCTGAGGTCGATCAACTCTTCTGTGTGAACGAGCGGGTTGTTCTCAAGTGTCGTCACGCACAGGGGGGGATCGTTTATGTGGTCTTCGTCGGCGCAACGATCGTCGGTGGTATTCGGCTCGCTTTCGATAAGGACTACGGCAGCAATCAAGGGGGACAAAATAACGAGCATCGAGTGTACGATCCTCCGATCCCCATGGCGAAGGGGCAAGAGTTGGGACATTTCGAGTTGGGCTCGACGGTGGTGCTCGCCTGGGAGTCCACTTTGGGGGAGCTCAAAGCGCCGTTGGCTGATGCGATTCAAGTTGGTGATGCTTTAGACGCCTGAAGGACAGGGCTTGAGTCTATGGGCGCCAGGGTGCACTCTGCTCCTTGATGGAGTTAAGCATGAGTTCTCTGCTCGTCATGATCGCTTTGGGCGCTGTGCCACCGGTTGCGGGTGACGGTACCCCAGCGGGACCGAAACTCGCAGCGACCGACATTCAATGTCAGGAGTTGTCACCGGAAAAGTGTCGCTTGGTGGAAGACCTCCTCCTCGCATCCATCTCCGAAGATCAACGGTTCACCGCAGTGATTAGTGGCAAGGATATTCGGAACCTCTTGGATTTGGAACAGCAGAAGGCAGTCTCTGGTTGCGATGAGGCAGCCTGTTTGGCGCAGTTGGGAAACGCCCTCAACGTGGGGCATCTTCTGACCTCGAGCCTGGGTAAGGTCGGCGGACAGTACAGTCTGAGCCTGCGGATTATGGATACGGAAGCAGCGAAAGTGATCGTGCGCGAGCAGGTCATGGTTGCCGGCGAGGACAAACTGCCAGAGGCGGTGAAGTCAGCTTCTGCGAAGGTTTTACAGACGTTCTTCGATGCGATCGGCGTGGGCGCTGAAGCCACCGTTGCGCGCAGTAAGGAGACGGGATCTGTGGAGGGTATTGCGGTCTTCGACCTCGAGGCGGTTCATGGAGTGAAGCAATCCATGGCAAGGGTGTTGAGTGATATTCTCCTGTCCAACCTTCAGGACAGCGGTCGTTTTGAGAGCGTCGTCTCCGGTGAGGATATCAAGCAAATGCTCGATATGGAGCAGCAAAAGACAGCCATGGGTTGTGAAGATGATGGCTGCATGGCGCAGATCGGTGGTGCACTCGGCGTGCCCTATATGGCTGTGCCCACCATCGGTCGACTCGGCGGGCAATTCGTCCTTAATCTCAAAATATTGGCGGTGGAGGAGGCGCAGGTGAAAGCTCGGGTCAGCAAGATGGTGAGACGAGAGGTGGATTTACCTGCGGCTGTCTTGTCCTTGGCGATGATCATTTGGTGAGTGCACTTGGTTTCCGTCCGGGGTATCGGCAAGACCGGAATGGCGGGTGAACGCTGGCCCATGTTCCGTCGACGCCCGACATATGCCTTTAAGCGGTA
>NZRT01000053.1 GCA_002696345.1 Myxococcales bacterium
CTGGGCAGCAGGACGGTGGGCGGGAGACGAGCGCCCCTTACCAGTGGCTGCGGCGGCGTCCTCACCCACCCGAAAGGTGACGTCGCAGTGGGGACACCGGGCGTGCATTCCCGGTTTCAAACGAGAAACATCGATCGGCTTTCGACACGCTGGACAATCCTGTTGTCTCACGACCTCAGCGCCTCCTCGCAACGACGGGCGAAGAGTTCATAGCCCATCTTGCGCGCCAGCGTGAGCCCCGTATTAAAACAGCGCCCTGCTCCCTCATCATCGCCTCGCTGACGTCGCACCAAGCCCTCCTGCTCCCAACACCAGGCAACCTCACCCAAAGCGCCGGCATCCCTCGCTCGCGCACGAAGAGATTCAAATCCAGACTCGATTTCACTTTCAGTCAATGTGGCGCCTTTGAGCCGATACAGCATCACCTCAAGCACGAGGCCCTCCCGTTCCATGTGTAAGCTTTGCGCCCGATCTCTTCCCAACTCGGCTTGCAAGATCGCCTCTTTGGTCTTTCCTTGCGCAAGGAGGACGCGAACCAACAACAATCGACATTCGGGTTCGGCATAGGGGGCTCCATCCTGATCCAATCGCCCCAGGATATGTCGAATCCTTAATTCGATCTCCTCCCCGGCTTCTCCCTGTTCGACCTCCACCCAAAAAGCGTTCGCCGACGCCACGACTGCTGCCCTGACATTACTCATTCGTTCGGCGAGCAACCTCGCTTCGTCACCGAGCGATTTGGCTGCTTCAATATCAGCGGCCAAAAGTACCGTCGGTACCGCATTGATCAGTGCCAACAACAAGACATGTTCGTCACCGGAGTCTCGAGCCGCCTCCAGCCCCGCCTTCAACAATCGAGCAGAGGCGGCCACGTCGCCCAATCGCTCATAACAAATACCTTGAGCCTGCGTGGCCCGAGCTAACAACGCTCGATCCTCAGAATCACGGGCTAGAGCTTCCAGTTCAACGTACACGTCGAGTGACAGGCGAGCATCGCCGAAACGCTGCAGAATCATTGCCTTCGCACTCAGCAGCGCCACCAGATCCGACCCTTCGGCTACCTCGACCGACGCCTCCAACTCCGGCAAAGCGGACAAACACGAATCGCCATCGCCCAGATCCCCAAGGATCTCTATGCGCATGGCGAGAGCCCGATGCCTTTGACTGGGCATTTCGGCACGCTCCAGGAGTTCCGAAACCGCTCGCAAAGAGGCTGCAAGATCACCTCTATCCCGAAGCACTTCGGCTCGATTCAGTGCAATCTCCAAAGGGATCGGCACCCCATCCTTGCGAGCTTGTTCGAGGAGCCGTTCCAGATGGCGCTGAGCGCGCGCCAAATCACCTAGCTTCCGAGCTCTCTCGGCAGCAGCAGGCAAGACTTCCGACAATAACTCTCGATGCTCGCCGGCTAAGGCATGCACAACCACCGACTCTGAATCAGCGGACTCGAATTCAGCCAAAGCCTCCGCTGTACTGCGATGGACCCGGCGAAGAATCTCTGGATCACATTGCTCAAGGATCAGTCGCTGATGGGCGCGATGACGGAGCACCAATCGTTGATCCCTTTCTTCGAGAATTTCAGCATCGAGCAATCCTTCGATCAGTTGTTGCACTTCTGTTTCGCTCTGACCGGCCACTCGACAAAGCAGCTTCCAAGTACAGTTCGAAGCCAAAACCCCCACCACGAGGAGTAACTCCCGCTGCTCTTTTGAAAGCCCCGAAAGGTTGTCCTCGGCAAGCCGCTGCCAATCGACCTCTGTCTTGAACGCCTCGGATCCATCATCGTCGGTGCTGACCACCCAACACCGCTGATCGTCTCGATCCAAGAGTCGTAGATCAGACCAACGACGAATGAGTTCTCGTACAAACAACGGCGACCCCTCTGACTGCTTGAGGAGTTGACGACCCAAAGCCTCGCTGACCGGCCCACCTAAAATTTCTCGCGCCAAACCGTTAACGGCATCTCCATCCAAGGGTTCGAGCAGCAACTGGAGGCGAGCAAATGTCCGGAGATCATCATCGATGGCACCACTGACAACAAAAGCCAGAGGGACATCGTCATCTGCCTCCGTCTGCTCGACCAGATAACCGAGGAGTTCGCTTGACAGTTCGTCCGCTGCAGCGAGGCCATCGACCATAACCGCCACGGGCTCTTGTCGAGCAAGGCGCCTCAGAACTCGCCATAAGGCTCCCCGTACTCGCATTCGCTCCGCCTGTGGCGGCAACGGAGGAAGGGCCTCCACCGGGTAATTTTCAATCGCTCCTAAGCGGCTATCCAAGCGCAGTAACAGGGGACCGTCGTCTTTCAGTAAACGACGAGCCATCAAGGGTGTGCCGTCCACCGAATCAAAAACTAGATCAAGCAAAGGCGTCACAAATCCGTAGGGACGGTCGGTTTCAGGCTTCAGAAAGACACCACGGTAGCCCTGATCTCTGACACGATCCATGGCCTCAAACATCAATCGAGTCTTGCCCATTCCCGGAGCACCGCTGACATGCACGAGTCCTTGTCCAGGACGCTCAAGCCATTGACCAAAACGATCCATTTGCTGCCGACGACCGACCATCGCGGGGCGGAAGATCGTCGGTCGCCTCAATCGGGTGGGTGGTGTCTCTTCCCCGAGAAAATCGAGAAGATCCCAGGCACTGGCGGGTCGATCCGCTGGGCTTTTTCCTAACAGACGGTGGGTCAGTTGAACCAAATCTCGGGGTGCGTGAGGATTGACATGGTGAAGTTCTGGAACGGGTGTGAAAACGTGCTGGTAAATCGCAGCCGCCGGAGAATCAGCCTCAAAAGGTCGGCGGGCAGCCAAAGCTTCAAACAAGAGCACGCCCAAGCTGTAGAGATCGCTCCGAAGGTCGACATCATGCCCTCGCACCTGTTCGGGGCTCATGTAGGCATAGGTACCCATCACTTGACCGGCTTCAAGGCCCTCAGCGTTCTCGTCCGCTGCCACCCCGAAATCCATAAGAACCACATGACCATCGGCATCGACGAGTATGTTGCTCGGCTTCAGATCCCGATGAACGATGCGTTGCTCATGAACGTAGGCCAGGGCGCGGCAGATCTGGATGAAGCCAGAGCGCAAACGACGCAGACGAGGGGATCGATTGACAACAGCCATCTGAGCCGGAGAAAGCGGTGGCAATGTTTCCACCTCAAGTGGTTCGCCAGTCGGCGTTGGAGGCGCCGGATGGCCCACCAAGCTCCAATCCACGGAATCGACAGCAGTAATCGCCTCTTCATCCTTACTCGCAGAGCCTCGTAGCCACTCGTCGAAGTCTTGGCCTTCGACCAAATCCATCGTGAAAAACGGACGTTTATCGTGCTGACCCGTGTCGTACACACGAACCACGTTGGGGTGCCGTAGTCGAGCAAGCGCACGATACTCCCGCAGAAAGCGCCGGGTCGCTGCCTCCTCCAACACATTGAGAAGCTTGAGGGCTCGGACGGTCCCGGAGGCGTCGATCACCTCAAAGACAGTTCCCATGCCTCCGGCGCCAAGCCGGCGAACAACCTTCCAGGTTCCTATCTGCTGCGGCAGTTCCATGGGATCCCATTCGACCTGCGGGATATGAAACCGAGGCGATCCCGCAGGTCAAGAAGGCAATGGTTCTTGCGGAGAAGGCGCCGTTGATGCATCTGGCCGCCGGAGGCGGACCTTTGTACAACTTCTTGATCTCACTCGGTCTGATCCTTGGTGTAACGGCGCTCGCCGGATTTTTGCTCGGTGGTGCACAGTACGGCATCGCACCAGGCGTTCTCGGTGGCGTCATCGCTTATTGGTTGCTGGCGAGGCGTAGCTTCAAAAGAGTCGAACTGCTTTCCCGTGAGGTGGGCGGCATCATGGAGGCCGCTGGCCGCAAAGTGAATCTTCAGAGGCAACCAAAGCAGCAAGAGGCCGTGATGCAAGCGGCGATCGACCAGGCGATCAAAAAACTCCGTGGTGCCTACGCGATCGCCAGTTGGCAGTGGGGGATTCGGGCTCAAATGGATGGTCAAATTGGCCAACTCCTCTTTATGGGCAAGCGCTTCGATCGGGCCAAACCCTACCTGAAAGACGGTTTCGCAAGAGTTTGGACGACGCGGGCGATGCTCGGTGTATGTCACTTTAAAGGGCAGGCATGGGAAGCCATGAACAGTGCCTTTGCTGAATCTGAGAAACACAACAAGAAGCAGGGTATGCTTTACGCTGTCTGGGCATGGTGTGTTCTGAACGCCAAAGATGGGCGCAAAAGTGATCAGCGCCGAGACCACGCCATCGAGATCTTGGCTCGGGGGGAAAAGAAGACGGAAAGCAAAGATCCTCTTTTGCAGAAAAACTTAGAGGCGCTCCGCAACGGTCGATCCATGCGCATGCAAGGTTACGGTAACCAGTGGTACATGTTCCACTTGGAACGCCCCCGACAGGCTCAGACGCGCCAAGTCATCCGGGGGCGCTAAAGAGCAGCGAATCGAGCGGCTTGACGACGGCTCTCGAGAACTCCGAGTTGATTCAGCAGGAGGTGTCCTAGAAATCGGGCTAAGGCTCGCTCAGACTCCACATCCGTAACAATTTCACCCTCAGCGAGCGCCCTCAAGCCTGCCAGAGTCTCTTGAGAAATCTTCATTCCTTGCCGCCCGCATCCCAGGCAAGAGAGCCCACCACCAACCACCCGCTGGATGGCTCCCCCTTCGCCCAACTCGCCACCACACTCCTCACACCAGTCAGTTGGCGGCAAAACCCCAAGTTGGTCGATGCTCGCCCATTCCATAAAACGGCTCATACCGGGCTCTTCGATCCGGTCGAGTGCGAACTCCAGGCGATCCAAAAATTCCGGTGCCTCGGCTCCTTCGACATTCACCCTCAACGCCAGGTCTAAATAATACGCTGCACGAGCGAGTGAGGCAGGGGAAGCCAAGGCACCACTCCTGTCCTTGATGAGCCGAAGCTGTCTTACGGTGGGCAATCCCGTCCGCCGTCGGGAAGACAAGTCCATCTCGAGGCTATTGCCCGGACTCAACAGTCCTGACCAGGCTCGCTTCTGACGACGAGCAGCACGGGCAAAACAAGAGACAAGTCCGTTTTCGGCGGAGAGTATGGTGAGAATCAGGTCCGCATCACCGTAAGCCACCCGCTTCAGAAGCAGCCCACGAAATGAAGCATCCATCAGCGACTCAACAAAAGAATGGCAACCACAGCAACGACGGATAAAGCGCCGGCAACCAACCACGGATTGACTCCGCCGCTCCCTAAAACTCCCTCTTCACCCATCGATTCCTCGTCTGCTAACGGCATCCGGAGTAGCAATGCGGCTGGCTCAATCCCCAAAAGACGGGCGTAACTTGCAAGATGACCTCGAGCATACACGAGCGCAGGAAAACGTTCCCAGCGTTCCTCCTCCAAGGCGGCGATGGCGTCGGGTTCCAGGCGTAGGGTTTCCGCCACCTGCTCTTGGCTGAAGCGTTGCGCCTCACGAGCCGCACGTAAGGTTTGACCGATACTCACAGAGTTCATGGAAATGCATCTCCGCCAAATGCACCATCAGGCGCAGCTTTGGGGCACCCTGGCCCACGCTCGTCATCCCGCCGAGGTACCCGTTTTCGGCACTCCATGATGAGTTGTTGAGCCCGATCTCGGTCTTTCTTCGCTCGGGCTCTTTTGATGCCTCGCAAATAAGCCTCCCTGCGGACCTCGTTGGGTAAGCGCTCCCCTGCTCCCGGATTTTGAACGCAGCGTGAGAGAAACTCTGGATCATACCTCTTGACGGTTTTTTTATCCCGTCGCCTTTGGGCTAAATCCAACAACGAGAGGTAGGCTCCGCACAGGTTAGGATTCCCCTTTAGCGCCAACCGTAGGCGTTTCATCCCTTCTTTCTCCCGCCCCATTAAGACCAGGGTTGGGGCGAGATTTTGGGCTGCAAAGAAAGGCGTTCGATACAGCATATTGTTCAAGGCCGTCTCGAAGGCTTCAATCGCTTCGTCTCGTCGGCCGACGTGGTTCAAAACAATACCCAACAGATTGTAAGCTTCACTGTAGTCTGTCTTCAGTCCAATTGCCTTTCGCAGTTCCTGCTCCGCTGCACTCGCTTGCTGGAATCCGTAGAACTGACAAAAGGCTAAACTGTAACGAACTTCTGCGTTTTTTGGGTCATATTTCTTGGCCGTTCTCAACTCGCCCAGAGCCCGACGCCAGTCACGCTTGCTCATGAAATCGACACCGAGTCCCCGATGGATCTCTCCCAGACGTTGGTCACGTTCACGGTGACCAAAACAAGCTGTAAGCCCACCGATCAACGAAAGAAAGAGAAGAAGTCGCACCTTAGTTCTTCACCGTCAGTTGATACACTCGGAGACCATGTTCGGGGAGTTTGATCGGACCCTGAAAAAGCGGGTCTGTGCTCAGTTTGATTTCGTTGCCAGCAAGTTTCCCCAATCCAAACACCACGTTGACCTCGCCAGCACCCACCCCTTTGGCGACTCTTATCTCGAGTTTATTCTCCCCCTTTTTCAGATACTGACGAAGGCCATGAACCGCTTGAATCGGATCATCCTCCCTCACCACAACTTTACCGGCAAGAACCGCTTCCACTGAAACTCCTGTCTTGCCCGGAGCACTGCTCTCAATAATGAGCAATAGATCCGAATCACCGAAGAGCCGAATCGGTTGCAACGTGAGTCGCTCGGCCGGTGGCGCCACACTGTAGCCGGGAGCATCAATGTGGATGCCCCCCTTTGCGTCCACGCGCACCGTTGCATTCTTGAACTCTTGGTTCCGGATCCCGTCAACAGCGACGCCATTCAGAAAGATTCGAGCATCACCACCGAACAGAACTGCGCCGATCATCAAAAATTTCAACATGACTCAGACCTCCGAATGCAGAACCGCCCGCTCCCGCCGTTTCGTGCGCAGAAGATTCACAGTGGTCAAGACGACGAGAAGCAGAAATGATGCGGCCGCAAACCACAATGCCCACTTACGCCCCGTTTGCTCCCACCATATTTCTCGCCTTAATTGCTGCGCTTGATGCTGTTCAGGCGCCAAACGCTCGAGATGGCCAAGGAAGACCAATGCTTGGCCGAAATCCGGCCGTTCCACGGCGCGGAGTCCTGCCAGAGCCACTTGCGCACCTAAATTATCGGAGCACAAATCTGGTCGACGAATCTGTCCAAGCCATTCAAGTCCTTGCCGGTCCTGCCCTCTCCGAAAATGAGACAAGGCACGACCTGCGGCATGAACCTGGACGAGTTCATCGATATCGGATTCATCGCCCCCTAGCTCTCGATATGCCCGCAACTCAGCTTCGCCACGGCTCCACTGATTTTGCTGTAAAGCCATGCGAGCGCAGCGTTTTCGAGCCAACGTGGCCAATTGATTGGATCCGGGACTGAGGGGGCCTTTCAGCGCGAGTTCGTCCAGCAGTTCACAGGCTCGCACCGCTTGGTTCGCAGCCCAGGTCGAACGAAACTGCAACTCCAAATCGGCTTCAGAACCGATGCTGACCAACAGGATCGAAATCAGGCTCAGCAATGGACTCCTCTCGACTCGTTCGGCGCCAGGCCAAAATGCGCCGGCGAGCACGAGTTACTCCTCGGAACGTGTCCAAGGCGATCTCGTAGAGCACATCAATCGAACCCCCGGAATCCGCGAACTGCCGTAGGTCATCGAGTTGAAAGCCGAAAAGGGAAACAGGCTGTCCACCGTCGGGAGCCTCCACGCGAATTGCAAGATAACCGCTCTTGCCAGGCTTCGTATCCATCACGACGAGATCGGAGGCCATAAAGATGGGTCGTTGGTTTCCCTGCCCCCATGGCCCGAGGGCCGCCAACTCCCAAGCCAGGTTGGTATTGGCGTATTTGGGATGGAGTTTCAGATCATAGCGACGCACCCGCTGATACAAACGGTCGCCGAGGGTGAGCCGCAAATGTTGACAAACCGCTTGCCGCAGCGCTCGAAAATCATCGTCGTCACCAACAAACTGCAGACCGGCCGCAGCTGCATGTCCACCGAAACGATCGAGGAGATTCTCTGCAGACTTCAGAGCTTCAAAAATATTCTGTCCATCAACCGCTCGCGCCGAGCCTTTACCGGCCTCGCCAATCACCACCGCACAGCGATGAAACCGCCGAACGAGCGTGCTCGCCACAATGCCAACAACCCCCGGATGCCAGGCTTCGTTGCGTAAGATGATGCAAGGCGGAAGTTCCGACCAGTCCGTTACAATTCTCACGGCTTCTTCCACGATTTGCTTCTGAATCGTGCGACGTTTCAGATTCAAATCGTTCAAATGTTCCGCCAGTTTTTGAGCTTCAGCTTCTTCCTGGGCAACCAGCAAATTAAATGCGGGATCCGCCGAGTCCAACCGTCCTGCTGCATTGATACGTGGGCCAAAGTCGAAGCCCAGCTCGCGCTCAGTAATATGCTCAGCCTTGCAATACTGAGCCAGAGCTCTCAAGCCGAGGAGTTTCGAGTTCTGAAGACTCTCTAACCCCATACGAGTGAAGATACGGTTGGCGCCGGTCAAGGGCACCATGTCGGCCACGGTCCCCAAAGCCACCAACTCCAAGAGTGCATCGAGACGGGGCGCTCCGGCATCTCCAAAATACCCTCGGCGCCGCAACTCTCGTCGGGTCGCTATGACCAAATTAAAGGCAACACCGACAGCTGCTGGCTCGCCTCCTGGGTAGCGATTATCCGCTCGCTTGGGGTTGATAACAGCTCGAGCCGGCGGCACCTTGTCTGCGACCGTGTGATGGTCACAAACAATCACCTCCAAACCTAAATCCGCTGCCCGTTCCAGTGCCTCGAACGCAGTCGCACCACAATCAACGGTGATCAAAAGATCCGTCCTTTGGGCGATCGCCTCCACCCGATCCGCACGTATTCCGTAGCCATCCTTCATTCGATGAGGAAGTTGCGTCGAAACGCTGTGGTGCCCACAGGCTCGGAGAAACAGGGTGAGCACAGCGGCGCTCGTTGTGCCGTCTACATCGTAATCGCCAAAGATGAGAATTCGTCGGCCGGCTTCAATGGCGTCGCTCAGGACAGGGGCTGCCTTTGCAACATCGGGCAACAGGTCGGGCTCGTAGCGTTGCAGAGACAACTCAAACAGTTCATTCAATGCTTCAGGGTGACCAACGCGTCGGGCAATGAGCTCCGAAGCTGCCTCGCCGAGGCGCTGACCAAGGCCCAGTTTGGGATGATCAAAACGGAGGTCTTTGGCTGCACGAAGTGCCTCCTGGTTCAGTGCAGGCGGTCCCTCCCAAAGCTCGAGTTCAGCCCCCAAGGAAACGCTCTCGATGGTCCGCTTCCGGTAACACGAGGCAATACCGCCACCCCCCAGCGCTGTCCGATTCGACCAGAGCCACCGCTTGCAGTCCGCAGAACACACTGTAGCGCCCATGAGGCAATCCGTTTAGGGGCTCAAGATTCGCAAGGGGCTTGCCTTGGCGAAGATAGCGCTGCGCTTCTCCGGGAAGGTGCACCTCTTGACCGCAAAGTGCCAAAGCCTCTTTCATACCAATGACGCCCCTTTCGGGCATGGCATCGAGTGGGGCGGTATCCTCCAATCCCCAGGCACCGACCCGTGTTCGCCGGAGGCGTGTGAGATGAGCTCGGGTCCCTAAAAAGAGCCCGATATCTCGAGCAAGGCTTCGGATGTATGTGCCGCTGCCGCAGACCACATCAAGAGCCAATCGGTCTCTCGATACTCCCCGAAGCCGCAGTTCGTAAACGCTCACATCCCGCTCAGGCACCTCGACAGCCTCACCTCGTCGTGCACGCTTGTAGGCTCTTTGCCCATCGACACGAATTGCTGAGAATGCCGGCGGACGCTGTCGTATTTCGCCGGTAAAGGCTTGTGCTGCTTGTTCAAGAGCATCGGAATCGTAGGAGGGTATATCAGCTGTTTCGACCACCTCACCATCGACATCATCGGTCGTCGTCGATGCCCCAAGGCAAATCTCAGCGGCGTAGCCCTTCGGCACCTGAGGTAAGTACTGTGCGAGACGAGTGGCACGACCCAGCATCACAGGCAGGATGCCCGTAGCAAAGGGGTCCAGCGTCCCAAGATGCCCATATTTCTTCACACCCAAGTGTCGAGCCGCCTGTCCCCCAGCCTTCCGACTCGAGAGAGATGCCGCCTTATCCAGTAGAAGAAGCGCGGGCTCAGTCGTTCGACTCACGACGATCTGCCTCCTCGACCAGGCGTTGTAAATCACGACTTACGCGAACGCCGCGGGCTGCGGAATCATCCAGTTCCAGCCGCAAGCGAGGACTGTACTTCATCGGAACCATGCGACTGAGACGCTGCCGCAACGGCATCGTCAACTCCGCGAGCGCGGCTTCGGTGGCTTCCAAGACTTCAGGGTCGTCTGTAAACGCCGAGATGTAGAGGGTACAATTCCTGAGGTCGTCGCTCATCTTGCAGGAATTGACGGTAATAAACGTGGGCAAGTCCACGGGGAGATCACCCCGTGAGAGAACCTCAGCGGCCGCTTTCGCTAAGGCCGCTTCGACTCGGTCTGCCCGCCGATTACCAAAGGCCACGGATCAGGCCTCCACCTCGTTACCAGTTTCGGCGTCTTGCGCTGCTTTTTCTTCTGCTTTCAGAGCCTGCTCGAGTTCTTTTGCTTCCGCTGCTTCCCGAGCCTGTTCCAAAGTCACTTGAACCTCTTCCATGTCATAGCATTCGACCAAGTCGCCGTTTTGCAGATCCGACCATCCCTCCAAGCCCATACCGCATTCGAGGCTCTCAGGAACCTCTTCGACGTCGTCTTTGAACCGGCGAAGCGAACTGAGTTCGCCAACATAGATTTCTTTGTGGTTACGCAGCAAGCGAACTTTGGCGCTTCGACGCAACATGCCGGAAACAACGATGCAACCCGCCACCGTACCAAGCTTCGGTGCCCGGAAGGTTTCCTTGACCTCTGCCCGACCCAAATAGACTTCCTTTTGTGTCGGAGCGAGTAAGCCTTCAAGCCCTGCCCGAATGTCGTCGATGACCTCGTAGATCACTTTGTAAATACGCACATCCACCTTCGACTCGGCGGCAGCCTCTGCCCCCTTCGTGTCCGGACGGATATTGAACCCAATCACGACCGCTTCCGCAGCGACCGCCAGACTGACATCGTTTGCGGTAATCGCGCCCACACCCGAGTGTACAACATTCACTTTCACTTCGGGCACGCTCAACTCATTCAAGCTCTCTTTAAGCGCTTCCACAGAGCCCTGAACATCACCCTTGATGACCACATTAAGTTGCTTGGCGTTGGCTGCCTGATCGCCATGCTTCAGGAATGATTCGAGATTGACTCGAGCACCCCGAGCGAGTTCCGCCTCCCGTCGACGGGTGGAACGACGCTCAGCGATCTGCTTGGCAGTCTTCTCATCGGGCGCCACGTACACTGAGTCTCCAGCCATCGGTACGCCACTCAAGCCCTGAACCGCCACAGGACAGGAAGGGCCAGCCTCGGCGACGATGCGACCCCTCTCATCGGTCAAGGCACGTACACGACCGAAGAAACTACCGGCCACAACGGTATCCCCTTTGCGCAGAGTTCCCTCGTGGACCAAGACCGTCGTGACCGAACCACGCCCCCGATCGAGTTTCGCTTCGACCACCGAACCGATCGCTGGTTTGTCGGGGTTGGCTCTCAACTCGAGCATTTCGGCTTGCAGTGCCAGACCCTCGAGCATCTCCTCGACGCCTTCACCGGTCTTGGCAGAAACTTTCGCGACCATCGTGTCGCCACCCCATTCCTCGGGGACGATCTGGAACTCGGTGAGTTCTTGCAAAATCTGATCGGGCTTCACCTCGGGACGATCCATCTTGTTCAACGCGACGACGATCGGAACCTCAGCCTCCTGCGCGTGCTTGATCGCTTCCACCGTCTGAGGCTTGATGCCGTCGTCGGCAGCAACCACCAGAATCACCAAATCAGTCACCTCAGAGCCACGGGCCCTCATCGCAGAAAATGCGGCGTGGCCCGGTGTGTCCAAGAAGGTCACGGGTCCCGCCGGTGTCTGCACTTGGTAAGCACCGATGTGCTGAGTAATGCCTCCTGCTTCGCCGGACACGACATCAGCGGCTCGGATCCGATCCAGTAAAGAGGTTTTCCCGTGGTCAACATGGCCCATAACTGTCACGACAGGCGGCCTCGGCTTCAGATCCTCAGCACTGTCCTCCACCATTTCCAGCAGTTCAGTGTCACTGACCTCAGCTGTCTTCACCTCAAAGCCAAACTCTTCGGCGATCAGTGTTGCAGTCTCGAAATCGATGCTTTGGGTCATAGTGACCATGACGCCTTGTTGAAAGAGTGCGCCCACCACCTCTGCAGCTTTGACACTCATCATGTGCGCCAAATCTTGAATACTGACCGTTTCGCTGATGCTCAGCACCCGCTTGTGGGCGGCAATCTGGCTCGGGTCTCGATCGACCGTTCGACGTGCTGCCGTGCGACGCAAGAGTTCTTCACCTTGCATTTCCAACAGCGCTTCTTTGGAGAGACGACGCTTGCGGCGCTTTTTCTGCGCGGCACGACCCCGTCGCCCGCCGGGACCGCCCGGGGCAGGACCTGGCATCGGCGGCCGGACGAAACCTCCCGCTCCACCACCTAAACCACCAGCACCCATGCGGCCTGGTGCCTGGTTGGGGCGCCCAGGCCCAGAACCACCAGCAGGACCACGACGAGCAGCCGGCGCCCCCCCCGAGGGCTTGCGTCCGAAGCCTCGACGGCCTTCCGCCTTCAGACGTTGACGGATCGCATCGGCGTCAATCACCCGCACCACGCGAGCCACCGGCGCAACGGCCGCTGGCTTTTTCTGAACCTCGGAAGCCGGTGGAGCAACCTTGACTCCCGGGGACGCTGGCGCTTCCTTTTCTTCCGTATCCGTGGCTGGTTCTTCGGTCGCATCAGCCGCTACGGGTGCAGGAGCCTCCTCGCTTGCCGCCTCCGGGTCAGCATCGGCAGGTTCCGCAGCCGTGGACTCCTCGCTGTCGGACGCTTCGACCGCAGCAACTTCAGCCACCGCTTCTTCGCTCTCGATCGCTTCCTGCTCGGCTGCAGCGACGGGTTCCGTGTCATCGGCCTCGACGACATCGGCAACCTCGGGAGCCGCTTCCACTTCTTCAGCGACGGCCTCTTCGACGACGGGCTCGGGCTCCGCTTCCGCTTTTCGACGACGACGAACTGCGATTCGACGGGGGCGACTCGCCTTCTTCTCTGACAAAATCTTGTTTGCCACCGCTTCGTCGACGCTGGCCGACGGGGATGCCCCCAATTTCACGCCATTCGACGTGAGGATTTCGCGGATTTGCTCCGGAGTTTTACCGAATCGTGACGCCAGGTCGTAGAGCCGGATCCTCGCCATATCGAGCCTCCTTAGGCCACTTGGCTCGCCCGCAATGAGCAGAGCCGAGCCAAGTTATTAATTAAGCGATGCGCAGCCGGACCTTCAGAAAGCCCAAGAACACCGGTAGGCCCGCGCCCAGACCAATGCCCCAACTCTTCCTGCGTGCCGAGCACGTACACATCCCTCTCGCTTTGGTCCACCATCTTTCTGGTCCGCTCGCTGCAATCCTTCGCAGCGACCACAGGGCCTGCAGAACCATCCTGCAGGGTCTCCTTCAAACCGATCGTGAGCCCTTGTCGTCGGGCGCTTAGCGACAGGCCTTCTCGAACCAATCGCAGCAACCCTTCTTCCACTTCTTTAAGCCGATTTTCGGGCTCAGTAGCCCGTACACTTTGCCGCAAAGAGCGAGAAGCAGCCCCCTTGAGCGCCCCCGACAAGCACCTTCTCTGGGCGCAGGCATACGCGCCCCGCCCCGGAAGCTTGCCCCGTAAGTCCACAGTAATCCCCTTGCCGTCAAAACTGACGAGCCGGATTAATCGTTCCTGCCTCAGTTCAACTCGGCAGACCGTGCAACGGCGCATCGGCATTCGAATCAGGCTCCTTCTTCCGATTCGGCGGTCTCTGCATCCTCTGGCGAAGACGCATGACTGACCTCACCATCGCCTGCCACCTCAACGTCACCGGCCTTTGCCTCCGCCGCATCCTCGGCTGGAGCTTCGTTCTCCACCTCTTCCGCTGCCGCAGCAAAGTCCGTTTCATCAGGCTTATCGACCAAGCGGTTCAACTCCACATCAAGCCGCCCTGCCATGGCATCTTCGGCTCGATAAGCCACCGTCCAGGCACGCCCCTCAGACCAACCGTAGGCTTCGGCAAAAGCTTCCAAATCCATCTCGGTGGCTTCCACATAGAGTTCGGCCAAGTTACACAAGCCGGAATCCATCACCGCAGCTCGACCCACCGCACCCAACTCCGGGATGCCATCAAGCCCCTCGCCTCGGGGCATCGTTATTGCGAGGTCATAGAGCTTATAGATGTAGCTTGCCTGATCCCTTGCCAGTTCTCGACGAATCTTTCGCTCGGCGCGCTCGCTGGCGACGGCCGTTAAGGCTGCTTCCACCAACTGCTGAGCGCGTTCTTCCTCAATGCCGGGAATGGCAGCGAGAGCCGAAACTTCGCTTTCCGCCACCTGACTCGCAGACGTGTAGCCGTAGTTGTACAGCGTCTGTTGGATCAACTCGCCGAGCCCCTCGATTCGATCAAGGCTTTCGAAGGCGATGGCGCGACGCTCATTCATCTTGGATTCAGAATGCAAATCCAACTTCCAACCCGTCACTTCGGCAGCAAGCCGAACGTTCTGTCCCCGACGACCAATCGCCAGACTCAGCTGATCGTCCGGAACGACGATTTCCATGCGACGCTCACCCTCGTCCACCAACACTCGGCTCACCTCGGCTGGCTGCAGAGCGGAACAAACAAAGCGAACCGGATCAGGGCTGTAAGGTACGATGTCGATTTTCTCGCCTCGGAGTTCGTTCACCACCGCCTGTACCCGAATCCCTTTCATGCCCACGCAGGCACCGACAGGATCCACATCGGCGTCCCTCGACTGAACGCCGATCTTGGTACGAGTCGCCGCCTCACGGGCGACAGCCTTGATCGAAACGATTCCCTCGTAAATCTCGGGCACTTCACGCTCGAAGAGTTTAACCACAAAATCTGGATGGGCGCGGGACAGGACGATCTGGCTACCCCGTGCTTCTTTCCGAACCTCAAGGACGAGCGCTTCGATACGATCTCCAGGGCGGACATTTTCCCGAGGCAACTGCTCTCGATAAGGAAGAATCGCCTCTGCTTTGAGGAGATCCACCATGATGTTGCCCCGTTCGATGCGGCGCACTGTCCCAGAAATAAGTTCACCTCTTCGGTCTTTAAAGGCTTCAAAGACAACATCACGATCAGCTTCTCGCACCCGCTGAATAATCACCTGCTTCGCTGTCTGTGCTGCGATCCGACCCAACTCCTCCGTCGGAATCAAAAGACCGATTTCATCGCCGATCTGGAGATCGGGATCGTCTTCGATCGCAAGCGCCTGGTCGAGGGTGATCTCGAGGTCCGGATTCTCCACCGTCTCAACCACCTTTTTAAACTCGATCACATTGACCTCACCGGTCTCAGGATCAAAGTTTGCTTCGAGGTCAGCCACCAGCCCTTTGCGCTTGCGCGCAGCCGTCAGCATCGCAGCCTCGAGGGCTTCGATGATCACGTCCTTTTCAAGACCCTTCTCTTTCTCAACCTCGCCAATAACCTTGATGAGTTCTTCATCCATGGATTTTAGCCTCCGAAATCATAAATAAGATTCATACGCTGGATACGCTCCAGGGGGACAGCGGTCATCGCATCCCCCTGCTTGAGTTCCAGCGACTCGTCACGTCTTGCCATCAGTTGACCGGTCATATTCCGGCGCTCTTCTCCTTTGATCAGGCGCAACTGCACCTTTTCGCCAAGAACCGCGTCAATATCCCGAGCGGTCGCCAAACGGCGATCTAAGCCAGGGCTGGACACCTCAAGGTTGTACGCGCCTTGAACCGGATCCTCGACATCGAGCAAACTTGAGGCCAGCCGACTGACCTCTGTACAACCTTCGATATCGATCCCCTCATCACGATCGACATAGAGACGCACCACGGCACCTTGCCGCCCCTGAGGCTGAAATTCGATATCGACAAGCCGGAAGCCCATTCCCTCGAGCGGGTCCGCAAGAATAGCCTCAAGTCGACTCAGCATCTCGGTACGATGTCCCAGAATAAATCGGCTACTCACGTTGGGCTCCTGTTAAAGAAAAAGGCGGGTCCGAAGACCCACCTTGCGTCCGAAGATGCGAGATGTTGGCGGCGGAATAGAGCCTCGGCTCAGACACCGCAAGCAAAAAGCGCGATGATCGGGCCCCGTGAACGCAAGCCGCAATCCAGCCCCCGCCGAATCAGGCATCGAGTTGGAGCCTAATGAAATGCGCTAAGTATCGAGCGCCAAACCAAGCGTGAGATCTTTGTGGATACGACGAGCCATGAAACAGCGATTCTTTCCCCGCTGGTCCCCGGATCCAGGGATCGCCACCCTACCCCGCTTGATCCAGTGACGCCGATTGAATCTGTTCAATCAGCGCGGATTTTTTGATGCGACGGGGAACAGTCAGGCCCTTAGCACGGGCCAGCGTCTTCAAGGCAGCGACCGTCATCTGAGACAGTTCGGAATCTTTGTCCTTCACCTCGCCTTCGTCGATGGTTTCTACGCCGGCGGTCTGAGGCGTCACCGTGACCGGCTCTGGAACAGGGTCTGGTGGCGGATAGGCCTGCCAGGTCGGCTCCTCATCGGGCCCGAACAAGGCGAGACGAAGCCCTTCCGCCGTATCGGAATACCGCCCAGCGGCACGAAGCACTTTCTGTCCGGCTCGACGGGGCACGGCAAGCGCTCCCTTCACAGCCACTCGACCGACACCTCGAACGAAATCACCCAACATGCGAAACATCCCCCTGCGCCCCTTTTGCTACTTCACTGCCCCGGCCGACAAGCCTCCAACCAAGTGTTTTTGGAGGGTGTAAAAGAGTGCGAGCACTGGTGCGGAAACGATCAGTGACCCTGCGGCAAAGGCTCGCCAATCCGCACTGTGTGGATCTGTAAAGCGTTGTAAGACCATCGGTACGGTGTAGTTACTTTCTTCAAAGAGAAAGGTTTGGGCCAGGATAAACTCACTCCAAGCACCCATGAAAGCAAACAGAAAGGTCACGGCGAGAGCCGGTGCCGCGAGCGGCAGAGCCACCGTCCAAAATGTCCGCCAAGGCCCCGCACCATCCATACGGGCAGCATCCAATAAATCAGAGGGTAGCGTATCGAACCACCCCTTGGCTGCATACGCGCAAAAAGGAACCGAAGTCGTCGCATAGACCAGTACCAACCCCGTGCGGCTGTCCAAGAGGTCCAGGTGATGCAACAACCAGTAAATAGGAATCGAACTCACCACCCCGGGGAACATTTGAGACACGATAATGGACTTCAAGCCTGCGTCTTTACCGAAGAACTGGAAGCGTGAAAGCGCATAGCCCAAGGTCGCAGCCAGGAGGACGCCGAGGCACGCTGCAGCCAACGAAATGGCGAGGGAGTTAAAGAGCGCCTGCCCAAAGCCCGACTGACGAAAAAGCGTTTGAAAGCCATCCAAACTGGGCGCCGAAGCGAAAGGGTTTAACCCGCCCCTCCGTTGTCCGTCGCCAATCGCTAAGCCGACAACCCACAACAGGGGATACAGCGTCACGATGGTCACCAAAACGAGGAAACCATAAATACCCATTTGAGTCAGCCAGCGCCTCACGACTCACGCCTCCCCTTCACACCGGTACTTGCCCAAGCAAAGAGCACGAGAATACCAAAGATCAAAACCGAGTAGGCAGCGGCATAGCCATAACGTTGCTGCCCCTCAAAGGCGAAGCGATAAGCCTCGCTCACAAGAATGTCCGTGGCATGGGCCGGTGCGCCACCACTGACGAGGTAGATCACGTTGAAGGCGTTGAATGTCCAAATGGTCCCGAGCAGCAAGGCAGGAACCATCGCGGGCATCACCTGGGGAAGAATCACGTGTCGCAATCGGAACCAAGAGCCGGCTCCATCCATGCGGGCAGCTTCAAGTTGATCCCCATCGATGGCGCTTAGCGCGCCCAGGGCAGTGACCATCATGAAGGGAAAGCCAAGCCAGACATTCGTACATAAGTTGGCTGTAAAAGCCGCCACACCCGTATCCCACCAGCCCACAGGATCGAGACCCAACGTTAGCAGCATCGCATTCACTGCACCGAACTGCTCATCGAACAACCCTTTCCAAGCAAGAGCCGTAATATAATTTGGGATCGCCCAAGGCAGGATCAACAACAGCCGAAGCGGCGTCCGAAACTTCAACCCAGGACGAAACAACAGCAAAGCTAAACCCAGACCAATGCCGAAATGAAGCGCAACATTGATCAGCGTCCAAAGAACCGTCACCACCAATGTGAACCAGAAAGAGAGGGGATGGGTCGGACCAAGTCCATCGCTCGCTAAAATGCTGAGATAATTAGCAAAACCGACAAATCGCCAACTTTCCTCACCCCGGGCAAACAGACTCATTCCGAGACCGGTTAAAATGGGAGCTCCAACCAACAGGATCAACACGAGCCCACCGGGCAACGCGAACCCAAGAAGAGTTGGTAAGGGCGTACGAGAACGGCGCGTTAAACGGTCGGCTCGATACCTCCTTACCACCACGATGAGACCCATCACCCCCAACAATCCAGCGACGACAAACCAAGGCGCCAGATCAGCGGGTGGAGGTAGAGGGTCCAACATCTTTTGGATGCGGCGTTTCGCAAGAGACAGCGCATCTTCCGCTGGCGTGCCCTGTCGGACGACTGCGGTCACTGCATCCTTCGCAGGCCCCCAAATGGCGAGCATCTCCGCCTGGGTCGGTGTTGGATATCCATTCACCTGCGCCGCCATGGCTTGACTCGCCAGAGGCCGGAGTCCCTGTGCTTTCGCCCAAGCACCAACCTTTAGATTTGGAACCAACTGTCCTGCACGCTCTAAGCGCAAGGCTGCGGAACGATCGCTGGCAAGCGCGCTGGCAACGGATCGAGCCAACTCCAATCGAGTACTATGGGCACTGACAAAGACCCCATCAACTCCCAAAAAGGGACGAAGCGGACGCCCATTGACCTTGGGTAGAGGGCGTATTTCAAGTTCTTGCACCCGAGCCCGCAACCCGTCCAATGACCAAGGACCATCCATCAGGTAGGTCGCACGTCCCTCGATAAAGGCAGCCTTCGCCTGGTCTGCGTTAAGGCTTCTAGGCAAAACCTTCAGTTCGTTGACCAAGCGGCCAAGCATCTCCAAGCCCTGCCGATCCGATTCACTGGGAAACTGCAGTTGACCTGCTTCATCAAAAGGCGCTGCCCCCGCTGCTGCAAGAAAAGGGAAGGCGTGGTAATAGCTATCGAGCGTGGTCCAAAGCAAGGGCTGATCCCTTGGAGGAACCATCGCAAGGTCTTCTAAAGGTTGCTCCTCTAATGCTCGGTTCACGAAAAGGACCAGCGACTTACTCGCTAAGGGCAGTCCATAACTCTGACCTTCATGAAGGAAAGCTTCCTGCGCCACCGGCAAAAAGCGACCAGGTACCGCCTGCTGGGTTGCGAGGTCGCCTGCCTTCAACCACTGCCCCATGCGGTCCTGAGCGAAGATGAAGAGGTCCGGTCCTCGGCCGTGAGCGAGCGCCGTACTCACCTTTTCAGGAAAGCCCTCGAAGGGACTGGAGGTCACCTTCAGAGGCAAGCCGCAGGCCGCGACAACCTTTGCGAGCGCTTCCGCCTCTTGGTCCCTCCAGGCATGCCAGAGCACCAAGGGTTCCCCCTCCGCCTTGAAGGATTGACCGCAATCAAAAGCCTCGGATTTTTTCGTTATTTCCTGCCCCGACTGAGCGAGTAACTCGGCGGCAGCCAGCGGAGAATTCAATACTCCAGTCGCAAACCACAGGAGAAGCAACGGAGCGTTCATTCTGGCGTCACTCTCAACGCCTTACCGTCTGCACCGAACAAGAGGATTCGGTCATTTAAAACACCAAGCCGGGCGGTCGTCCCAACGTTAAGTTTCGCCGCCTCGTTGCTGTCGATGGACACACAGACACGATGATCTTCGAGCCCCCGTAAGCGGAAGTACGCCCGACACTCAGCTCCGGTGTATTCAACTTCATCGAGATGCCCTTCCAACGACCCCTCAGTGTCCAGGACAAGGGCATCTGGACGCAATCCGACCTTAAGTTGCGAATCCTGACCTTGGGACCAATCGGCCTTAAAGGGAACTTGACCCTGCCCAAGCTGAAGGATGCCATCGGACCATGCACCAGGAACGACCGCTGCCGGTGGCTGTCCAAAGAAGGAAGCAACATAATCTGTCTCAGGTCGCATGAAACAATCTTCGGGTGAGCCCACTTGCTCAAGCCGTCCGTTCCGAAGCAAAGCGATCGAATCCGCCAACGTCATGGCTTCCACTTGGTCGTGGGTCACATAAACGGTGGTGATCCCCAACTCACGGTGGCGTTGCCCTAACTCTGCACGCATTTGCGCTCGCAAATTAGCATCTAGATTCGACAGGGGCTCATCGAAGAGAAAGAGGCGCGGTTGACGAACCATGGCACGACCCATGGCAACTCGCTGCCGTTGACCGCCACTTAACTCGCCCGGTTTGCGTTGCAGAAGAGCACTCAATCCCAATGCTTCAGCCACTTCCCCAACCCGGGACCGGACCGACTCAGGGCTCTGTTTCGCCACCCGAAGGGGAAACCCCAAGTTCTCAGCGACAGTCATGTGCGGATAAAGGGCATAGCTTTGGAAAACCATCGCCACGTCCCGCTCCCTCGGTTCGAGTTCATTCACTTCGACACCGTCGAAAAGAATCGATCCATTCGTGGGCTTTTCCAAACCCGCTAAGAGGCGGAGCAAGGTGCTTTTTCCACAGCCACTCTCGCCAACGAGGACAAGAAATCCCCCCGCATCCATCTTCAGATGAATATCGCGAAGCACGGGCTCATCGGCTCCTGGGAAAGTAAAACCTAATCCCTCAAGGGCTAGGGAAACCGGCTTTACCGCCCCCATTGAACCGCCACCGTTTGCGGCGAACTTCCCACGTGGAGATACCGATTCTCACGGGGTTCCCACAACGCTCGACCTTGCTTCAACTGCACCAACTTGAACTCGACGACTCGGTCCGCTGCCGTTTCCAGGACCGCTCGCCCCGATTTCACAGGCACACCATTCTCAGGCTGCCAGTGACCTAAATCGGAGCCTAAGCCCACCAAACGATAGCTTGCAGCGGGGTCCGGTAACTGACCGATCTCGATAAGTACCTTCATCTTCTTCGGTTCCATTTGCGAGAGATAGGCGCCACCGACCTCGACCAAGGCAGAAGCTTTGGCGCCAACACGAATCTTGCCTTTGCCAACGGCGGGTTGACCATCCAAAACCTGTCCAACCACCAAACCCTTAGGTAGCGAGACATCAACCTGGGTGTCACCATGATTCAAAACTAAGGCGAC